>CALFIT010000130.1 GCA_937877465.1 uncultured Bacteroidales bacterium | reverse complement strand
CCTTGTATAATAATGGTGTCGAGTTGCGCGAACAACGCCTCTCGGAGGAGGCCGCAGAGTGCTTCCTGCAAGCCTTGCAGCTGTTGCAGGGCTGCGAGCCGACTGCCGAGAACCTCCTGTTGGAAGGCCAACTTAAGGACAACCTCGGCGCGATGTACAACAAGCACGGCCTCTTCGACGACGCCCTCACGATGCACCGCGAAGCCGTCGGGTGTTTCCGTCAGGTGGCGGACTCGGTCGGGATGATGACGGCATGGCGCAACGGCGGTAGGGCAGCCAACGCGATGGAGCAGTTCGCCGTGGCCAAGCAATGCTACGACTCGGCCTTC
Organism: uncultured Bacteroidales bacterium; assembly: GCA_937877465.1. GTDB lineage: Bacteria > Bacteroidota > Bacteroidia > Bacteroidales > F082 > Limimorpha. The sequence goes on along the minus strand of CALFIT010000130.1, from coordinate 4,321 downwards.
CAAATCGCCAATGCGCTGAACGACACGGCCATGCAATGCGACCTATTCTTGGAAATGGGTCGCGACTACTATCTGCCCGTGGGCAACTTCCCGAAGGCCATCGAGTGCGTCAGTCGCGCCATGGACGGCAGCCTCGACGACAACAACACCGACATCGCCAACATGACGATGGGCGTGCTGTGCTACTACACCGACGACTACGCCTCGGCGAAGACCTATCTTCACGCCGCCTTGCGCAGCGAGCGGGCCGGACTAAAGATGTCGGTCTATCAGACGCTTTACGCCATCGCCTACAACGAGGGCGACCTTGCGCAGGCCATGGAATACCAAGACCTCTTCACGCAATACATGATGCAGAGCGACCAAGAGCACGCCTCCGACAACCTGCAACGCCTCAAGGCGGCCTATGAGCTGAAAGCCCAAAAGAGCGAGATGGAGAGCCTGCTCCGCAACCGCAGCCTCAAACTGTGGCTCATCATCGCCGTGGCGGTGATTGCCTTGCTCGTCATCGTGCTGATTGTGAGGAAGAAAGTGAGCGACCACAAAATGGCCGTGGCTCAGTTTCGCAACCAAGTGGAGCGCGACCAGAACCGTATCCACGAGTTGGTGAGCGACATGGAGAACCTCATCCGCACCAACGACGACCTCCGCCGCGACCGTCAGACACTCTCGCAAAAGGAACTGCTGATGACCAACAAGATCCTCTCGCGCAACAAGGTGTATGCCACCGCACAGGCTCTTGGCGAGCAGGTGACCGCCGACACGATGAGCTTCGCCCTCAGCGACGACGACTGGGCCGACTTCATTAGTCTGACCGACTTGGTGTACGACGTCTTCTCGCAGCGTCTCCTCGCGCTCTACCCCAAACTCGGCAAGTGGGACGTGCGCATCTGTTGCCTCTCCAAGAACGGCTTCTCCAACCAAGTGATTTCCATCCTCTTGGACACCCAAACCGAGTCGTACTACCGCCGCAAGACCCGCATCAAGCAAATGAAGATGAACCTCGTGGACGATACACGGACTTTTGAGGAAATCGTGAATGCAGTATAAGCTAACAGCTATCAGCAGTCAGCCATCAGCTTGGTCTGACCGCTGCTGAAAGCTGATGGCTGAAGGCTGAAAGCAATAAAAACAGAAATCAAACAATTAACAATCAAATACTTAAAGCAATGAAAAAGTTATTCTTTACCTTAGCGATTTTGGCTGGCTTTGCCGTGCAAGCCTTGGCCTATGATTTCCAATCAGGGGATCTGCTTTACACCATTATCAGCACCGATCCGCCATGCGTGAGCCTTGATGGCCATGTTGATGGCGAAAACGCCCAAGGCGAACTTGACATTCCTAGTTGGGTGACTTATGAGGGCGTGACTTACACGGTGACGGAGATAGGTAGTCTTGCATTTCGTTTTTGTAGCGAATTGATGGGCGACCTTGTTATCCCCGAATCAGTACAGATTATCGGAGAACAGGCCTTCTACAATTGTTCTGGACTTACGGGGCTGATGATGCATGATGGATTGTTGGAGATTCGCGAAACGGCATTCATGAATTGTACAGGCCTTACTGGAGCACTCGTTTTTCCCGAAACCGTGGTTCGAATCAAATACAACGCTTTTGCCAACTGCATGGGCTTCTCGGGTGATCTGGTGCTACCTAACTCTGTGGTCGAGGTAGGCAATTCCATCTATCCTGGTTACTTGAATATGCCCGAACCCGTCTCGACTTTTGCCGACTGCTTCGACCATCTTGTCCTTTCGCAATCGTTGGATACTATTGGACCACGTTGCTTTGCTGGCTGCACGCGTCTCACGGGCGACCTTGTATTGCCGGATGGATTGAAAGCCGTCTTATCCTATGCTTTCCAAGGGTGCAGTGGCTTGACTGGCTTGACGATAAACGATTCTTTGACATCCATAGGAAGCTTTGCGTTTAGTGGTTGCAGTGGCATTCAAGGTATGGTAACCATTCCCGAAAATATCAGTGTGGGTATGGCGGCTTTTGAATGGTGTACCGGAATCGAGGAATTGGTGCTCCCTCATCACATTGTTTTTCAAAACAATCCCGACAAAGGCTATGTGTTTCAGGGTTGCACTAGCCTTACCGAACTTGACATCCCTGAAGGGTGGACACGAATAGAGAAGTCGAGTTTTGCTATGTGCAGCAACTTGCGAAGCGTTCATCTACCTGAAAGCATGACAGCTGTTGACGGAAGTTCCTTTAGTGAATGTACAAGCCTGTCAGAAATCAACATACCTGAGGGTGTCACGGAGATTGGCATTGGCGCATTCTCAAAATGTAGCAGCCTCACACACGTTGAACTGCCAGTTAGTTTGAGAACCCTTGGAGGACAGGCATTTGCCGATTGCACAAGCCTTTCAGGAATCTTGGTCGTTCCCGATTTGGTGCAACGAATCGATTTAATGACTTTCCGTTCCTGTAATCAGCTCGATTGCATTGTCTTGGGCGATTCCATCAACTATATTGCCGAACCAGCATTTCAAGATACGGAGTTGGATTCATTGGTAATCAAAGCCATGACTCCACCTGAATTGAGACGTATGACCACCCAAGGTGCCTGGCATTTTCCCGATGATTTGTCCATCGTTGTTCCTTGCGGCACTCTGGAGGCCTATCAAAATGCCGAAGGCTGGAACGAGTTTACCAACATCACAGAAGATTGCAGTAGTGGCTTGGTGGGTTTTAACGAAACGGAATGGTACTACGAAATCCAGAACGAGAACGGCAGCATCACCTACCAGCATCTGGAATATGCCGCCGACACGACCATCAACCATAAGGAAGTGGTTGTCATTATCCGCACCAATACGCTTTATGACAAGGCTGAACATCAAGAGGTAACCCGCGAATACCTTTATGAAGAAGACGGTGTGGTGTATTGGTGGAACAAGGATTTGCAGGAGTTTACGACGCTTTACAATTTCGGCGCCGAGGAAGGCGATGAATGGGAGATCAGTGTGGGCTCACAGAGCATCACCATGCATGTCGACGCGGTGGAGTTGTACGAATACGATGGAAAACTGTTCAGGATGATGCAGGTGACCGACGATGAAGACCTCTTCAGCGGCATTATTGTGTGCGGCATCGGCCATCTTACCAGTTTCTTCCCCGAAAGGCTGATGACCCGTGGCAAAGGCTACCGTGTGGAAGGCATGCGCTGCTATTGGCGCGAGGATGAACTGGTGTTCAAATATGGCAGTGAGGACTGCGATGCCATGTATGAAAAATATCACCATGGCATCGAGGAGAATGGCTCTTCGACAGGTTCAGAAACATTGTCTGTTTATCCAAACCCCACCCATGGTGTTCTCGTTGTAGAGACAGTGTGCACACCATCTCTACCGACCCAAACCTACCGCATTATCAATCTCATGGGTCAAACTGTCCTCACGGGTAGCATCACCGCAGAAACCCAACAGATTGATGTATCCAATTTGCCGCAGGGCATGTATTTCATCGCCGTGGGCGATATGACACAGAAATTTGTGATTCGTTAATCGCGGCTCTGTAGGGCTGTCGTATTACGGCAGCCGCACATGGAAAACCCACAGCGGCTGCCACGGTGTGACAGCCCTACAAACCGAAACGAATAGAATAATAACAAATAAAAACACAAAACAATGAAAAACACACTGAAAATCATGGCCTTGCTGCTGGTGGCGGCAACCATGGCAGCGATGACATCCTGCAACAAACAACCCCAAATCTATGGGAAATGGAAAATCACCGAGGTCGCTCTCGCCGTCAACGGCGAGCCTCTTAATGAACCAGGTATGACGGAGCTTTATGGGTTTGCAATTGTCGGACACATCTTGGAATTCAGGAAGGACGGGACGGTGATTGCGGATGGCAATGAAGAGAGTGCCGGCCATATTACCTTGGAAGGCAATAAAGTCATCCTGAAAGACGCCACCCATTTAGTAGTCGACGGTGTCGAGGAGCTACACGACGCGACGGGTACCATCCAAACCTTGACCGATACGGACATGTCCATCGATTTCCTCTATCCCGCCGAATATACAGGCTTGGATGTTGATGTTCATGCGATATGGGGATTCGTGAGGGAATAATTCGCGTGATTCTACAGCATTGCAGGAGTTTCGCGGATAAGAACTTAAAAAATTATAAAACGCCCGAGATGTGATTCTTGGGCGTTTTGTTTTTACAAATCAACGACCTCCCAATGGCCTCCTTTGTCGGGGCCGATACGGCGAAGCAAGCCTTCTCGCTTTAGATTGGCAAGTTGCTTCTCCACACCCTTGGCTGAGATGCCCAAGGCCTGTGCCAACCCTGCCGTGGTAAA
>CALFIT010000129.1 GCA_937877465.1 uncultured Bacteroidales bacterium | reverse complement strand
CTCCAAGCCCGTGATGATCATGGCCGACATGCCGCGCTACATGTACGACAACGACGAGCTGTGGTTTGTGGCCAACGTCATCAACACGGGCGACGAGGCCGTCACCCCGAAGGCGAAACTCGAAATCTTCGACGCCGCCACGATGCAACCGCTCAATTTGATTGTCTCCGATGTCACCATTCAGATGGAACAAATCCAACCCGGCAGGAGCAAGGAAGTGCGCTGGAAGGTGAAGGGGCAATATGACCTCAGCCTTTTGGCCTTCCGCTTCACGGCCTACGCGGGCGAGTTCAGCGATGCCGAGCAGCACCTGCTGCCCGTGCTGAGCAGCGAGATCTTCATGACGCAGACCCTGCCCATCACCGTGAAAGCCGAGACCGAGCAAGTCTTTGACGTTCCCCTTGGCAGCGTCATTGCGGGCGAAGACCCGCAATCTCCGCCAAGGGACAACGGCAATCACGAGCGCGACTACAGCCTCACCTTAAACTTCAGCACCAACCCCGTGTGGTACGCCGTGCAAGCCCTGCCTTACTTGGCCAACGTCAGCACCGACCGCGCCGAGACCGCCTTCTATGTGTTCTACGCCAACACACTTTCGTCCTACATCGCCGACCACATCCCGAACCTCTTGGCTTACATCAAGAAATGGCAAATCGAGACGCCCGATGCCCTGCTCTCGCAACTCGAGAAGGACCAAGACCTGAAGGCCATCATGCTGCAAGAAACGCCGTGGGTGCTCGAAGCCAAGAGCGAGACCGAGCAACGTAGCCGCATTGCCAACCTCTTTGAAATCAACAATTTGCGAGGACAGCAGACCCGTGCCTTGAACCTCATCCAGCAGAAGCAGAAACACAACGGCGGCTGGTCGTGGATAGACGGCATGCCCGAAAGTCCCTACATCTCGACCTACATCCTTGCCGGCTTCGGCAAGTTGCAGCAGATGGGCGCGTGGTCGTCGCTGAGCAAGGCCGACCAAAACACCGCCCAAAGCATCTGCGACAAGGCCGTGCGTTACCTCGAATACGACGTGGCCGAGACCTACCGCTACATGAAAGCCCACAGCAAAGGCAAGGACTGGCCCATCGGCTCCACTACTTTGGCCGAACTCTACGCCTTGAGTTTCTTCAAGGAACAGAACTCCGACAAGGACTTTGTCACGGCCAAGAAATATTACTTGGGCAGCTTAGACAAAGAGTGGACTTCGTTCAACTTCAACCAACGCTCGAAGGGCGCGGTGCTGCTCTACCGCTCGGGCAACGAGAAGACCGCCAAGCTGATGATCCAGTCGTTTACGGAATGTGCCCAGAAGAACGAGCAAATCGGGATGTACTGGCCGAAGAAATACTTCTCATTTGAGTCGCATATCGCCACCCATGCCAACATCATGGCGGCCTACGCCGAAATCGACAAGGACGAGGCGATGCTCGACCAACTGCGCGTGTGGCTGCTCACCCAAAAGCAGACCACGATGTGGGAGAACTCAGCCTCCACCGCCGATGCCTGCTACGCCCTGCTGATGCGCGGCAGCGACTGGTTTGCCGAGGGCAAGGATGTCACCCTGCGTTTCGGCGAAACACCGATTAATACCGAAGGTGGCGTGGCCGGCACGGGCTTCATCCAACGCCGTTGGAACGCCAACGAAGTGACCCAAGAGATGCGTCAGCTCACCGTCAACAACCCGACCAACCACTTGGTCTGGGGTGGTCTGTTCCGCCAGTATTTCGTCCCGATTGACGAGGTGAAGAGCGATGAGTCGGGCTTCACCATCAAGCGCGAACTGTTTGTGGAAACCGTCGATGGCAACGGCAAGAAACTCGTTCCCGTCAGCAGCCAGACTTTGAAAGTCGGCGACAAACTCACCGTGAAGATTACCTTCGAGAGCCAGCAGGACATGAGTTTCGTCTTCGTCAAAGACCTCCGCGCCGCCGGTTTCGAGCCGATTGAGCAGATTTCGCATTACGAGTACAACGACCGCATGAGCTATTATCAGTCGAACACCGACACCGACATGGAGTTCTTTATCGAGCGTCTGCCCAAGGGCGTGCATCAGTTGGAGTACAGCATGTTCGTCACCAAGGAAGGCCATCTCAACAACGGCTACGCCTTGATCCAATGCCAGTATGCGCCGGAGTTCAGCGCGTATTCGGATGGAATGCGGGTGAAGGTTGGGGAATGAATGTAAGGCTGTCACATTGTGGCAGCCGCATTAATTGTCATCAAAAAAACCTGTTTACGGGGCTGTATACGGTAATTTGTCAGTTTTTCACCACTTTCAGCGTCTGCTCCCAGCCAGTCGAATGGCTGATGCGCAGCAGATAGAAGCCTCGGCTCACTTCTTGAAGCGGGAGGTTGAGCTGTTGGTAACCGGCATGGCACCAAGCCGATTGGCGGGCCATCGGTTGGCCTTGCAACGAATAAAGCTCGCAACGGACTTCGCCGTCCGTGGGGTTGTAGAAACGCACCGTGGCTTGTTGCGAGGCCGGATTGGGCGACACGGTGGCCTGCAAGGTCGGCTCGCTGTCGTCGGCCACGCCCAAATGCGCATTCACGGCGATCTTCATCGTCACGGGGAGGTGGTCGGAGGCGTCAAACAGGGCCTCGGCAAGTTCAACCGAAACCGCGTCGTTGCCGTTTTGGTCGATGCTTTGGTTGAAGTGGCGACCGTCGTTACCGATGGCCTTGTATGAGCCTTGCACATAACGCAGGTGGTCGTAGCTGAATGCGATTTCGTCGGCCATGAGGATGAAGTCGAAGCGGTCGTCGAGGCCGCCGCTTGAGAAACATTCGTCGGAATAGCTTCGTGTCGACTGCGTGTGGAATCGGGCGTATTGGCTGTTGTTGTTCCATTCGCCCACGCCGCCCACGCTCGCCAACGGGTCCATGAAGCAGATGTTAGGATTGCTATAAGTCTGGGTAAGCAGCCTATAGCCGCTCTCGTTGGCGCTATACATGTTGAAGTCGCCCATAATCAGCACATTGTCGGTAGGATAGTTTTGGTTGACGTAATCCATGGCTTGTTGCATCAGGGCGCGGCGTTGGCTCTCGTAGCCTTGTCCCGCCTTGGGATGGGCCACGATGCAGATGAGTTTGACGGTGTCGCCGATGGCCAAGCCGGGCGTTTTCAGGTAAAGCTCGTAGAAATCGGTGTCGCGGGGGGTGGTGCGCAGGGCGACGTGCCGTTTCAGGCCCATCTTGCGCGAGTCGTAGAAGATGTGGTTGATGATGTTGCTGCCGGCGTAGTTGATGATGTCGTCGGTCTGCCAATAGTCGGCCCCGTTGATGTTGAGGTTGTGCCTGACGAAGTCGGATTGCAGGGCTTGCGTGGCGCCAAACTCGCATACGGTGAAGATGTCGGGCTTCACATAGTCCACAATGGCGCGGATGCATTCGTCCTTGCGTTGCGTGTTGTTGTTGGTCTCGTAGCAGTCGGCGAAACCGCTTTGGTAGTTGCCGTATTCCAGCAGGTTGTATTGCATCACCGTGAGGGTGTCCTGGGCTTTCGCAAAACCGCAGAAGGCGACCATTAATAGTATAAGGTATGGCTTGCGGGTCATCATGAAAAAGATTTTAGGCCACAAAAATAGAAATTTTGGCGCGATATTTGAATAAATCCTATTTTTGCAACGAAAACAACTATGGAAAAGAAGCATCGAACCGGTTTTTGGGCCATGGCGGCTTTGGTCGTAATGCTGGCCCTGTCGTCCTGCAAGCATGACAAGTATGCGGATTGTCCCCTCCTTGGGCATTGGGGCTGCGAGGAATATGTCAGCTGCCGCATCGACAGTTTGGGCGTTGAGAAGTGGGACACCTTATATTATGAAGTGGGCGAAGGCCACGGCTATGAGGTGTATTTCTATGCCAACGGATCGGGCAAATTGCTGCTCAACGACAGTCCCGCCTTGATCAAGAAGTTCAATTGTGAATACGACTATAATGCCACAAACCAAGTGCTTACCATCTACAACACTTCGTGGATCATCTCCATTTTCTCGGATGCCACGAGTGCCGACATGGACATCGAGCAGCTGACCGACTCCACCATCGTGTCATCGTGGATCAACCACTTCTCGGAGCCTGAGCCGTTCTTTGAACGATTTTTCTTGAAACGAATTGATTAACAATAAAATAACAGAGAAATGAAAAAATTGACTCTAATCGCAGCCTTGCTGATGACGATGTTGGCGTTCACCTCTTGCGGAAAAGACGATTACCGGATGTTCGTCGGCACTTGGGGCGTCGAAAAGATTATTTACGAGAACTATAACACCGACTATGCCGGCAATCCCATCCAAGGTTCGATGGAAACAGAGACCTATGTCTACGATCCGACCGACATCGACAATGGCATCCAGTTGGTCTTCAAGAAAGACAAGACGGGTGAGATGCGCGACAACGACATCGATTCGCTTCCTAGGGTTGTGGATGGCGACACCATCTACATCCAATGCTCCGACACGACATTGGTCTATCCCTTCACCTATTCCTACGACAAGGACGAGGCGATTCTCTACATGAACATGAGCTATGCCCGCACCTATATGATGAGCATCTCCGACCTGACCGACGATTCTTTTGTCTATAAGAACAACTACGGCATGGACGAGGACAACAGGGTGTATTTTGAGACAGCCTACATGAAGCGCCTCAGCGCAACGCCTTCCAAGTCGGCCTCGCGCCAAAAGGCCAAGCATCCGCTCAAGCCCGGCTCGTTCCTTGGTGGTAGATAAAACAAGAATGCGGAATGAAAAAAGCCATTAAGCTTTTTCCATTCCGCATCCAGCATTCAGCATTCAACAATCCTTATTCCACGATAAGCATCAGCCCTTTCAGATACGCTCCTTCGGGGTGGAAGATGTTGATGGGATGGT
>CALFIT010000128.1 GCA_937877465.1 uncultured Bacteroidales bacterium | reverse complement strand
GAAAACGGCCTCATCCCGCATCCCTACCTCGGCACGGTGGAAAACGACCTTTTGTGGATTTCCGACCATCCTTGGGATTACACCCTGCATTTCGATGCGGACAAGGATTTGCTTGAAAAACAGGTGGTTGAGCTGGAATTTGACGGCATCGACACCTACGCCGAAGTGAAATTGAACGGTGAAAAACTGTTTTTCGCCAACAACCAATTTCGCGCTTGGAAACACGATGTGAAAGACTTGCTGAAAAAGAAAGACAACCTTTTGGAAGTGCATTTCCCGCGTTATGACAGTACACAATTGGCTCTGTATGAGCAACATCAGCCCCGACTACCCGAAAAATACGCCGTCTCGCGCAAGGCACCTTACCAGCATGGCTGGGACTGGGCGCCAAAATACAAGAACGTGGGCATTTGGAAACAGGTGCAATTGATTGGTTGGTCGAATGCGAAATTGCAAAATGCTTATGTCGTAACGGAAAATATTGATAACGAGGTGGCTACGATGCGTTTTCGCCTTGATATGGAAAGTAGGGCAGGTGGAAATTATTTAGTGGAAATTTATGTCAATGGTGAGAAATACAGCGAGGAAAATGTTCATTTGGATAGCGGCTTCCAGTCTGAAATCTTTGAATTTGAAATCTTAAATCCAGAATTGTGGTGGCCCAACGAGATGGGCGAACAATCTTTGTACGACTTTGAGGTTCGTTTGAAAAAGGATGGCAAAGTACTGGATTCCAAAAAGTTCAAGTCGGGTATTAAAACCTTAGAGATGGTCGATGAGCCTGACAGCATCGGGCGGGCGTTCTATTTCAAGGTGAATGGCGTGCCGATGTATGCCAAAGGTGCCAACTATGTGCCGGAGGAGATGATTGAGACTTGGATCAATGCCGAGAATACGCTACGTCTGCTACGTCAAGCCAAAGACGCTCATTTTAACATGTTGCGCGTGTGGGGCGGTGGCATCTATCCTTCGGATGATTTCTTCAACATCTGTGACTCGTTAGGCATTTTGGTTTGGCAAGACTTTATGTATGCCGGCACGATGTACCCCTACGACGAGGCTTTCCTCGAAAATGCAAGAATCGAAGCGGAGGAGCAGGTGAAGCGCTTGGCAAGCCATCCCTCGTTGGCTTTATGGTGCGGCGGCAACGAGATTTCGGAAGGCTACTACAACTGGGGCTGGCAACAGTCACTAGGTTGGAGCGAAGAAGACGACAAAGCCATCAAAGCGGGCTATGACCGACTCTTTGAAGATATTCTGCCACAGGCTGTTGCGAAATTTGACGGCACGCGACCCTATTGGCCGAGTTCGCCGTCGAAAGGCTGGGGCCGTCCCGGAAGCCTTACTGAAGGCGATGTGCATTATTGGGGCGTTTGGTGGGGCGAACTGCCCTACGAGGTCTATCGCGAGAAGGTGGGCCGTTTCAACAGCGAATACGGCTACCAAAGCTATCCCGATTACTCCACGTTGCTGAAAATCGCGCAAGGCGAGGCTTTGGGCAAGGATGCCGAGGTGATTGCGGCGCACCAGAAACACCCGCGTGGCACCCGCCAAATCGACGACTTCATCCAACGGTATTTCCCCAATGCCAATCCCAAGGATTTTGAGGAATATGTGCATCTGAGCCAACTCTCGCAGGCCTACGGCATGGAGGTCGCCATCGAGGCGCACCGCACGGCGAAACCTTATAATATGGGCACACTCTATTGGCAACTCAACGACGCTTGGCCCGTCACGTCGTGGTCGTCCATCGACTATTACGGCAACCCCAAGGTGTTCCACGAGCGGCTTAAGACCCTTTACGCGCCAGTGTTGCTCTCGCTCGACCGGAAGGACTACGGCGTTTTCGTCACCTCCGACTTGATGCGAAGCATTGACGGCACGCTGTCTGTGGCAGTGCGCGACTTCGACAACCATACGTTGTTTGAGCGGAAACTGAAAGTGGATCTGAATGCCAACGAGAACCGGAAATTTGTCGTTGAAGGTCTGGGCGAATGTTTGCAAACTGCCGACTTGGAAAAGGTATATGTGAAGCTGGAACTGACCGAAGGCGACACCCTCACCGCCGAGCGCGACTGCCATTTTTTTGCTTTTTTTGAGTGAAGCTGTAACTTTTTCCCCGTTTCTCCGTATTACGGTTGAGTTTAATGTAATACGACCAACAACTTAAACACCAATACAATGAAAACAAGAATGTTTTTGGCAGCCATGCTGCTGCTGGCCTTCGGAACGGCGAGGGCGCAAGTGAATGACCCCAAACCGGTCGATCCCAAAACGGATAGCATTATGAAGAGCCGAATGGCTGAAATGTCGCAACTCCAAGAGCAATTTGCTGAGAGGATGCGCGAGTTGGGCATGGGCCTCCAGCATCTTTCCGATTCCATAGATTGGAAAGCCTTTGAGAAAGACATGGAGCAATGGGGCGAGGAATTTGGGAAAGACATGGAAGAATGGGGCCGCAAAATGGAGAAGTGGGGCGAACAGTATGAAAAGAATTTCAACTATCCTTTTGGCAAAAGCCTTCGCAAAAAAGGAAAACCAGAGGTGAAATCGGTCAAAGTGTGCGGTTCGGGCGACGTGCGCATCCAGCAGGTGACCGACGGGTTCTCCCTGACCCGCGACAACGAGCTTGTTTCTAATTATGAAATGGCTGACGGTGCGGTGGTTCTTATGGGATCGGACGACTATCAGGTTGCTGTCCGGCAACTTGAAAGCGTTTACGTCACCGGTTCGGGCGATGTCATTGGACAAGGAACGATGACGGGCGGGAACCTTGCGATTTGGGATCTCAGCTCTGGCGATGTGCGCATGTCGGTGGATTACGACACTATCCGTGTGAAAATGACCGGTTCGGGCGATGTCGCGCTCAGCGGACACTGCAAGGTGCTTTATGCCGACATGTATGGCTCAGGTGATTTGAGG
>CALFIT010000127.1 GCA_937877465.1 uncultured Bacteroidales bacterium | reverse complement strand
ATTTTAATCACAAAACACTCAAAACCTGCAAAACAATGTTCAAGTCCAATGAAAAGCGAGAGGCGGCACGCAACCGCGTTGCCGCCGGAAAGCGGGCCGGTTGGCCGCTTTCCCTAACCAAGAAAAAGGTTTTGACAGTTTTGTAGGTTTTGTGACCAAACAACAGTTAAACAATCAAACAATCAACAATATGAACAGAATAGCCGACAAACTCATCAAAATCCTATCGTTGGGCATAGGTCTCGCCATCGGCATCGTGCTGATCGCCAAGGTGTGCTTCGAGCTTTCTTACGACAGCTTCTACAAGGATGTGGACCGCATCTATAGCATCAAGTTGGAAACGCTGACCGACGAGCAAGTGGGCGAGTTCCCGCGCGTCAGTGGGGCAGTGGCTCCGGGCTTCAAGGCCGAAGTGCCGGGCGTGGAGGAAGCCACGCGCATCGTGGACCAGACTTGGAACAAAAACAATTACACCGACGAGGAAGGCCAAGTCGTTTTCGAAGGAGCGGCCATTATGGCCGATTCGTGCTTCTTCAAGGTGTTCTCCATCCCCATCCTTGCGGGCGACATCGACAAGGCTCTGGTGTCGAAGGAACACATCGCCATCTCGCGCTCTTTCGCTGAGAATTTGGGCGGTGTTGAGGCCTGTCTCGGAAAGACGGTCGGCGTGGAGGGCGACAATGATGTCTATTTGGTGGAGGCCGTCTTCGACGATATGCCCGTCAACGGAACGCTTTTGTTTGATGTGGTGTATTCCATCAATTGGATGAGTAAAAAGAGCCTCGAAAACTGGATGGGCAACGAGCGTTACACCAGTTTTGTCAAGCTACAAAAAGGCATTGACCCCCATTCGCTCGACGAAGCCATCCACAAGATGCAAGCCACGCACCAGGATTTGGAAAAGATGAAGGCCGACAATCTACAGATTCGTTATGTTTTGGTGCCATTCGACAAGCTGCACTCTTCCGACCCTGACGTACACAACACCATCGTCGTCCTTTCCATTGTGGCTTTCCTGCTGCTGTTTATCAGCATGATGAACTACATTCTCGTGGTGCTTTCGTCGATGGTGAAACGCTCGAAGGAAATTGGCATCCGCAAATGCTATGGCGCGGGCGCTCGCGAAATCTATGCGATGCTCGCCAAAGAAGCGGCAATCCATATCGGACTGGCTTTGGTGTTGGCGGCCTTGCTCATCCTTGCGGGCAACAATCTGGCGCTCAACCTGTTGGGTACCTCGTTCACCACTACGCTCATCGGGCCGAGCATCCGCGTCATCGTGGCGGTCGTTGCGCTGATTTTCGTGCTTTCCGTCATCGTGCCGGGAGTGCTCTACACCCGTGTCCCCGTTTGGCAGGCCATCCGCAATTTCACCTTCAATATGCGCCATTGGAAACTCTTCTTGCTGAGTCTGCAAGTGGCTGTGAATGTGTTTATTGTGGCAATGTTGCTCGTCGTGACGGGGCAATACGAACACATGGCGAGTGAGAAAACGGGCTATAACTACAAGGACTTGTATTATATCAATGTGCGTAATACCAAAATCAACACGCAGACCCTGATTTTCGACAAGTTGAGGTCGCTGCCCGAGGTGCAAAGTGTGGAAGGATGCATGTTGATGCCATACGTTGGCGCCGAGGGAAACGTGTCGCTTCAGATGCCCGAAAGAACGGTTCTGCTCTATCTTGCCGACTGCTTCTCGACCACTGAAGGCTATTTCGACTTGCTTGAAATACCGTTCGTTATGGGTCATGCGCCGAGCGACACGGCCGAGATTGCCATCAGCGAGACGTTTATGGAAGAGATGGGCAAGATTGAGGATTGGAGCGACGGCCCGATTGGAAAACAGGTGTATGTCAGTGGCCACAACACCAAGCAGGTCGGCGAGGACGAATGGCGCGAGGAGCCTTTGACGGTGTCGGGCGTTTACCGCAACATCCGCATCGGCAGCGCCCTCGACCCGAACATGAAACCGAGTTGCTACTTTTACGGCTATAACGGCAACGGCAAGCCAAAGAGATTCTGGAACTTGCTCGTAAAGGTGAACCATGCCAACGGCAATACGATGCAGAAAATCCAGTATGCCGTGAACGAGGTGGCGAAAGATGAGGAATTGGAAGTGAAGTCGTATGCCGCCGAGGTGCGCGCCCTGTATGCCGACAGCCGCAAGATGCGCAACACCATCTTGGTCGGGGCGTTGTTCGCCTTGCTTATTTCGCTCATCGGCTTGGTTGGCTATGTCAGCGACGAGGCCAATCGCCGCAGCAAGGAAATCGCCTTGCGCAAGGTGCACGGCGCGATGTCGGGCGAAATCGTCAGGATGTTCGTCGGCGAGGTGCTGAAGCTGTCGCTGGTGGCCGCTGTCGTAGGTGCGGTGGGTGCGTACTTCGTGGCCCGCAAGTGGATTGAGCAATTCGCCTTTCGCATCAATTTGTCGCCGCTCTATTTCGTCGGCGCGGTGGCGATTGTGTTGGCCATTGTGGCCCTCGTGATTGGCGTGAGCAGTTGGCGCATCGCACGGATGAATCCGGTTAAATCTTTGAAGAACAATTGATTTTAATCACAAAACACT
>CALFIT010000126.1 GCA_937877465.1 uncultured Bacteroidales bacterium | reverse complement strand
ATGACGCTGCAAAAATACAACTATTTATCGAATTACGATATATTTTTGTTGGAATTTTTGATTTTTTTTCAAAAACGACCAAATTAGAAGAAACAATAGCCCAATTCCAAATTAATGTGTATCTTTGCGGTTCGAAAGATAAACCAAGGAGACAAAACGACACCCAACTTACGCTTTTAATGCTCAATACAGGGACGCATTCCGATTTGTTTTAAGCATTTTTTCTTTTTAGGGAGAAATATCCGTGACATTTTGTCAGATTTTCGTATTTTTGCAGCCTTGTAACAATGTCGGGAACTGCGTCACGCAGTTCCACGCCAAGATTGGAAACAAGTTTGGTCAAACTGCGAGGACGCAGTTTGCGACAATGATGTGACACTAATGCGACAATAAATTGAAAATTAAACAAATACAAATAAAATGAAAATCTCCTACAACTGGTTGAAACAATACGTCAACTGCGACTATCCGGCCGAGAAGGTCGGCGAGATATTGACCTCGACGGGCCTCGAAGTGGAAGACTTGGAACGTTTTGAGTCGGTGAAAGGTGCCCTACGTGGCGTCGTCGTCGGCAAGGTGCTCACCTGCATCGACCACCCCAACTCCGACCACCTGCACATCACCACCGTCGATGTGGGCGGCGAGGAACCGCTCCACATCGTGTGCGGCGCGCCCAACGTGGCGGCAGGCCAAAAGGTGCTCGTGGCCACCATTGGCACCGAGCTTTGGATTGGCGACGAACACATCACCATCAAGAAAGGCAAAATCCGTGGCGAAGTCAGCGAAGGCATGATTTGCGCCGAGGACGAGCTGCAACTCGGCACTTCGCACGACGGCATCATGGTGCTGCCCGACGACTACGAAGTGGGCCGTCCCGCCGCGTTCTACTTCCCTGTGGAAGAGGACTATACGCTTGAAATCGGACTCACCGCCAACCGCAGCGACGCCACCTCACACATTGGCTCGGCCCGCGACCTTGTGGCCGCCCTCAACCAGCGCGAAAACACCACGAAATACCACCTCATCCGTCCCTCGGTGGACGACTTCAAGGTGGAAAACCACGACAACGACATCGAAGTGGTCGTGGAGGACACGCAAGCCTGTCCGCGCTATTCGGGCGTGACCGTCAGCGGCGTGAAAGTGGGCGAGTCGCCGGCCTGGCTCAAGAACCGCTTAGCCGCCGTCGGCATCCGCAGCATCAACAACATCGTCGATATCACCAACTACGTGCTGATGGAAGTGGGCCAACCCATGCACGCCTTCGACGCCGACAAGATTGCGGGCAAGAAGGTGGTGGTGAAATGCCTGCCCAAGGACACGCCTTTCGTCACCTTGGACGGCGTGGAGCGCAAGTTGGCCGCCACCAACCTGATGATTTGCAACGCCGAAGCGCCCATGTGCATCGCGGGCGTGTTTGGCGGACAGCAGTCGGGCGTGACGATGGAGACCACCAACGTCTTCCTCGAAAGCGCCTACTTCAACCCCACCAGCATCCGCAAGACGGCCAAGTTCCACGGCCTGCAAACCGACGCCTCGTTCCGCTACGAGCGTGGTGCCGACCCCAACATCACGATTTACGCCCTAAAACGCGCCGCCTTATTAATAAAGGAGTTGGCCGGCGGAACGGTTTCGTCCGAAATCAAGGACGTGAAGAACGGCGACTTCACCCCTGCCCGCGTTGACTTGAAGTTCGACTACCTGAACAAGATGGCCGGCAAGGTCATCGACCCAACCCAAGCCGTCAACATACTGAAGAGCCTTGAATGTCAAGTCGTAGAGCAAGACGACAAGCATGTGGTCGTCGATGTGCATACCAGCAAGGTCGATGTGACCCGTCCCGCCGACGTGGTGGAAGAAATCCTGCGCATCTACGGCTACGACAACATCGAGATTCCGAGCCGCATCCACGCCTCGGTCAGTCGCGCCGCAAAGCCCGATGCCGACAAGATGCAGCAGAAAATCAGCGACATGCTCGTGGCCAACGGCTTCTACGAGATCATGAACAACTCGCTCACCAAGGCCGCCTACAGCGAGGCCTTCCCCGCCTTCGACCCTGCGAAGAACGTGAAGATCATCAACCCGCTCAGCAGCGACCTCAACGTGATGCGCCAGACCCTGCTTTGGGGCGGATTGGAAAGTATCGCCTTCAACCAAAACCGCAAGGTCAGCGACATGAAGTTCTTCGAGTTTGGCAGCGTCTATTTCTTTGACGCAGCGAAAGTTGGCGACGAAACCAAGCCGCTCAAGCCTTACAGCGAGCACACTTGCCTCGACCTCTTCCTCACCGGCAACAAGCAAGCCGAGCTGTGGAGCAACCAAGCCAAGGCCGTCGATTACTTCGACCTGAAGGAATACGTCATGGGCGTGCTCAACCACTTCAAGTTCGACTTCAACGCCCTCGAAGCCAAGGAAGCCAACCAGCCGCATTTCGACTACGCGACCACCTATTGCATTGGCGGACAAGAGATTGTCACCCTCGGCAAGCTCAGCAAGAAAACCTTGAAGCACTTCGACGTGAAGAAAGACGTGTTTTACGCCACCTTCAACTGGACGCTGATGATGCAATGCTTGGCCAAGGCCAAGGAAGTGCATTTCGAGCCGCTGTCGAAGTTCCCCGCCGTGCGCCGTGACCTCGCCATGATTTTCGACAAGAGCGTCACCTTCGACGAGGTGAAGAAAGTGGCCATGGGCGCGGAGAACAAGATCCTGCAATCGATGAGCCTCTTCGACGTGTATGAAGGCGAGAAGATCCCGGAAGGCAAGAAACAATATGCGATGAGCTTCGTGCTGATGTCGCCCACTACCACCCTCACCGACAAGGTAATCGAGAAGACGATGGCGAAGATACAAGGCGCGATGGAAAAAGAACTGAATGCTGTGTTGAGATAGTTTCCAGTTGGCAGTTTGCAGTTTGCAGTTAGGAGTTCCCTAAACTGAAAACTGAACAACTGAATAACTGAAAACTGAAAACTGAAAGAAATGGACGTACAAGCAATAAAACGGACCTTCGGCATCATCGGCACCGACCCTGAGTTGGACCGCGCCATCGGCATCGCCGCGCAAGTGGCCGCCACCGACCTCACCGTGCTCATCACCGGCGAGAGCGGCACGGGCAAGGACGTGTTTCCGAAGATCATCCACCAAAACAGCGCCCGCAAGCACGGCCAGTATTTCGCCGTCAACTGTGGCGCCATCCCAGAGGGAACGATTGACTCTGAACTGTTTGGCCACGAAAAAGGCTCGTTCACGGGAGCCGTTAACGAGCGCAAGGGCTACTTCGAGATTGCCGACAAAGGCACCTTGTTCTTGGACGAGGTGGGCGAACTGCCCCTCTCCACCCAAGCCCGCCTGTTGCGCGTGCTCGAAAACGGCGAATACATCCGCGTGGGCGGCAACAAGGTGATGAAGACCGACGTCAGGATCGTGGCCGCCACCAACGTCGATTTGCCCTTGGCCATCGAGAAAGGCCGTTTCCGCGAGGATTTATATTATAGGTTGAACACCATCCCCATCCACATCCCCGCCTTGCGCGAGAGGAAGGCCGACATCCCGCTGCTGTTCCGCAAGTTTGCCGCCGACTTCGCCGAGCGCAACCACATCCCGCCCATCACCTTGGACGCCGAAGCCGTCAGGATGTTGGAAAGCTACCGCTGGGACGGCAACGTGCGCCAACTGAAGAACGTCACGGAGCAGATCTCCATCATGGAGACCGAGCGCAACATCACGGCGGAGACCTTGGCCAAATACCTGCCCAACCGCGTGCAGAGCAACCTGCCCATGCTGCTGCCTCGCGAGGACACGCCCGATGGAATGTCGGAGCGCGACCTGCTCTACCGCGTCCTTTTCGACATGAAGAAAGACATCGCCGAGCTGCGGGCGCAAGTCAACAACATGACAAGCGGTCGCCCGATGGAGCCGACCTACATCCCGCCAACGCCCGTCACGCAAATCGGCGACACGGTGGTGACCCGCGTGAGTCACGACGAGCCGGAGATGGCCGAGCAGGAGTTTGCCGAGTTCGTTCCTGCCGAGGAAACCCATTATGGCATTGTTTCGTCAGGCTCAACGAGCAACAGCTTTTCTTTGGAGGAACACGAGAAAGAGATGATTATCAAGGCATTGGAGACACATCGCGGCAAGCGCAAAGACGCGGCCAAGGCCTTGGGCATCAGCGAACGCACCCTTTACAGGAAAATCAACGAATACGGCATCGACCTATGAAGACGAAGGCGAAGATAGCGGTTCTCGTGTTGGCTTTGGCCTTCGTTTGCCAGGGCTGCGGCATCTATAGCTTCTCGGGCGCATCGATTCCCGCCGAGGCCAAGACCGTTTCGGTGGAGTATTTCCCCAACCACGCCCAATTGGTCAACCCGACGCTGAGCAACAACTTCACCAACGCCTTGCGCGACGCGATGACCAACCAAACCACGTTGGACATGGTGGAAAGCGGCGGCGACATTGCCTTTGAGGGCGAAATCACCGACTACAACACCGTGCCCGTGGCCATCACTTCGGGACAGACCGCCGCCATGAACCGACTCACCATCAAAGTGAATGTCAGGTTCAGCAACCGCATCGACGAAACCAAAGACTTCGAGCAAAGCTTCTCGCGCTATGAAGACTACCCCAGCGACCAAGACCTCAACTCGGTGCAAGAGTCGCTGACCAGCACCATCATCGAGCAATTGGTGGAAGACATTTTCAACAAAGCATTGGTAAACTGGTAGTTATGGACAGCAAGCAACTGATAGGATACATGACACAGCCCGAGAGGTTGAAAGACGAAGCCATTAGCGATGTGGAGCAACTCGTGGCGGATTATCCCTATTTCGCCATCGGGCAAACCCTTTTGGCCGTTGCCTACCAGAATGCCGACGACGACCGTTACGACGGGCAGTTGCGTCGCGCCGCCGTCCTCATGCCCAACCGCGACAAGCTGCGGCTGTTCACCCTGATAGCCCGCCATCGCCGGGAAAGCGAGCCTGAGACACCCGCCTTGCCCGATGAAATCGCACCCGCCGACAACGTCTTCTCGTCCATCAAGCCCATCGACGCGAAAGAGGAACAAACTATCGGCATCATCCGCGAAAAGGTGTTCATCATCCCCGAAATCGACCTCAGCGGCAGCCACGAGGAACTCTCCGCCGAGATGGCCCTGCTCGAAGAAAAACGCAAGTCGCTCGAAGAGTTGAAAGCCATCATCGCCAACCGCTTGAAGGAACTCGAAGAGGAAAAGAAGCGCAAGGAAACCGAACAGCCCAAACCGAAGAAGTTGTCGCGTAAAGAATTGATTGACAAGTTTATCATTGAAAATCCGAGCATCTCGCGACCCAAGGCCGAGTTCTACAACCCCATCTCGGTGGCGCAAAACAGCATCATCGACCAAGAGAACATCGTCAGCGAAACCTTGGCCAAAATATACGAAAAACAGGGGTATGTCGAGAAGGCAATATCAATTTATGAAAAATTAGGCTTGAAATATCCAGAAAAAAGTCGTTATTTTGCAGCCCAAATTGAACGCTTGGAAGAAAGCAAAGAAAGTTAAACAATTAAATAAACAAAAATGTACACATTAGTAGTAATTTTAATCCTGATTGTCAGTGTGTTATTAGGATTAATCGTTTTGGTTCAGAACTCAAAAGGCGGTGGTTTGGTGTCCAATTTCGGTGGTGCCAACCAGATGATGGGCGTGCGTCAGACGACCGATTTCCTTGAAAAAGCCACATGGACGATGGCCGGCGTGTTGGTCGTGCTCTGCCTGATTTCGAGCATCACCCTGCCGAAGAGCTCCAAGGAAGGCACCCCGAAGAGCGAAGTCAGCTCGCAAATCGAGAGCGTGCTGCCTAGCGTCCCCAC
>CALFIT010000125.1 GCA_937877465.1 uncultured Bacteroidales bacterium | reverse complement strand
GAAGGCGTAGGGGCGGACTTCGATGCCCGTCTCGTTTGTGCCCACCGTGCCGTCGTGGCTGATGTAGAAGTGTACCCATCCTCTCTTGTCGTTGCCTTCCCCTTTGGTCGCCATCCACAGCCAAGCTATACCGTTCTCATTCCCCTCGCTGTCGTCGCACACGGTGGAAAGTCCTAAGGTCCCGTACATATAGATGTCCCCCGTTTTGTAGAAGCGGTTCCATTCCACGTTCAAGTTGGCATCCATCTTCACGATGTTGATGTTAGGCTCATACTTCTTCCTCTTGTAGGCGAAGTAAACCGTGCCGTCGGGCATCATCTTGAGTCCCATGCATTCGGGGCTGTTGTAGTTGTTCTCGCCGAACACGATATAATCTTTCAGTTGCATGGTGCGCAGGTCGTACTTTGCCACGGCAACGCCGTAAGTGGCGGTCCAGGGATAGAAGTTTGTGTCTTGCTGGTAAGGGGCGGCCACCAGCACGTCGTTTCCTCCAACGGGTATCACTTCGCCTTCCGTCGACATGTTTTCAAACTTGAGATACTCGTACATGGTGCAATACGGGTTGATGACTTGCTCCCTCAAGATATTGTTGAGGATTGTCGTGTTTTTATGGAAGAGGGTATCGGTCACGACGACAGAGAGGTTGGGGCGAATGTCGTCATTGGTTTCTTTGAACATGTAGTATTGCAGAGGCGCTTCCTTGTACACTTCGAGCATCCTGCCAGTCCCTTCGCCGTTTCCCTGGAAGAGTGCATGGTATTTCGTCGAACCGTCGGGGCCGAAACGAACGATGTATTCGTCGAAAGTCTCGTCGTCCATCATCTTGAAGTATCTCAGGATGAGGTCTCCCCTACAGTCGAACAAGGAGCAGCCGTCACCTCCGTATACGAGGCCTTCGCATACGGATGTCACAATGTCCTGTCCGGGAATGGCATGGAGGTCGTTGTCGGGGAAACGTTGCAGGTGGAGGAAGGTGCTGTCGGAATCCTCGTGGTACTTGAGGGTGGCCCTGATGTTGCCCTCGCCAATCGGGTCGCGGGCCAAGAGGTAGACGCGCTGTAACGTGTCCGCTACGAACAGCGAGTCGGTTATGGTGAGGGTCTCCGCCGAAATTTTATAGAGCATGTACCCCAACGGGGCGCTCATGTAGTTGCCAAGGTCTTCAGAGACGTAGGAGTTGACGACGAAGTCTCCGTCTCGCTGCTGCAAGATGTTGTACTTGCTCAAGATATGCCCTTCTTTGTGTTGGAACAAGAGCGAATAAGCGTCTTGCGCCGATGAGGCGATGACTGCGAATGCAAATACGATGGAGAGAATAGCTCTTTTCATGATGAATGCTTTTTGGCGTTGGCTGCTAATGGTATTGCGAGCGTTGGGATTTGCAATCCCCTTTGTGTATGTTTTATCTTTCATGGTAGTTTTTTTTCGTGACAAAGATAATGATTGTTTCAAAAACAAGCGTTTTTTCGCATTAAAAATGGCGATTTTCTTAGTTTTGACACACCCTCGAACGGTATTTTTAGCTATTTGGATTCGGAATCGTGATGGGACGCCCGTATTCGACTAATAGTTGATGGTAATAGGTCCAATAAGAATAAGGATAAAGATGGATGGTTTGGGGAACAATAGCCCAACACACGGGATATTCATGATCATATAAGTTGTCATTGATGTAGTCGTAGCCTAAGCCGAGATACGAATCAAGGCAATAACACATCTCAAAAGGATCTAAAGCGTACGTACAAGCATCACGATATTTTTTTGCAAAAACCCTGGACTCATTAATATAATAATATCCAGAACTATACGGGTCGAATGTATTGGTATAGTCAAAAGTATGGTTTCGTGTAGGGAAATAACATACAGCTCCATTAGGTCCAGTTCCATTCTCGTGATGTTCGAAGATGTTGAGAACTCGAGCAAGTTCAGTTGCCCCCAAACCATCCCAGTAATAGACCGAATCTTCGCTAAAATACTCATAACACACGTATGTAGCTTCGAACAGGTCCGAAAAATACCAGGGATGATCTGACAAGTATTTTGCTCCCGTGGTGATAGAAGACACTAGAACGATTTTGGCAATACCATTGTTGTTAATGGATACATTAATGTAATATAAATTCTGGTCGCAATGGTCAAAACCATTCTTGAATTCTTTTATTTTGGTGCACATTTGGTCATAAGCGACTCCAATTTCAGACATCATCATGGAGCCATCCTCAGTATCAACCTGCATGCCTATCGTGTCAAACAGGAAATCATCGTATTTTACATTGATGTTGCAAAAGCTCATGTTGGCCAGACACGCTAGATGCCAGGCAGCATCGTCGAGATTGAAAGTTGCGTTTTCCTTATCCTTCATTCTCTTTTTGAAATCTGTAAAGTAAGAAACCTCGTCTTCAATTCGTCGGTAATCAAAGGATTGTGGGGCTGTACAATTAGTTTGGTTCATGGCGGTTTCAATGTCTTTTTTGCATGACACCACGACGACCGAAACAAGGGTCGCCACAACAATCGCGAGGATGGCAAGGGTAAGTTTACTGTTTTTCATTTCGCTGAAATTTTAAT
>CALFIT010000124.1 GCA_937877465.1 uncultured Bacteroidales bacterium | reverse complement strand
CTTTCTGATTGCCATTCTCCGAGAATGGATCACCTGCCATGGCAAATGGATCGTCATTGGCAATCGTCGGCTGGCCGCTCGGATTAGCCTTCGAGTCCATGATAAACGGGTCATCACCGCCGTCCAAAACATTGACTTGGTTGGCAATATCAGTCACCCTTAGCGGAACCTGATTGCCGTGTTCGAGGATAGGAGAAACATTGGTGCCGCTCAAGTTTTGCCAAATAGGGCCATAATGGTTACTCACCATGCTCCATTCCATGGTGGATGGATACGACCAGTTCAGACTCTCGGGTTTGAGACCTTTGTCGAACAACTCAGCATACACCATAATCAGCAATGTACGCAAGTAGGCGGTCTTGTAAGCCTTCTCTATCGGCGAGTCGCTCCACTTCATGTTGTTGATAAGGTTGGCTTCGATGTTGTTCCCAAAGTCAAGGCTGATGGTGTTTGAAGTGACCGACTTGATGGGCAAGTTGCTCAAGAAGCAAGGCATACCACCCGACACTGCCCTTTCGCGCCACATCTCCCTGTCATCCGGCAAGCGGCTTGAATCGTGCAAGGTGAGGACGCTCTTCAAGGCATTCGACCGTGTTTCTTTCTTTGAGAAGAAGAAGAAATCTTTGGGTTGGTATCTCCCCAAACCGTCGTCGGCGCCAAACAGTGAGATACGGCGGTTTTTGAACACGAGGCCTTTGCCCTTGGTGTCGTCGGTGTCGTTCGGGTCGTAGTAGGCCACCGAGCTGTTGGTGCTTCCGAAGTCGAAACCGAGAAGTACGCCCCTGGGCTTGAAGTTGATGGTGGTGTTCATCAGGTTCTTTGGCAGCTTTGAGTCATCATTGCCTTGGGCATAGCGGATGAGCAGGAAGCCCGCCACCTTCTCCTTACCTTCCCTATCGAGGCCACTGACGAGTTTCAGGCCCGAGAATGGTTTGTTCGACTGATAAATCTCATATTTGTAAGGTATGGCCGCCACGCGGTGGTCGGAAGTGACGAGCAGGGTTGAGTCGATGCCCTTGCCCTTAAGGATTTCCTTGTCACCAGTGAGATACAACGGGTTGTTATCTTCGCCGCATAGGGGCAGGAACTTGCCGTCGGTCAGTTCGCCAACGAAGGGAATCGCATTGAAGCTGATGGAGTTGGCGGCGTGTGGCATCTCGGAATACATGAAATACTTGTTCCATTGCTTCGAGATGAAGTTGGGCCAAATGAGGATGTCGGAATTCTGCACTACACGGTCGCTTTTGGCGGTGTAGACTGCGACGATGTTGCGTGTGCTGCCTTCCATGCTGTTGATGGTCAGATAGACGGTCAGGTTGTTGTCTTTCCGACTGGGGTCGAACTCCGCCGTCATTGACGAACGAATCTCTTGGCTGTATTGCTGGCCAATCAAGGCGGAGATGCTGGACCCGAAGATCTTCATGCCCACGCTGCTCAACGGGATGGCGAAATAGGCCTTCTCGTTGCTCTCGCTACCCTTGATGCTGGCTTCCAACAATTGCACGGGCAGTTGTGAGTAGTTTTTGACAGCCTGTGGCGTGAGGATGATGCGGGCAATCTCACTGCCACGAGGCAACAGCAGCTCTTCCGCCTTGAAGCGCGTATAGTAGCCATCATGCGGGTTATTGCTGATGGCACCGTTGATGCCATACATATCGTCAGAATAGTTGAAGATGAGGCTAAAGGGAGAGGTGAAACCTGCGACAGGGTTGGCCGTGGCCTTTTCCACATCATCAATTTGGTTCCTAATCTCGTCGAGCCATAGGGCGAGACGCGAGGAGATGCCACCGAAACTCGGTCTCAGGCTATCGTCCAAGTTTTGGAAATAGATAGTGAACTCCCTGTTCAGCTTCTCAATGAGGTTCTTCACATAGGCATACAGGGCCAACCAATCTTTTTCGCTGACGTTGCCGTATTTCACCGGGTCGCGAAACTTGCCTTGCGGGGCATAGCGCGGGTCAGGAGTGATGGAGTAAGAAGGCGAAGTGAAGAGCAAGCACTCAGGCGAAGTGCCGCCAACCACTTGGTTGTTGTACTTGATGATATTGATGAAGGGATTCCTTTCCCCTTTTTCTTGCGTTTGTTCCGTCCAGAGGGGTTTGCGCTCGAAGAGCATGTTGCCGAAAGCTCCCTTGGCTTCGTAAAGGTTGTTGGTTGTGCCAAGCGTTCCATTGTCGGAATAGCCCAACTCGACACGCTTGATTTGCAGTTTGCCCGAATCCAAGGCGATGCAGGCAATAAGGCCGAACCATTCGTCGACTAACTCGTCGTAGTATTGGTTCATGCCTGCGGAGACATTCGCCATCGAGTCGCCGGTATAGCTTAGTGCCATCGAGAACATGTTGGCTCGTGCATATACGGTAGGTATACCCGAAACAATGGCGCTCTTGTCGGCGTTTTCTTCCACGCTCGGTGTTTCGATGTCGCGAGTAAAGGCTTGCATGTTGCCTATGGTCTGCCATTGCTCAAGCGCACCGTTGAGTTTTGAACGGTCCTGTACGTCAATTACTAATGCTTTGTTTGCCATAATCTTTCCTCCTTACTCAAATTTGTTCAAAATGTTGTGCCTTAGCGATGCTCTTGTAGATATGGGCAAGGAATTTCTCCTTCACCGTATGCACATGTTGAGCCTCTTCGTTGGGACGACAGCTACTTTCAGTTGCCATAATCTTGCCTAAGGTGTCGTAACTCGATCCAAAGATAGTATGATCCCACTTGTGTTTCTCGTCACGGAAGATGTCGCCCGGGTCAATCTTCTCAAGACGCCTGACGTTCTCCTCGAAGGCACTGTTCTTAAAGATGAACTGGCCTGATCCGACGGAGGTGTGCAATTGATAGATCCATCCCGAAACAATTTCGCGCTTAGTGTTGACATCGTAGGCGAAGTACTTCAGGTAGTCATCGATCTCCCTGGTCTGATCGTCAGTCAAGGCATTATAGTCTTCGATGTTCTGTTGGTCAAGGAAACGGATGAACGATTTTGTGCCCAGTTCTTGCTGCGTGGCTGCGCCATTCAGCGAGAGAGCGATGTGGGCAAACGAGAACATGATGCCCAACTTGTTGGCCAACAGGTCGCTTTCGTTGGCGATGAACGACTTGCCGTTGAAGATGAAGGCGTTGTCCTTCTCTTCGACGCAGCGATAGACATATTCGACCTCGTCATTGTTGAGGCTGTTGGCATCGAGGTTGAAGAAGTCGTAGGCAGCGCACGCGCACATCAGCTCGATAATGTGGCAACTGTTCTTCTGTTCGCCGCCACCCGTGACAGTGGTGCTCCCGTTGGAATAGGAGATGCGCTTGCTTTCGGGCCAGCCGATGTGGTAGAAGCGCTTGTAGTATTTCTTCACGGTCGGGTCAGCCTGATAGAACTGCAACGCAGCTTGGCTGTTGATGGCGAAATTGTCGGACGTAGCAATGACTTTCTCATTCTCTCTCTCCCTTTTGTCGGGCGGGTTGAACGAGAAGTATTGGGTCAGTAGCGTGGACCCGAACTTCACCTTTTCGAGGTTGAGTGTCATGGCATTGTCGAGCGAGGCCGCATCCTTCAGGGCCTTGGGGATGATTGGTATCGACGAAGCCCCAGTGCCGCCAAAGACTGAACCGAACACGAACACGCGGGCGTTGGGTTCAGCCACTAAAGCACGGACAAACTCGGCCAGTTCCCTTTGCTGGGGCTGTGCCTTGTCCTTGTTCTCCACCACGGCTTTCATGGCTTCCACGATACCGTGATACATCAGCAAGCTGCCCAAGTGGGTCTGGGCACGATAGCCATGCTCAAGGTTGAACTCCTGTACGTTGGGATCGAAGAACAAGTCGGCCAAGTCGCGGTCGTCTTGTTCGATCTCGTCGCTGTTGGGCAAGCCGGCAGCGGTGGGGGCCGAAAGCAGGTTGAAGTTGCGACGGGCTTGGTTGCTGTAGTCGGTGAAGAACTTGTAGAGCTTCAGCTTGGCCGAGAAGAATGTTCCCGCATTAGCACTACCTTCGGTGCCGCCATCGCTTTTCACCCTGTTATATAAGTCTATCAGTTGCTCGACGCGGC
Organism: uncultured Bacteroidales bacterium; assembly: GCA_937877465.1. Taxonomy (GTDB): domain Bacteria; phylum Bacteroidota; class Bacteroidia; order Bacteroidales; family F082; genus Limimorpha. Next base: position 20,982 of record CALFIT010000124.1, on the reverse strand, counting down.
CCTTGTTGCCGTTGGCATAGTCGGTGTCGAGCGTAAGGACGTTGATTTCCTTGCCATCAAACATGCCTATGGCGCACAAATGGACAAAAGACTCCAAGCATCTCATGCCCGTGCCGCCTATGGCAATCACAAATAGTTTCTCTTGCATAGTCGTAGGATATTCGATTAATGATTAGGATTAGGAGAACCAGTTGCCGACCTTCTTGTTCTTGAAGATCTTGCTCACGATGAAGCCGAGCACGACATAAAGCACGAAGGTGATACCCGTCGAGATGCCCGACATGAGTTGATAACGCTCGAACTCGGCTTTATAAGTTTGCTTTTGGGCAGGAGGGATTCTTTGCATCGCATTGATTTCAGTTGGGGTCTTGCCAGGATTAAACACAAAGTATAGCAAGACAAAAGTGAGCAACGTGGCCACGATGCCCAGCACCCAAAACCAAATCTTGCGTTTTTGCGGGTCTTTGGGATTCGAACCCGGGTCGAATTTGATCATGTTGGCAATCAAGGCGGCCAACAAAAGGAATACCAATGCGGAAAGCACACCAACCAAGATGACTTGGATAGGAGGATGCACAGCGGGAGTCTGTGAGACATTTTGTGCAGCTGCTGCTGCGGCTTGTAATAACATCATAACTCTGAATTTGAATTGTTTAACTTATAATTGATGATTGATTTATCCTTTTATGATATAGGTGTAGATGACCTTGTCGGAATAGTCCAACTTGCCGCTTTGCTTTAGCACGTTGCGGATGGAGACCGAGATGCAGTCGTTGACCACATCCTTCCTCCTGAACATCTTTTGTCCATCGCGTTTCCAAATGTTGGATTTGAAGTCGAACAGCTTGCTCAACTTGTCGAGTTGACCATTGTAGCCCGTCGAGGCAACGCATACTTCCACTTTGAGAATCCTGCCGTCGAACTTGGAAAGCTGACTGAGCAAGTCCTGGTCGGCAATGGCATAGCCTCCTACCCCATCATCTACGTACTCGGCTTCGGTGTAAATCTTGTCGAAATCAATGACAATCTGCGTCTTGCTCGGGTCGGCGGCACGGCTCTCATCGAAAGCCTTCTGGTTGATGACTAGCAACTCGTCGTAGACATCGGGGGTCGACAACGGAGCATACTCATACTCGGGTAGCAAGGTGCCGTCTGGGTCGTAGAAGCATGCCGTAGGCGACTTGGGGTCGATAACGATTTCGCCAGTGGACGGATCCGGCACTGGCTTGAACGACAAGGCGAACTTGTTGTTGCTGTACGCGTAGAAGTCATCGGTAATATCGGTCACCCTCAATTTCAGCTGCTGGATTTGGACAGACTCTTCGTCCGAAAGGTTAACATACAGCTTTGAGAGCAGCCCTAAGCACTTAGAATCCATTTGCTTGGCTTGGTAAAGCTGGGCAACGACCACGCTCCAAAGATTGGCCATGTCGTAAAACTCAACGTTTTGGCCTCTGTATTTCTCGAAACCGGCGAGGATCATCGGATCAACAACATCTTCATAGTTGCCGCCTTTGCCGGGCTTGTAATCCGTAAACACCTCGTAGGCGTCGCGCTTCAGCACATATTCCTGATAGTTCTTCGGGCCACCCACCAAGGCATTGTCAATCTTGGTGGAGAGTTCCATCTCCTTGTTGTCGAAAACGACGAAGAACAATTTCTTTTGGAGTTGCACTCTGTCGTTAGTTTCAACAAAGTCCATGATGTAGAACTTGATGACACCGCCTTTCAACAGCCATTGCTCAAATTCGTCGGTGGCGTAAGCGGTTTCCTCGATGACGTCTTTGCCCATCTGGTCAGATTTTTCATACTCTTCGAAATCGGTGACCAATAACGCCAACTTATTGTCGGCAACGATTTTGCCCAAAGCACCATTGATGGGAGCCTTGACAGCCGTGTACCTCGTGTTGATGATGGTTTGCCAGAGTTCGGTTTGCGACATGTCTTCGTGCTTCACCTGGTCGTAGGCCAAAGAATACACGTCCCAATCGTTTCTAAAGCCTGTAATCAGCTTCGAAACGCTTTCGAGATTGGTCTTGTTGTCGCCCTTGTAGGCGTATTCCATGCCGTCGGAGAAGTCGAAATAGGCGGAATAGCCAGGGGCAAACTTGTGCTGAGGTTCAGCCGTTCCCTTACTTTCGAGATAGTCGCGCATCTGTTCCTTCATCGGAGTGTTGTTTTCGGGACATGGCTGATTGTTTTGGCAACCCGTCATCATAAGCAGCATAGTCAGACCAATAAGCATGGTCTTTTGTGTAAATGATTTTCTTTTCATGACTTATTTAAATTTGATGATTTGTCCATTGTTACATTCAAAATCCAATCATTTCGCGCAACTCTCTGAAGTCTTCCATCAAGCCGTTCAGATGTTCCCCTACGCTTTCGACCCACTCCTGCCCGTTGTCCATAAAGCGTGAGATGATGGGCGACAGCTGGCCCAAAACGCTGGCTGGGGCTTTTTTCAAGGTGTTAAGATAGCGATGCTCCAAATCGGCAACATAAGCGATGTCGTCAGGCGACATCTTGTCCTGATAAACTTGGAACTGGTCCTCGAAGTTCTGGAATTGGTCCCACGACCAACTCCAATCTTCCAAAGTATAACTTCTGTAACCATCCTCCACTTGAGAGACAAATTGTCCAAATGAATTCATGTACTGCTTTTTTGCACTGTTGCATGAAACCAAAGTTGTCAAGCCAATAAATAGCACAAATGCCATCAAGATGTTTTTCTTCATAATATTGTTCTTATTTGTTGATTGATACTGTTGTTTTCATTCTTTCAAATCATTTTAATGATGATATTTCAATTTTCACCTCATCATAGCACAAAAAAAAGCGTGAAGCCCGACTGCTTCCCGCTGTTCAAGGTATTTGCCTAACCTACACTTACCAAGAAATAGTCCAACTCACGCTAACACGTGAGCATATGGACTAATTCCACATAAGTGAAGTCTGTTGAAAAGTGGCAAATTTTTGAACAGATGAAATTCGTCTCTATGCTGAATGCTTATTTAATAAGGTGTAAATTCTATTGTTCTTTTTTCGTCTTTTATTTGGTTACACTTTCGTTAATTGGCTGCAAATATAGCCATTTTTTTCAATCAAACAACCTTTTCGCCGAATTTTTCTTGAAGTTCCCTAAACCCACCCTCTTTTTTGTGGTTTTATGGCCTAAGTAAGTATTCAAAATTAAACTGCAATTTCATTTGACACGAGACTTCGGGACACGTGACACGGGACAATCCCCAACGTCTCGCGTCTAGCAGTCCCGCAGTCCCGCGTCTAATAAGTAGTCCCGAAATTCAGCCAAAACGAGCAATTTTTTGTGGTTTTGGCTGGATTTCTCGGCTACTTGTTATAATCGTTATACAATGCCATACCTTTTACCGTCAGCAGGTATTTCTGACGAGGATGGTTGGGGCAGTCGGGGTATTTCCTACGCACAAACTTCTCCCGCAACGCAGGTTCGAGATGGTATTCCATGAAGTTCATACGGTCTTTAAGCGACCTGAGTTCCATCATCTGCTTAATGCTTAATTCTTCGTATCCAACAACCCGCACAAGCTCAATGACATTGTTATTACTCGTATATAGCTTACTATTTGGATTTAAGTGAATTACAGACGAACTTGAGGGGGTAGTTGAGGGGGTACTTGAGGGGGTACTTGAGGGGGTAGTTGAGGGGGCGGCTAAATTGGGCTGCACACTCCATTCTGCCGTAGGATGAATATGCAGATAGCGATTGCGCAAATCCCATTGCTCACCCATTAGCAGATTGCGGAAAAAACGCTCCAAATAGACGGGCGTATAGTCTATTCCCTTTGCTATATTGTGGTAGTTGGCGCGCACCAAGGCATTGCGGAAATACCAAGAGTGTTTTGCGAACATGTCATTATCAACGTCAAACCCCAAAGAGCGCAGATATTGGATGGTGAAAACCGCTGTGGTACGGGTGTTGCCTTCGGCAAAAGCATGTATCTGCCACAGTCCGGCGACAAAGCGTGTCAAATGGCCTATAATCTCGTCATGGCTTTTCCCTTTGTAGTTGTAGGCATGTTCTTGTTCCAATTCATAGACAATGGCGCGACGCAGGTCTTCCCAGTTCAGATAGAGCACCGTATCCCCTTCCAGCACCCATTCCTTCTTGGTGATGTCGTAGGTGCGGAACTCGCCGGCATGCTTCATCACGCCCTCGAAAACGCGGCGATGCACTGACTGGTAGCCGCCAACGCTAAAGTCGAAAGTGGGACTTGACAGCACTTTTACTATGTTAGACGAAACACGGTCGGCTTCTTCCTTGTCTGCGTCGTCGGCGTCGCGGGCGGTCTTTGTGACATAGTACCGGTTGACGAGTTCGCGGGCTTCATCTATGGTGATGTCGCCTTCAATATGGCGACGTGCGGTATCTTGCAGATAGTCCGACACCTTCAGGCCGTCAACAGCCTGCAACCCGATAGCCGTCTGCCAATAACCCGCTTTTTCCTTTTGGGCGGGTTCGCCTTGACGGATGTACTCGTCGAAATCGATATAGCCTTCTTTCCCAGTCATATCTTCGTTAGGTGTGCTTTCATTTCATCCGATTTGCCAAACGCTTCCTCCCCTACAGCTCTATCCCGTAAAGATGCATCTTGTTATACAAGGTCTTGCGGTCGATTTGGAGCAGTTTGGCGGCCACGGTCTTGTTGCCTCTCGCCTTTTGCAGCGCGGCTTCGATCTGTTCCTTCTCGTGCTCGGGGCGCAGCGCCCACTCGTCGTCGGCCACGGGCGTCACCGTCTTCTTGTTGGGTGCGCTGAACACCGGCAGGTCGTCCATCTCGATGTTCTCGCTCTCGGCGAAGAGCACGCAGCGGCGCACCACGTTGCGCAGCTCGCGCAGGTTGCCGTACCAGCGTTGCTCCTTCATGCGCTGCAAGGCGTCGGGGGTGATGCCTTTCACGTTCTTGCCCAACTCCTCGTTGGCCTGACGGATGAAGAAGAAGGTCAGCTCGTCGAAGTCCTCAAGGCGGTCGCGCAGGGGTGGCACTTCGACGGCGAACTCATTGATTCTGTGAAACAAATCCTGACGGAAGCGTCCCTCTTGGATGGCTTGTTCGAGGTTCTCGTTGGTGGCGGCAATGATGCGCACGTCGACGTGGATGTCGGTGGCCGAGCCTACGGGCCTCACCTTTTGTTCCTGCAAGGCGCGGAGCAGCTGCATCTGCACCTCGTATGGCAGGTTGCCCACCTCGTCGAGGAACACCGTGCCGCCCTTGGCCTGCTCGAAGACGCCTTTCTTGTCGGCGATGGCCGAGGTGAACGCGCCTTTCAGGTGGCCAAACAGCTCGCTGGGCGCCAATTCCTTGGAGAGGCTGCCGCAGTCGACGGGGATGAAGGGGCCGTCCTTGTATTGGCTGAGGTCGTGGATCATGCGGGCGATGTATTCCTTGCCTGTGCCGCTCTCACCGAGGATGAGGACGGAGAACTTGGTCGGGGCGACGAGTTCGACGTGTTTGTAGAGCCTTTGCATGGCGGGGCTGTCGCCTCTCACCCACTGCTTGTTGGCGGGGATGAACGTCTCGGCGGCTTCTTCCTCGGTGGAGGCCAAGGCTGCGGCAATCTTTTCCTCAAGCACGCTGGGGTTGATGGGTTTCTTGAGGTAGTCGAAGGCGCCGAGTTTCATGGCCGACACTGCGGTCTGCACCTCGGCATAGCCCGTCATCACGATGATGGGCACCTTGCTCTTCCGTTTCTCGCGCACCCATGTCATTAGGATAATGCCGTCGCCATCTGGAAGGCGCAAGTCGGTGAGAATCAAGTCGAAATTGCCATTCGCTATTTCCATCTTGGCCTGTTCGTAACGCGAAGCGAGAACGGTTTCGAAGCCGTTCTTCTTCAGCCAAGTCAGAATCATCATGCCAAAGGAGGCATCGTCTTCCACAACAAGAATCCTGCGTTTCATGGTGCAAAGATAGCAAAATTCCGTGGATTCCACAAAAATACACACAAAAAAAACGCCCCACATTGGGGAAATGTGAGGCATTTTGAAAAATTGAAAACGAGCAGAATTCCGTAGATACGGATTTTATTTGATTGAAACTACCAAATAATTCGAGATGCTCCAGAAAGCGTCCTTGTCGAGGATGTCGATGGACAGGCTGCCTTCCTCGCCTTCAACGAGTTGGTAGCTGCTTTCGGGATGGTTGGTCATGATCTTGGCCTTCTTGGTGTTGAGCGGGATGACGCTGAGGTCGCGCTTGTTGCCTTGCATGAACTGGCTCTTGTCGAAGCCTTGTTTCGAGATCTCGCTGGCCTGGAACAAGCCGCCCTTGCTGACGATGCCTTTTTCCACCAAGGTCTGCTGCGGGGCGATGCAGATCCACACCGTGTTCAGCTGTGCGTCTTGGTTCTCGATGGTGGCCTGTTGCGCCGCGTTCTGCACCGCCATCACGTCGAGGTTGGAGTTCAGTTCGTTGATGTTCTCGCTGAGGTCGGAGACTTGTTCATTCAGTGTGGCAATCTGCGCTTTGCTCTGCTGCAACTCATCCTTCAGGTTTTTGATGAAGGTATCTTTCTCTTCAAGCTGTTTCTTCAGGCGGCTGACGGTTTGGTTCAGGGCCTTCGATTTCGTGCCTTGCTCGGCCAAACGCTGTTCCAAGTCGTTGATTTTGTTGCGGTTATCCTGCAAGGTCTGTTGGATGGCGCTGATTTCCGAGACGGCCCTGTTGGTGTTGCCTTCCTGGTTTTCCATCATGATGATGTTCTCTTGGGCGCGCACCGATTCGAGGGCGTTCTCAATCTCGTTGATGGTGTTCAGGGCCTCGTCGAAGCCACCTTTGGCGGCCACGACCTCGGTGTAGAGCGAATCGCGCTCTGCCAAGAGGGTTTGGTACTTTTCGGATCGTTCCACATTGTTGCACGCTGCCATCGCCAAGGCCACGAAAAACAGTGAAACGGATGTCAATCTGTGTTGCATAACTATTGAGTTTTGATTTCGCACCTTATTTCAAGCATATTTCGTACCACAACCAAAGACAATACATAAAACACTAATTATCAATATTTTAAACACATTCCACATAAAACAAAAATTGTGGAAAAGTGTGGAATTTTGGCCAATCCACACCAGATTGTGGAAACATGGGGAATGGGGATGTGCTTTTAGAGGTAGACGAAGCCCGTGCTTTTGTGGCGCGGCAAGGGGAAAATCGAGGTGTTCACGTCGAGGCGGACGTGCTTCAGCTGGAACTGACGGTAGAGGCATTGCATGGCCAACTCGGGCGTGTTGTTGTTCTCGCTGAGGTGGCACAGCATGATGTTCTTGATGCCCGGGTGGTACATCTCGGCCACAAACCGCGCCGACTCGATGTTGCTCAGATGGCCGAAAGGCCCGGCGATGCGTTGCTTCAGGAGATAGGGATAGTTGCCTCTTTCGAGCATTTCCAAGTCGTAGTTCGACTCGATGACGATGTTGTCCGACCGGCGGATTTGCTCTTTCACAATTCGGTCAAGCATCCCGATGTCGGTGGCGATGGTCAAGGTATGTCCCTCAAAACCAAAACGATAGCCGACGGCTCCGTTGCCGTCGTGCATCACGGGAAAGGCCTCGATGGTGATGCCTGCGACCTCGAAAGGCTGCAACGGCTCCACCTCGTGAAACAGCGCAGTGTCGACTTTCTTCGTCGCCTTGCCCTTGGTGAGGCCCAAGAGGCATTCGGAATGAGCATAGATCGGGACGGGCGTTTCCTTGGTAAGCGCCTCCAAGCCTTTCACATGGTCGATGTGGTCGTGGGTGATGAGGATGGCCTTGATATTGTTCATGCACAAGTCGTTCTCTTTCAGGCACTTCACGGTTTGCTGAGCGGTGATGCCCACGTCGACGAGCACGCCTTCGTCCTGCCGGCCCACATAGTAGCAGTTGCCGCTGCTGCCCGAAGCGAAGCTGCAAAACACGAAAGGCGAAAGGCATGAGAAAAGGTCCATCTGCTCAAATTTGGGCGCAAAAATATGGATTAATTCGATTTTTCGCTAATTTTGTCCCCAAATTTATCAACAATGGAAAACACTTTTGACCCCAATGCCGCCGCCGTTGCCAATTCGGGCATCTACGGCCTGCCTTGTTCCGCCGAGGAAGCGCAAATCATCATCATCCCCGTGGAATGGGAACTCACCACGAGCTACAACCGTGGCACCGTCGACGGGCCTTTCGCCATCAGGGAAGCCTCGCTCCAAGTCGACCTCTGCCACCACGACTATCCCGACCTGTGGCAAAAAGGCATCTGGATGGACGATTTCCCGACCGAACTCACCGAGTTGCACGACAAGATGGTCCCTCTTTGCAAAGACATCATCGACGCGCTGTATGAAGGCACCATCGACGACGACCCTGAGGCGTTCGCGGTCCAATACGCCATGATCGAAGAGGCCACCGAGCAGAAAAACCAATGGCTGCGCGACCGCATCGCCTATTGGAAAGCCCAAGGCAAGGTAGTCGGCCTGCTGGGCGGCGACCACAGTATCCCTCTCGCCTACCACCAATACCTTAACGAAAGAGGTGTGGAATACGGCATCCTCCACGCCGACGCCCACTGCGACCTGCGCGAGGCCTTCGAGGGCTTCAAATACTCACATGCCTCGATTTTCTACAACACGCTGAAATTCAGCAACGTGAAGAAACTCGTCCAAGTCGGCATCCGCGACTACTGCCATCAGGAAAAGGAATTGGCATTGAGCCAGCCCAACCGCATCAAGGTCTTCTTCGACCGCGACTGCCGTCGACGCATCTACGAAGGCGGCAAGTGGAAGGACCTTGTGGATGAGATGGTTGCGGCCTTGCCCCAAAAGGTCTACCTCTCCATCGACATCGACGCGCTCGACCCGAAGCTCTGCCCCAACACGGGCACACCTGTTCCCGGAGGCTTGGAATACGAGGAACTGATGTATTTGCTCAACCGCGTGCGCGAGGCCGGCAAGGACATCGTCGGCTTCGACCTATGCGAGGTGTCGCCCGCACCCAACGGCGGCGACTGGGACGGCAACGTGGGCGCACGGGTCTTGTTCCACCTCTGTGGCGTGGCAGCAAAATAATTCCTATCTTTGCAACCCAAACCAACATCAAATCGCCTATGGCACTGAACAACCTTTTCACTCGTGGCGGGAAACGCGAGAAGCACTTCTTCCCCACCTACCTGCAACAGGCGGAGACGGCACAAGTGGCCGCCAAATACCTCAAGGAGTTGGTCAAAAGCGACGACCCCGAAGAGCGCAAGCTGCTCACCCGCATGATCAAGAAGCAAGAGACCACCGGCGACGAGCTGCTGCGCGAGTTCTACATCGAGCTGAACGAGGCCTTCGTCACCCCCTTCGACCGCGAAGACATGAACGCTTTGGCTATGGACTTGGACAAGTTCCTCGACTTCATCAACCATTCGGCCAAGACCATCCTCATGTACAACCCCAAGAAAATAGACAAGCAAATCAAGGAAATCGTCGATAACATCCACGAGGACGCAAGCCTTATCATCCAGATTTTCAGCCTCATGGACGACATCGGGAAGAACCATCAGGAAATCGAGGACCTCTGCCAGAAGGTCACCAACATCGAGCATACCGTCGACGACATCTACGGCGACTACATCTCCTACCTCTTCAGCAACGAGCAAGACGAGATCGAACTGCTGAAATACAAGGAGATAGCCCAAGCCATCGAGGACACCACCGACCACGCCAAGGACGTCACCGACACCGTGAAAACCATTATCATTAAAGAATCGTGATGAACCTCCTGACCATAGCCATCGTCCTTTCCATCCTGCTGGCCTTCGTCTTCACCTTCCTCAACGGCATGAACGACGCGGCCAACTCCATCTCGACCATCATCGCGACCAAGGTGATGACGCCCATCCAAGCCATTCTTTGGGCTTCGTTTTGGGAGTTCATGGCTTTCATCATCATACGTTTGGTGCTCAACCAGCAGTTCGCCGTGGGCAACACCATGGCCAACTTCGCCGACCAAAGCGTCATCGACCCCTTCCTGATCCTTTCCGCCCTCGTCGGGGCGGCCATTTGGGTGGCGGTCTGCACCAAAAGCGGAATGCCCATCTCCACCTCCCACGCCCTCATCGGCGGCATCATCGGGGCGGCATGGTTCGTCAACGGGAGCGCGGTGTTGCACCTGAAGCCCATCATTATCACATTGGTTTTCATTGTGTTGTCGCCGCTCATCGGACTGTTTTTGGGCTTTTTCTTGGAATGTGTTTTTCTGAGAATCTTCAAAAACACGCCGCGCAAGCGGGTCGATAAGATTTTCAAGGTCTTGCAGCATTTCTCGACGGCGGCTTTCTGCATCGGCCACGGCTCGAACGACGCGCCCAAGACGATGGGCATCATCGCCGTGCTGATGGCCAGCGTGTTCACCACGAAGGGCGTCAGTTTCGAGATGCGCGAGTTCATCGCCAACTTCTACGACAGCAGCCAAGGCTTCCATATCCCTGACATTCTGGCTGTTGTGTGCTACATCATCATGTCGTTGGGCATCCTGATTGGCGGCAAGAACGTCATTAAGACCATGGGCGGCGGCTTGGCCAAAATCACGCCCATACGCGGTTTCTCGGCCGAGTTTGCCGGAGCCACCACGCTGATTGCCACCTCGTTCCTTGGCATTCCCGTCAGCACGACGCACACCATCACGGGCGGCGTCATCGGCGTGGGCCTCACCGACGGCATGAAGTCCGTCAAGTGGGTCACCGCCAAACGCATCGTCCTGTCGTGGGTGCTCACCATCCCCGTGCCACTCGTCATCAGCGGCGTATTGAACCTGTTGTTTCACCTCTTAGTCAAGTAAAGCCATGAGTCTCAACGGTTTCTTCCAGTTTTTCGTCCCGAAGGAGAAGAAGTTCTACCCGCTCTACCAGCAGCAGGCAGCCTACATCGACCAGGCCGCCAAGCTCCTGCCCAAGATGCTCAAAGAGACTGAACTTGAGCAACTTGAGACGCTGAAAAAGGAAATCAAGGCCTGCGAGACCGACGGCGACGCGGTGTTGCGCGACTTCTACACCCAGCTCTTCGGCACCGTCCTAACGCCTTTCGAGCGCGAGGACGTTCACGAACTCGCCGAGATGATGGACACCTTCCTCGACCGCATCGACGACACGGCCAACATCATCCTCACGCGACGCTTTCTCGCTGTCGATGAGGACCTTAACACCATGGCTGAGAACATCATGTTTGCCGCCGAAGCCCTCTGCGCCATCATCGGCAAACTACCCAAAATGTACGATAACCGCAAGGAAATCAACCGCTTGTGCCAAGAAATCAAGACCATCGAACACGACAACGACGAACTTTACGGCAACTACATCAGCAAACTGTTCAGCAACGGCTACAGCCTTACGGAAATCATCAAGCGCAAGGACTTGGTGCAGGTGCTGGAGAATACGACCAATTCAGTGAAGTATATATCGGATAAAATAAAAAGTATCATCAGTAAACTATAAGCCATGCGACAAATCATCAACAGCCTGTTAGACAACGACTTGTACACCTTCAGCGTGTGCTACGCCTACCTTCAGAAGTTTCCCCGCGCCATCGGGCAATACACCTTCGTCGACCGCAACAACACGGTCTATCCCAAAGGCTTCGCCGAGAAGCTGCGCGAGCAGTTCGACAGCTACGCCAACATCCGCATCACCGACGAGGAAGTGCGCTTCATGAAACGCAAATGCTACTACTTCCCGCTGTGGTTCTTCACCTTCCTGCGAGGCTTCCATTTGCGCCCCTCCGAGGTCGAGGTGAGCCAGGACGAGGAAGGCCATCTCCACATCACCGTCACGGGCCTGCTGTGGCGCACCGTGTTTTGGGAGATGCCCATCCTCTCGACCGTCTCCGAATTGATGCACGAGATGAGGGGCGAGTTTGAGCACTACGACGCCGAGAAGGAATACAAGAAATCCTACGACAAGGCCATCCGGCTCATCGGCAACGGCGCGAAGTTCAGCGACTTCGGCACCCGCCGCCGCTTCTCGTTTGCGCATCAGGACATGGTGATCCGCAGCTTCGTGGAAGCGCAAAAGCAGTTCACCAAGACCTGCTTCGTGGGCACCAGCAACGTGCTTTTGGCCATGACGTACGACCTCACCCCCATCGGCACGATGAGCCACCAGTTTGTGGAGACCTGCTCGCTCTACGGCTACAACGAGGCCAACTACATCGCCATGGACTACTGGCAGGAGGTGTATGCCGGCAGCTTGGGCGTGTTCCTCTACGACACCTACACCCGCAAGGCTTTCTTCCAGAACTTCACGCAGTTGCACGCCAAGCTGTTTGACGGCTTGCGCGTCGATAGCGGCGACAACTACGAGGCCTTGGAGGAGATCATCGCGAAATACAAGGAACTCGGCATCGACCCGACGCAGAAGTCCATCATCTTCAGCAACGGACTCAACGTGGACGAGGCCTTGGCCATCCACGAGGCGGTAAACGGCAGGATGTTAGACTCTTACGGCATCGGCACGCACCTCACCTGCGACATCGATAACGTGAAGCCGATGAACATCGTGGTGAAGCTCACGGCGGCCAAGATCACCGAGAAGCGCAACTGGAAGAAGGTGGTGAAGCTCAGCGACGACCTCGGCAAATACACGGGCGACCCGGGCGAAATCGAGATCTGCAAGAAAACGTTGGAAATTGAGTGAGCGAAGTAGCAAATCCGCTTGGACTGAACCCCACCACCCTCATGAAAGAGCCTGACTACCCAACCTTACAAGAACACATCCTCTCCCACCGCATCTTCGAGTCGGAGCTGCACGGTCTCATGCATTGGAAACAGGTGGAACGCAACGGCTTGCTACTTGCAAATGAGACAGGCGCTGATGTCGCTGTGGTGCGGCTGTTCGCCCTTTTTCACGACAGCAAGCGTGCCGACGACGGCTTCGATATGGAACACGGCCCACGCGGTGCCGAATTTGCAAAGACTAACTTCGAAGAGCATCGTCTCGACATAACACGGGAACAATTCGACAAACTGTATCACGCCTGCAAGTACCATACGACGGAGCTCCGCTCAGGCGATGCGACCATCGACACCTGCTACGACGCCGACCGCTTAGACCTCGGTCGCGTCGGAATCAAGCTCGACCCTAGCAAAATGGCGACAAACTTCGGCACAAGGATTGCACAAAGGTCTTTAAATGATGATGTTGAGCCGGGAAGTTTCAGAGAATGGCTTGAGAAGAATCAAAATGCTTTCCTCCATCCGCACCCGTTCCGCCATTCGGAGCAGCCGTAGGCGGTCTTGCCTTTGATGACGTGGCCTTTGCCGCAGAGCGGACAAGGCTGGCCGATGATGGCGTCGGGGTTGGCTGAAGAAGGCATAGATTCCCGCTTACCCACATCCTCACGCTGGAATGACAAGCCTTCTGAGGCTTTCTTGGAAGCACTTTTCTTTGTAGCCGTCTTTTTCGGCGCGGCCTTCTTCGGCTTCTTCTCCTCCACCGCCACGGTCGTCACGCGGCGATTGCTGTTGTCCATCATCACAGTGGTGACGATTTCCGTCACCATCTGTTTCAGCTCGTCAAGGAACTGTCGGGCTTCGTACTTATGTTGCTCAATCTCACGGAGTTTCTTCTCCCAGATGCCCGTCAGCTCGGTACTCTTCAGCAGGTCTTCGCGGATGAGTCCGATGAGTTCGATGCCCGTGGGCGTGGGTTCGAGGCTCTTGCGCACCTTGCGGATATAGTTGCGCTTGAACAGCGTCTCGATGATGGCCGCCCGCGTGGAAGGCCGCCCGATGCCGTTCTCTTTCATCGCCTCGCGCAGTGACTCGTCGTCGACCAATTTGCCCGCCGTTTCCATGGCGCGGAGCAAGGTGGCCTCGGTGTAAGGCTTCGGCGGCGTGGTCCACTTCTCAGCTAACTGCGGCTGATGCGGCCCGTGTTCGCCCTTCACGAAGACCGGCAAAGTCCGCTCCTCATCCTCCTTCTCACTCTCCACCTCATCCTTCATACCTCCTACCTCATCCCTCCTACCTCCTACCTCATTTTTAATCGGTTTGATGACCTCACGCCAGCCCGGAACCAAGATCTGCTTGCCCGAAGCCTTGAACTCCACCTCCTCGACTTGACCCAAAACGGTGGTCGTAGCGAACTGACAATCAGGATAGAACACAGCGATGAAATGGCGGCACACCTCGTCATATACCTTCTCCTCGGCAAAACTCAACCCCGTAGGCACCACACCCGTCGGGATGATGGCATGGTGGTCGGTGACCTTGCTGTTGTCGAACACTTTCTTGCTCTTGGGCAGCTTCTTGCCCGCCAATGGCGAAGTGAGTTCGGCGTAATTCGTCAGGCGGCTCAGGATGTCGGGGCATTTCGGGTAGATGTCGTCGCTCAGGTAGGTCGTATCGACACGCGGATAGGTGGTGTATTTCTTTTCGTAGAGGCTCTGGATGGTCTGCAAGGTCTGCTCGGCGGAGAAGCCGTATTTCTTGTTGCACTCCACCTGCAACGAGGTCAGGTCGTACAATCGCGGCGGGGCTTCCTTGCCGTCCTTCTTGGTGATGTCGGTCACGGTAAACTCCTTTCCCTCAATGCTTTGCAAGTCTTTCTGGCCCTCCTCGACCGAGCCGTACTTGCCTTTGGTGGCGGTGAAGGTCGTGTCGCGATAGACGGTCGAAAGCACCCAATAGGCCTCTGGCTTGAAGTTGGCGATTTCGTGGTAGCGGTTGACAATCAGCGCCAAAGTGGGCGTTTGCACCCTGCCGATGGACAGCACCTGTCGGTTTTGGCCGTATTTCAAGGTGTAGAGCCGCGTGGCGTTCATGCCTAGGAGCCAGTCGCCGATGGCACGCGACAAGCCTGCTTCGTAAAGCGACTGGTATTGCGACTGGTCTTTCAGCGACTTAAAGCCCTCACGGATAGCCTCTTCCGTCAGCGAGGAAATCCAAAGGCGCTGCACGGGACACTTTACGGCGGCCTTCTGCATCACCCAACGCTGGATGAGCTCGCCCTCCTGCCCCGCATCGCCGCAGTTGACGATGGCGTCGGCCTTCTGGAACAGCGACTCGATGACTTGGAACTGCTTCTTGTAGGTCGGGTTGTCGATCAGCTTGATGCCGAAGCGCGGCGGGATCATCGGCAGGCGGCTCAAGGCCCATGCCTTCCACTGGTCGGTATAGTCGTGAGGCTCCTTCAAGGTACAGAGATGACCGAAAGTCCAGGTCACTTGGTAGCCGTTGCCTTCCATGTAACCTTCATGGGAAGTGTTGGCTCCCAGCACTTTGGCGATGTCACGCGCCACACTCGGTTTTTCGGCGATACAAACAATCATTTTTCAGTTGGCAGTTTGCAGTTGACAGTTAGCAGTTGTTCAGTTAGCAGTTGTCGGGGATTGAAATCGCCCGATGATTTCTGGTGCCCTTTCAGGGCTTTTCCCATCATATTCCTTGTCCAATTCTTTTTCCAATTCTTCAATCGTTGGAAGTGACGACTTCCATTTGTCCGTCAGGTCTTTTTCCATTTCCATCTCCCATGATGCCACACCAATCGGCTTGTTGATTCCCTCTAACGAATACCTGACAATGGTTTCATCCTTGCTTTTCACCAATAACAGCCCGATGGTCTTGGCATCAGACTCATGCCTCAATGTGTCGTCCACAACAGACTGATAGAAAGACAATTGTCCCATCATGCCAGGGTCGAATGGCACAGCTTTCAACTCAACAACGACAAAACAGCGCAACTTCAAATGATAGAACAGCATGTCGATGTAATAATCATGTCCAGCCATTTCCAAATGGACTTGCCGGCCAACAAATGAAAAGCCTTGGCCTAGTTCCAACAAAAACTGTGTGATGTGATTTGTCAAGCCATCTTCAATATCTTTCTCACGGCTACGCGAATCGGCACCCGTAAAATCCAACAAGTAAGGATCCTTGAACATCTGTTGAACCATATCCGACTGAATAGCGGGCAAAGTCTTGCCAAAATTGGACGGCAATTTCCCAGTCCTCTCTATCGTATAATTCTCTAATTGAATCTCCAAGATGTTTTTGCTCCAACCGTGTTCAAGGGCTGCCATGGCGTACACCATACGGCGATTTGGCTCTTTCACCTTTTCCATCAAGCAGATATTATGACGCCAAGGCAATTGTGCAACGCAGCGTTGCACAATTGTTTCGTCAGGCCATTCCTCGGCGAACTTCCGCATATATTTCAGGTTCCTTGGAGAAAAACCTTGCTGTTCAGGAAACGACCTTTTCAAATCCGCCGACAACCTATCAATAACGCCCGCTCCCCAGCCTTCAGCCTCTTGTTTTTGCAAAATGAGTTTACCGATATGGTAATACATCATCGACATTTGGACATTCGCCGTAAACATAACATTGCGGCGACCTTCCGAAACCAATTCCCTGATGCCATTTAGCATTTCCGAATACCAAGAAGGCATTTCTTCGCCATTTGGAGCAATGGGGAAAAACGCGCCTCTATACTCTTCCGCCCTACCCTTTCGTCCTCTATTATTGTCCATACTATTTAGTATTTAACAGTCATTTTCATCAAAACCTCGGCGCGTTCCTTTTGCGCCACAAACCACACCAAGTCGGCGGGTTGGAAGGTGATGCGGGCCGAAGGATTCAGGATAAACTGCCCGTCGCGCTCGATGGCAATCACCATGGCCTCGTACTGGTCGGCCAAGCCAGAGTCCATCAACGCGACACCGATGAAGGGGCTGTTTGGTTCCACCTCCACCTTGTACATCTCCACCTCGCTCTCCTCGCGCTCGGGAATCAGTTGCTCGTCGAAGACCTCCACCTTCGGCTGCAACAGCCGCAGATGGTCCTCGTGGCCCACGAAAGTGATCTTGTCGAACGGAAACAGCTGGAAATCAGACTTCGGCAGCTCGACGACCTGCTTGCCGCGCTCCACGCTCACCACGCTCACGTTGTAGTTGTCGCGGAAATCGGTGTCCTTGATAATCTTTCCGGAATATTGACTATCAGGACTTAAGGTCATCTTCTGCAAATGGCAGTTCTCTTGCAAAATCTCCGGGATGGTGAACACCTGCATCGACTGCCGCTTGTTGAGGTTGTCCATGAAACGATCCTCAATGCGCTTATAGAACCTCATTGCCGGACTTAACGCCTTCAGCAACACCGTGTAAATCAACGCAAAAGCGATATTGATCCAATGGTAAAGCGGCGTACCGATGTTCAGCCTCGGCCAGAACAACCCGTTCAGGAAATGCTGGATGACGCTATACGCGATAGCGGCCACGATGACGAACCTCAAAACGAATATCGCATAGATTAAGCCCTTGTTGAACTTATTGACATTCATTAGTTTACGGGTCGTATTCACCAAAGTGTGCTTGAATCCCATCGCCCAGAGGAACGGCGACACAAGTAGCAACGACAAGGCCGTGCTGATGGCCGAGCTCCACGGTCGCGGCACATATTCCATGATGAACGAGCAGATGAAGAAACTGATGAGAATCACGGCGATGATGATGGCCAAATAGATGACCATGTTCTTCAGCTGACGCGCGAGGAAACTGCCCATCGTCACCTCCTTGCCGCTCTTCACCTTGATGCCCGAATCGCGGCTTGAGAACTTGTCTTTCCAGCGTTGCGGGATGCGTTTCACGATCACGTTGTAGCCCGGGATGGCCGACTTGATGGAATAAGGCGTGAGGAAGGTCGTGATGATCGACACCGAGACGATGATGGGATAAAGGAAATCGTCGATGACGCCGTAGCTGAGGCCCAAGGTGGCGATGATGAACGAGAACTCACCGATTTGGCTGAAACACATTCCGCCTTGCATGGCTTGCTTCAGGTCGAGGCCCGCCAGCAGCCGCCCGACGATGTTGCTCAACGGCTTGAAGAACAGCAAAACGAGCGTGATGACCAAAATCTGCCACCAGTAGCCGACCAAGATATGCGGATCGACCATCATGCCGACCGACACGAAAAACACCGCACCAAACAGGTTCTTGATGGGTGTGGTAACCTTGTGAATCGCCTCTGCCTCAAGGGTTTCGGCCAAGATGCTGCCCATGATGAACGCGCCCAAGGCCGACGAGAAGCCCGCAAGATTGGCCAAGACGACCATCATAAAGCAGAGGCCGACCGAAAACACCGTCAGCGTCTCCTCCGACATGAATTTTCTGGCCCAGCGTAGCACTGTCGGGACGAGGTAAATGCCGCCCAAGAACCACACCAACAGGAAAAAGACCAACTTCATCATGCTGGAAACCAACTGCATACCGTCGAACGACTTGCTCACGGCCAAGGTCGAGAGGATGACCATCAAGAGGACGGCTTCGAGGTCTTCGACCACCAACTCGCCGATGACGTTGCCGCTGAACTTCTCGCGGTGCAGCTTCATGTCGTCGAAGGCCTTGGCGATGATCGTGGTCGAGGAAATGGAGAGCATCGCGCCGAGGAAGATGCAGTCCATCTGGCTCCAGCCAAGCAGTTTCCCAAGCAAAAAGCCCACCACGCACATGGTGACCAACTCGGTGAGCGCGGTCACGCCGACCGTCCCGCCCACTTTCTTCAACTTCTTGAAACTGAACTCCAAGCCGATGCCGAACAGCATGAACACCATGCCGATTTCGCTCCACGTCTCAACGCTCGTGTGGTCGTTGATGACGGGAAACCACTCGAAATTCGGCCCAATCAAGAAGCCGGCGATGATGTAGCCCAACACGACGGGCTGCTTCAACCACTTGAAAATCACTGTAGTAATGCCTGCCGTAACGAGAATCAGGGCAAGGTCGGAGAATAGTGCAGGTAAGTTTTCCATGAGGCGCGTTATTAGTCGGCACAAAATTACAAACTCTACCCCAAAAAAACAAAGCCAAATTATTCCGCATCGACTTTTTCGGCGTTCTGCAACAGTTCGGCGGCCTTTCCTTCCGAGGCCACAAACCAAACCTTGTCGCCGACGCGGAACTCGGTGGACGACGGAGGATTGAGGTTGAAGCCGTCCTCGCGCTCGACGGCAATCACCAAGGCGTTGAAGCGGTTGCGCAAGTCAGAGTCGTGCAAGGTAACGCCCGCAAACTCACTCCCCTCGTCGATCAGGAAATAATGGATGTCCATGTCGCTCTTGGGCCTTTCCTTGATGAGCACGTCGTCCTCGATCTCGACATGAGGCTTCAGTTGCGACAGATGCTCCTCGGTGCCCAAAAACGTGAGTTCGTCCATCGGGAACAGCATGAAGTCGCGGCGCGGCAGGTCGATGACCTCGTCGCCACGATCGACGCTCACCACGCTCGCGTCGTAGGCCTGGTAGAAGTCGCACTCGCGGATGTGCTTGCCGACGTAGGCGCTCTTGTTGCTCAGCGTCATCTTCTCCAAGACGAAATTCTCCTGCAACACCTCTGGCACCACAAACGACTGCAAGGTCTGGCGCTTGTTCATGTTGTCGAGGAAACGCGCCTCGATGCGCTCGTACCATTTCATCACCGGGCTGATGCCCTTCATAATGAGCAAATAGGCCAACGCAGCGA
Organism: uncultured Bacteroidales bacterium; assembly: GCA_937877465.1. Taxonomy (GTDB): domain Bacteria; phylum Bacteroidota; class Bacteroidia; order Bacteroidales; family F082; genus Limimorpha. Next base: position 1,491 of record CALFIT010000124.1, on the reverse strand, counting down.
CGACGGCCATGATGAAGTCGTCCATTCGCACATTGATGGAAGCCCAAAAAGCGTCGTTGAGGTAATGCCTGAAAATCAGCGTAGTGAAGAGCCATGCCATCAGGAAGCGAATGCCATTCAGCAACTGAACCGCATGACGGTTCATCTTGTTCGCCCCGATAACCTTCACCGTCTCCTTGTCCACGTCGCGCTTGAAGCCCAAGGCCCAAATGAACGGCGACAAGACCAACAACGTGACGGCCAAGGCCACGAGTCCCGAAATGGGTTGCTTCAGGTAGCCCATCACCAATTCGAGCAAGGAATAAGAGAGGATCATCAAAGCCAATATGATGGTGGAATAGAGGATGATACGGGTCATTTGGCCGACGAAGAAGGCCTTCATCGTCACGCGGTTGCCGTCCTTCTCCTTCACGTCCTTGCTCTTGTTGGCGAAGAACGAGGTCCAACTGGCGGGCACCCTCTTTTCAATCCAATGGAACAGCGGTTCGCCGCCCTTGATCATATAAGGCGTGAGGAACGTGGTGATGATCGACACCGAAACGATGATGGGATAAAGGAAGTCGTCGATGACGCCGAAGCTCATGCCCACCGTGGCGATGATGAACGAGAACTCGCCGATTTGCCCGAAGCACATCCCGGCGCGGACGGCGTTGTGGAGGTTGTCGCCCGAAAGCAACATGCCCACGCCCGAACTCAGCGACTTGAGCACCACCACGACCACCGTGACGACCAAAATCTGCCACCAATACTGCACCAAGATGGCCGGATTGACCATCATGCCGACCGACACGAAAAACACCGCGCCAAACAGGTTCTTGATGGGTGTGGTGAGCTTGTGGATCATCTCAGCCTCAAGCGTTTCGGCCAAGATGCTGCCCATGATGAACGCGCCCAAGGCCGACGAGAAACCCGCAAGATTGGCCAAGACGACCATCATAAAGCAAAGGCCGACCGAAAACACCGTCAGCGTCTCCTCGCTCATGAACTTGCGTGCCCATTTCAGCACGGTCGGAATGAGGAACACGCCGCCGATATACCAAACCAAGAGGAAGAACACGAGCTTCAACACGCTAAACATCAGCTGACTGCCGTCAAAAGCCTTACTCACCGCCAAGGTGGAAAGAATCACCATCATCAGGATGGCAGCCAAGTCCTCGACCACCAACACGCCGATGACGCTGCCCGTGAACTTCTCGCTTTTCAGCTTCAAGTCGTCGAAAGCCTTGGCGATGATCGTCGTCGACGACATGGAAAGCATGGCGCCGAGGAAGATGCTATCCATCTGGCTCCAGCCCAAGGCCTTGCCCAACCCGAAGCCGATGATGCACATCGAAACGAGTTCGGTGAGTGCCGTAATGCCCACAGTGCCAGCCTGTTTCTTCAGCTTCTTAAAACTGAACTCCAAGCCGATGGCGAAGAGCAGGAACACCATTCCTATTTCGCTCCACACCTCGACGCTCTCGTGGTCGTTGACGACAGGGAACCAAGGAA
>CALFIT010000123.1 GCA_937877465.1 uncultured Bacteroidales bacterium | reverse complement strand
TCGTTTGCTGTCGTTTGCTGTCGGGTATGTTTCTGCAATTCAGGAAAATGCAAACAAATGAACATTTCGTATGCTTCCCAACGAAACATTTTACTATTTTTGTAGGCTCAATTTGGAAGCATCATTAAAGTCATAAACTATGAAAAAAGTATTCACTGCAATCGTGGCCTTGGCCCTTGTCTTTTCCTTCGGGAACGCCAACGCCTGCACCAATTTCCTCATCACCAAAGGTGCCTCTGCCGACGGCTCCTGCATGATCAGCTACGCCGCCGACAGCCATGTGCTCTACGGCGAACTCTACCATTATCCCGCCACCGACTGGCCCGCCGGCGCCATGCTCGATGTGTACGACTGGGACGGCGGCATGTTTCGCGGCCAAATCCCGCAGGTGGCGCACACCTACAACGTGGTCGGCAACATGAACGAATGGCAACTTGCCATCGGCGAGACGACCTACGGCGGACTCGAAAGCCTTTACGAAGGCCAAGGCATCATCGACTACGGCAGCCTGATTTACATCACCCTTCAACGCGCCAAGACCGCCCGCGAAGCCATCAAGACGATGGGCGAACTCGTGGCCAACTTCGGCTACGTCAGCGAGGGCGAGTCGTTCTCCATCGCCGACACCGAAGAGGTGTGGATCCTCGAAATGATCGGCAAAGGCCCGCAAAACAAAGGCGCCGTGTGGGTGGCCCGCCGCATCCCCGACGGCTATGTGAGCGGTCACGCCAACCAAGCCCGCATCACCACCTTCCCCTTGGCCAAGAAGAACAAGACCAGCATCACCTTCAAGCAGATTGACAAGCTCTTCAAAGACAAGAACATCGACTGCGTGTATGCCGACGACGTGATCAGCTTCGCCAAGGAGATGAAGCTCTACAACGGTCCCGACGACAAGTTCTCGTTCTCCGACGTCTATAACCCCGTCGATTTCAGCGGTGCCCGTTTCTGCGACCTGCGCGTGTGGGCCATGTTCAACAAGGTGACCGACAACATGACCGACTATTGGGGCTATGCCACGGGGCGCGACATCAAGCGCGTGCAGCCTTACACAGCCGGCATGTGCCAAACGCCCGACAACTTCCCGACCAACCGTATGCCGCTCTGGGTGCTGCCCAACAAGAAGGTGAGCGTCTTGGACATGATGGACTTTATGCGCGACCACCTCGAAGGCACCGAACTCGACATGGCGCAAGATGTGGGCGCGGGTCCGTTCCACTGCCCCTACCGCTGGCGTCCGATGGAGTTTGACGTGAACGGCCAGACCTACATCCACGAGCGCACCACCGCCACCCAGCAGACCGGCTTCAGCTTCGTCGCCCAATGCCGTGGCTACTACGACTGGCCCGTCGGCGGCATCATCTGGTTTGGCGTCGACGACACCGACAACACCGTCTACTGCCCGATGTACACCTGCATGACCGAGATTCCCGAGTGCTTCCGCGAAGGCAATGGCTCGATGAGCGAATGGAGCGAAACCTCCGCCTTCTGGACCTTCAACCAGATGAGCAACTGGGCCTACACCAAGTACGACTACATTCACCCCGAAATCCGCAAGCGCCAGCGCGAGTTGGAAACGAAATGGGTTGAGAGCGTCGTCCCCGCCTTGGACAAGCGCGTGTTTGGCATCAAGGGCCGCGAAGCGCAGGTGAAGGAACTCACCAACTTCTCATGCACCTCGGCCAATGAGTTGTGCGAGATGTGGAAACGCTTCTACCACGAACTGTTCATGAAGTACATGGACGGCAACGTCAACACCGCCCAGCCCGCCCAGCCCGGACAGAAATACACGCCCATCAAGAGCGAACACCCGAAATACAGCGACGAGTACTACCAAATCCTCATCGAGAAGACGGGCGACAAGTACAAGGAGTATTAAAGACAGAAGTGTCTTGAAAAGACACCATTTCAATTACCCCATACGACAGTGTGGGGGCTAAAACACAAACCCATGACAAAACCAGACGAAGAAAACATAGAAAAGAAATCGCTCAATTTCATTGAAGCGAAGGTGGAAGAAGACTTAGCCAACGGCAAGAACGGCGGACGTGTGCAGACACGCTTCCCCCCCGAGCCTAACGGCTACCTCCACATCGGCCACGCCAAGGCCATCTGCCTCGACTTCGGCATCGCCGCACAACACGGCGGCGTGTGCAACCTGCGCTTCGACGACACCAACCCCACCAAGGAGAACATGGAATACGTCGACGCCATCAAAGAGGACATCCAATGGCTTGGCTACCAGTGGGGCAACGAATACTACGCCTCCGACTACTTCCAGCAACTCTGGGATTTCGCCATCGAACTGATCAAAAGAGGCAAGGCCTACATCGACGAGCAGAGCAGCGAGGAGATTGCCGCCCAAAAAGGCACGCCCACGCAACCTGGCGTGGAAAGCCCCTACCGCAACCGCCCCGTCGAGGAGTCGCTCGACCTGTTCCACAAGATGAACAACGGCGAGATTGGTGAAGGCAAGATGGTGCTGCGCGCCAAGATCGACATGGCTAACCCCAACATGCACTTCCGCGACCCCATCATCTATCGCGTGGTCGACACGCCGCACCACCGCACGGGCACCAAGTGGCACGCCTACCCGATGTACGACTTCGCCCACGGCGAAAGCGACTACTTCGAGGGCGTCACCCACTCGCTCTGCACCCTCGAGTTTGTGGTGCACCGTCCGCTCTACGATTTGTTTGTCGACTGGCTCAAGGAGATTCGCGGCGAGGGCGACAACATGGACGACAACCGCCCGCGCCAAACCGAGTTCAACAAGCTGAACCTCAACTATATCCTTTTGAGCAAACGTAACCTGCTCGTCCTCGTCAACGAGGGCTTGGTGAGCGGCTGGGACGACCCGCGAATGCCCACGATATGTGGTTTCCGTCGCCGTGGCTATACGCCGAGCGCCATCCACAAGTTCATCGACAAGATCGGCTACACCACATACGACGCCCTCAACGACTTCGCCCTGATGGAAAGCGCCATCCGCGAAGACCTCAACGCCACCGCCACCCGCGTGGCCGCCGTGGTCAACCCCGTGAAATTAGTCATCACCAACTATCCCGAAGGACAGATTGAGGAGATGGAGGCCATCAACAACCCCGAAGACGAAACGGCCGGCAGCCACAAGATTGCCTTTGGACGCGAGCTGTGGATCGAGAAAGAGGACTTCATGGAGGAAGCCCCGAAGAAGTATTTCCGCATGACCCCCGGCAACGAGGTGCGCCTGAAGAACGCCTACATCGTGCGTTGCACTGGCTGCAAGAAAGACGAGAACGGCGAGGTGGTGGAGGTATATGCCGAGTACGACCCCGACACCAAGAGCGGAATGCCCGGCGCCAACCGCAAGGTGAAAGGCACCATCCACTGGGTGAGCTGCGAGCGTTGCATGGAAGCCGAGGTGCGCATGTACGACCGACTCTGGAAGGTGGAGAACCCCCGCGACGAGTTGGCCCGCCTGCAAAACGAAGGCATGACCTCGCTCGAAGCCATGAAGGCGATGATGAACCCCAACTCGTTGGAGGTGCGTCCTGTGTGCTATGTGGAGGAATATTTGGCCGACGCCAAGCCGTTAGACCACTTCCAGTTCCAACGCATTGGCTATTTCACCGTCGACAAGGACAGCACCGAGGGCCATTTGGTCTTCAACCGCACCGTGGCCTTGAAGGACACTTGGGCAAAAACGACAATGTAATTTGTAATCATCTTGAAAACATTGTTCAGTGGAGGCGGAGTGCACACCGTCTCCACATCTTTTTTGCCCAATTCGGACAATAATCGTACTTTTGCGCGTTATATCAACACCATGAAAGGCAAAAAGTGGCTCATAGCATCGTTTTTCCTGCTGCTGTCGCAACTCGTTGCGGCTCAGGAGCAAGACACCGTGCAACGCAAGAAGACGCGCATCCACATCGAGCATTACGATAAGGCTGTCTACTCGAAAAGCATGGGTGATGTGCAACGCCTCATCGGGCATGTGAAGATGCGCCACGACTCGGCCTATTTCTATTGCGACTCGGCCTATTTCTTCGAGAAGACCAACAGCTTCAACGCCTTCCAAAACGTGCATATCATCGTCAACGACAGCGTCGAGATTTTCAGCGACTTGCTTGATTATGACGGCAATACGCGCTTCGCGGAGTTTTTCGACAACGTGAAGCTGATGGACGACTCGACGACCTTGCTCACCGAATACCTCACCTACGACCGCAACCTGCACTTGGCCTGCTATCCCGACAGCGCGACCACCTATCGCGGCGACAAGACCCTGAAAAGCCATTATGGTTATTATCGCGACCGCATGAAAGAGTTCTCGTTTTTCGAGAATGTGGAGGTCACCAGCCCGAAATACCAAATGTATACCGACACCTTGTATTATAACACGGGCATCGAGAAGATGTGGTTCGAAGGCCCAACGACCATCATTAATAAGGAGAACGTGCTGGAAGGGAAACGGGGCTATTATCTTGTGAACGAAGACCATGTGCATCTTTTCCAACGGCCTTTCATGCATAACGAGACACAACGGATGTGGTCTGACTCCATCTTCTACGACCGCAATCGTGGCTTGGCCAAGGCCTACGACCGCGTCGACATGATCGACACCTCCTACAAGGTCGTCATGCGCGGCGATTATATCGAGATGTGGGAAGATAGGGGCTTCAGTTTCGCTACCGACAGCGCATACGCCATCAGCTACGACGGCGGCGACTCGCTCTACATCCACGGCGACACCTTGTTCATGTATTTCGACAAGCAAAAGGAAGAAGTCGAGAAACTCATCGCACGGCGCAACGTAAGGTTCTATAAGTCAGACATGCAGGGCAAATGCGACACCTTGACCTACCTCATGGCCGACTCCACCATCCGAATGCGCGTCAACCCCATCCTGTGGGCCGAAGACAGCCAGCTGACCGGCACCGACATCGACATCAAACTCAAAGACCAAAGCATCGAATGGGTGCTGCAAAAGGGCAACGGCTTCATCATCTCGCAAGACTCCATCGAGGGCTACAACCAAATCAAGGGCACCGACATCACCTCGCGCTTCAAGGACGGCAACATCCGGCGCGTCAGCGTGGACGGAACCAAGGCCGAGACCATCTATTGGATCCGCGACGACGACGGCTCGCTCATCGGCATCGACGTGTCGGACTCCGAGACGATGGTCGTCGAGATGAAAAACAACGGCGTCGACATCATCAAGTCGTTCAAAACCATCAACGAGACCATGTATCCCGAAAGCGATTTGGACGAGTCGTCGCGTTATCTGCCCGGCTTCAAGTGGCACGCCGAGGTGCGCCCCACCGACAAGGACGACATCTTCCGCCGCGTAGAGGC
>CALFIT010000122.1 GCA_937877465.1 uncultured Bacteroidales bacterium | reverse complement strand
CATGAAAAAGGCATTGAAAATCACGGGAATAACATTGGCTTCCTTGGTCGGGTTGGTGCTCATCGTGGCCATCGTCGCCGTGGCTGTGGTCACTTCGTCGGGCAAGCTCACCAAGATGGTCAGGAAATACGCGCCGAAGTTTGTTACCTGCGAGGTACAGTTGGGCAAGGCCGACTTGACCCTGTTCAAGACTTTCCCCAATGTGGGCGTGGAAATCGAGAACGTGGCACTCATCAACCCCATGGCAGGTTCGCCTTCCGACACCTTGGCCAATATCGACAATTTAGTTGTGGTGGTCGATGCCAAAAAGTTCTTGAAAGAGAAGGAGATAGTGGTCAGGAAATGCACTTTGGAACACGCTTTCGTCAACCTGTATACGGACTCCATCGGGAATAGCAACCTCGATGTGTTCAACACGAAAGAGGACAACGACACGACAAGTTCTTCTTTTGATTATCTTGTTGACATTGAGGAGGTAAAGCTGAAAAACTCGACTTTGTTTTATACCGATGACCGAAATGGAATGACGGCTCAAGCCCGAGGCCTCAATCTTGATTTGGAAGGGGGCATGGTGAACGATACCATTGATGCCGAGCTCAACCTTAAGGCTTCGTCATTGTCGTTCCTTATGAACGACATCGCTTTGTCTATCAACAATTTGGAATTCGATTTTGATGGCAGTTTGGAGCAAAATGAAATCTTGGACTGTCTTCTTGATTTGCATACGCCCGACATTTGCCTAACGTTGAACGAGACCTATTTGGAGCACGATACCTTGAATTTGGGAACCTATTTGAATCTGGACTTGAACCGTAAGAAAGCCCGTTTTGACGATTTGGAAATTGGTTTGAACCAATATGAAATCACGGTGAGAGGCAATGCCAAAATGGAGGAAAACAAGGATATTGATTTGGATATTAACTTGTTTACCAATACTTTAATCATCGAAGACGTGCTGACTTACCTGCCTGAGAAGTTGCAAAACCGCCTCAGCAGCATTGAATATGCCGGAAAATTGCGCGTCGAAGATGCGATAGTGAGGGGCGTTTACAACGACAGCCTCATGCCCAGAATCATGGCCCAAATCGAGACCGAAAACGCCACGGTGAACGTGCCAAGCCTGCCTTATCCGATTACGGGAATCAATCTCGACGCCGACTTAGATTTGGATTTGAATTCCGATGCCAACAGCGTGACGGTCAATAGTATGAACGCCAAATTCAACCGTAGCGACTTGAACGTGAGCGGTGTGGTGGACGACCTGTTGGGCGACATCGGACTGAAGTTGAAGGTGAAAGGCGACGTGCCAATGACCGACATCAAAGGCTTCCTGCCGAAGAAGATGAAACTGAATGGTCGCACCGACTTGAATTTGACCACCAATTTCACCGTCGACCAGCTGATGAAGTCGCTGAAAGACTACAATCTGAATCGCCTCAACGCCCAAGCCGACCTGAAAATCAAGGACTTCGCCTTCGATATGGACACCATTCACGCCTCGGCCCCCAAACTCAACGTGAACCTCGCCTTGCCCGCTTCGAGCAAGATGAAGGGACAAAAAGGTGCCTATGTCGCGCTTGCGTCGGAGCAACTCAAGGCGCAAGTCGGGAAAGGCATCGAGGCCGATTTGCGGCATCCCGACATCAAGTTGGCCGCCGACAACCTCAAAGGCGACTTGGAGCAGATGCTTCTGAATGCCAACCTGAGTTTCAGCAAGTTGGATGTGGTTTACGATTCGATAAATGCTCATCTCAACGCCCCAACCATCACCTTGGTGACCACGCCCGAAAAAGCGTCGAAAGGCTTGAACGCCCGCGTCACGCTCGACGGCAAGGAGGTTGTGGCCTCGATGGGGAAAGCCTATGGGCTGAATACCAACTCGTTGAAAGTCAACGCATCGGTAAAGCAGGACAAGAGCAAGACAGACTTCTTCAACCAATGGAATCCTGCCGCCGATTTCATGCTTGGCAACGCCGTGGTGCATGTGGACGGCTTAGATGAGGCCATCCGCATCAGCAACATCGACTTCCTGTTCAACGCGCATGAGCTTGACTTCAAGAAGAGCACGTTCCGCATCGGGCAGTCAGACCTGAGCCTGCAAGGGAGCGTCGTTGGCGTGAAGGAATGGATCGAGGACCATCAAAACCTGATGAAAGGTGAGTTGCAGCTTACCTCAGATATGCTGAACATCAACGAGATTATGGACTTGACGAGTGGCTTGGGTCGGTCGGACGATGAGCCTGCCGAAGCATCGGCTGCCAAAGACAAGGAGGAGGACAATCCCTTTATGGTGCCCGAAGGCATCGACTTCACCTTTGGCATCAAGACGAAGAAGGCACTCTACGACAACTTCGACCTGAACAACCTCAGCGGTTCGATGACGGTGAAGGACGGCACCTTGATTTTGCAGGAGATCGGTTTCACCAACAAGGCCGCCGAGATGCAACTCACCGCCATGTACCAGTCGCCGCGCAAGAACAACCTCTTCCTCGCCATGGATTTCCACCTTCTCGACGTGCAAATCAACGACCTGCTGAGCATGATTCCCTACATCGACACGCTCGTGCCCATGCTGAAGACCTTCGACGGGGAGGCCGAGTTCCACATTGGGGCCGAGACCAACCTCAAGTCGAACTACGAACCCAAGATTTCCACCTTGCGTGCCGCCGCCGACATCGAAGGCCGCGACCTGACCGTGAACGACAAGTTCACCTTCACCAAGATCACCGACATGCTCGACGTGAGCACCAACGGCGAGTATCGCGTCGACAGCCTCGATGTGCAACTTACCGCCTTCAAGAACGAGATCGACCTGTGGCCTTCGCAAATCGCCATCGGGAAGTACAAGGTGACGGTGGATGGCCGCATGAACCTCGACCAATCGGGCGAATACCACCTTTCGGTGACGCAGTCGCCGCTGCCCGTGCGCCTCGGACTGAAGATTTCTGGACCGTTCAACAAGTTGGAATACAAGCTCGAAGACTGCAAATACCCCAATCTCTACAAGCCCAACAAGCGCAGCGACACCGAGCAGATGTACTATGAACTGAAGAAGCGCATCGCCGACCGACTGAAGGAGAATGTGAGGTGATTAGAAACTTTTCAACCACATTCCAAAGAAGCGGTCATCGACCCGATAAGCATTGCCTTCTTTTGTTATCAAATCCTTGTCCAACAACTGTTTAATGGCTGATTGGACGGAACTTGCCGAAACCAGTCCGTGTTTTTGGATGAAACCAACCGATTGCATTTGCGAGGCCTTGTTTTCGATGGCGATGGCTTTCAGCACTGCGCGTTGGCGCTCGTTCAGGCCGTAATACATGGATTCAAAAACGTTGGCATTGTCGGCCACCTTTTTCTTCAAGGCGTCGTCGATGATGGTTTGACTGCACTCCTTTTCGGTCATATAGAAGGCGAGGTAAAGCACCGCCTGCATGTACCAAGTGTGTCCTTCCAACTGGTCGTAGAGGTCCTCAATCAGTTCAATCGGGCAATCCTTTCCAAAGTCGGAAAACTTTTGCGAGGCGAACTTGGCGTATTTTTCTTTCGGGATGGCACCGAGGCTTATGATGTTCGAACTGTTGTAGAAAGGTTTTGAGGCCGAAGTGAACATGTTTTGGATGGTGTGCCTTTGGCTTCCTGCAAAGATGAAAGTCGCGTTCTTGCAGTGCTGGATGTGGGTGCGTAGCAAGGCTTCCACATTCTTTTCAGGGTATTTCTCGATTTGTTGGAACTCATCGATGGCCACAACGCAAGGTCGTTTGGCCTCTTCCAAATATTGGAAAATCTCCTCTAACGATTTCTGAGTGTCTTTGATGTCGCCTAAGCCGAAAGAGCCATTCATCATGCCTGCTTCGTCGAAACCGATGGTGAATTGGATGGATTTCACTATTTGGACAAATTTTTCCAGTAACTGTTTGTCTCTGTTTTTGAGACTTTTGCAGATTTTGTTGCCCAGCATGAAAACCAAGTCGTTGAGATTTAGGGTGGAATAAATGTCAATGAAAATGGTGTGAAATTCTTTCTTGATGGCCTCTTGGTTGAAGCAATGCTCAATGAGACCTGTTTTTCCCATGCGTCGGGGCGAAATCAGGACAATGTGGCTATGTCCTTGAATGTCAAGGGTAAGTTGTCGGGTTTCTTCTTCGCGGTCGCAAAAATACCCAGGCGAAACATAACCCGAAGTAATGAACGGATTGTAAATCATGGTGCGTTATTTTTGCTGCAAAGGTAATCATTTTATTTTTATCATGCCAAAAACATCATAAAAACAGCATCATAAAAATCACATGATGGAATTTTTATGATGCTATCGGAATGATAGGCCTTTATAACGAGTTGATGATTTCCTCGAAGCTCCTTTCGTCCTCCAAGCCGTTCATCTTCTCTTGCTTGATGCGCGACTTGCGGCGGGCGTAACTGTTGGTTTGCAGGTTCATCAGGATGGAGATGACTTGGTTGCTGAAGCCCTGTTTGGTGAGGCAGCAGATTTGCAGGTCGCTCTTGGTGAGGGCGGGATATTGCGCCACGAGCCGCTTCGTGAAGTCGCCATAAACCTTGTCGATGAGCGTCACGAAGTCGTCCCACTCGTTTTCCTTCAGGTCGAAGTCGAGGGTTGAGGCGGTGATTTGCTCGGTGAGGGCTAAGGCGGTCACATACACCTTGTTTTTCTTCAAAGCTATTTCCATCTGGTTCTTCATCTCCTCGGCTTTCAGCTTGGCGTTCAGCGTTTTCTGGCGCAGGAGCAGCAGTACGATGGCCAGCACTACGAGGAGCAGGCCAAGGATGAGGTAGAGATAGAGGCTCTTCAGCTTTTGCTCTGCTTCGAGGTTGTTTTTCTGCATCTGCAAGTCATATTCCGCCTTGATGCGCTGCACCTGCTCGCTGCGGTGCTCGCGGTCGGCCTGCATCATGTTCTCGTTGAAAAGCTCGTGGCATTCAAGGGCTTGCTGGTAGTCGCCTTCCATCTGATGGAGGTAATACAGGGCTTGGTAGGCCGACATTCGGATGCCTGCCTTGTCGCTGCGGGTGGCCTCGCCGAGGTGATACAGGGCGAGGCTGTCGTGTTCGAGGTAATAGTGTGCCAAGCCCAAGGTGAGGTGGCATGGGGCGGCCTCGGCACCGCCTGCCAAGGCTTGGCTGACGTGCTCGATGGCTCGGCTGTAGTCTTCCTTTTCCAACAGCACGTCGCGGCTCGATTCCAAGAGGATGTCGCATTGCATCGTCTTGTCGTTGAGCGTCGTGGCAAGCCGGAGGGCTTCGTCGTAATGCCGTTCGGCCGCGTCGATGTCGCCCAACGAGGCCGCCGCCCGACCGCAGTTGCGCAAAGCGGTCATTAATAAGGTGTCGTCGCCGAGGGCGCGAAACAGGTTGGCGGCATCGGTGTGGAGCGGCAGGGCTTCCTCAAACAGCTCATGCTTCCAATAGCAGAAGCCGAGGTTGTCCTCGATTTGGCCTTTCAGCCGCTGCACTTCGGGATGGCGAGCGTCACAACGCTCGACGGCAAGCAATGCCTGACTGAACGACTCGGCGGCGGCCTCCGACTGCTTGTCGGCGCGTTGCCCAAGGCCTTGCCGAAACAGGGCTTCGGCTTCCTTGAGGCGCGTCTCTTGGTGACAGGCCGTAAGGCATGCCACCAAGAGAAAGGCTGTCATTAATAGGTGTCGCATTTTCATCGCTTCACGAATTTCAGGGTTTCGTCACCGATGGAAATGAAATACATCCCCGCTGGCAGCGGTTCAATGTCAATCCGTTGGGTTTCGGCGGTTATCGTGCCTTGATGCAGGGTTTGCCCCATGAGGTTGGTGATGCGGTATTCGGTTTGTCCCATTGTAGGGCTGTCACATTGTGGCAGCCGTACAGATACGGTCAAAACGCCGTTGGCGGGATTGGGATAGACGGTGAAGCCCCCTGAGCCTGTCGAAAGGCCGTCTTCCTCCACGCCGTTATGCAGTTCGGCAAAGATGGCATCGCAGTCGTGGCGAGCGATGGAGAGAACCAGATTGCTATCAACCCAATAACAGCGCAGTCCAGTCACGCGATAGCCTTTGTTCCGCGTCATCAGGCGCTCGGGGAAGAAGCTGGTGAAGTGGCCGATGTCGCACACGATTTCGCCGCCGAAAAGGTCTTCTATGTCGCTCACATGGAGCCTTCGGTGGGTTGATTCACCATACAAATAATAATCCACGCTATCAACATGCATGATGATGCTGCTTGTGCCCACCTTGATTTCCCATTCGTCGCCCGCATTGGCATTGAGGTTGTAGAGTGTGGTAAACTCCTGCAATTCCTTGTTCCACCAATAGACGATGCCGTTTTCTTGGTACACATATTCATGCGTCACTTCGGTAAGCAGCGTGTCGCGGTCGTAGTGCGTGTTGCTGCGGACGATGA
>CALFIT010000121.1 GCA_937877465.1 uncultured Bacteroidales bacterium | reverse complement strand
GCCGCCAACCAGATTGCCGACTTCTTCAAGACCGGCAACCGCCGTTTCCAAGTGAACAAGTAAACCAACGAACCGCGAAAGACACCGCAAGCGTGGCTTGTGGTGTCTTTTCCTTAATTGCCTGATAATGATTCCTGAAAACACAAAAGCAATCAACTTCTTCAAGTTTGAGGGACTCCGCATCTACCACAAGTCCGTCGACTTCACCAACGCCATCCTCTCTTTGGGCAACACCTGCCAGACCGAGGCCCATCGCCTGCTGTTGGAGCGTTTCGTCAACGAAGCCATGCAAATCTCCAACTGCCTCATCGAAGGCTCAGCCAACACGAGGGCAGCCTTCATTGAAGACCTGCAACGTGCCAAGGTTAGCATCGGCAAATGCGTGGCGATAAACACCTTGGCCGCCAAGCAACATTTGATCGACGAAACCCAAGAAGGCGACATCCGCAACGAGTTGATGGAACTCACCAAGATGGTCGGCGCCCTGATCATTTCTTTTCAGAAACACGATGCAGTCAACGCCCTTGAAGAATGATTGTCGACGAAAACAACCTAACGAAACATCATTAAAACCCTAATACAATGTCAGTTATCAAACCGTTCAAAGGATGGCGTCCCGGCGTGGACATCGTCCAGAAATTGGCCTCACGCCCCTACGACGTGCTGAACACCGAAGAGGCACGCAAGGAATGCGAAGGCAACCCCTACAGCCTGCTCCATGTGACCAAGGCCGAAATCGACCTGCCCGAAGGCCACAAGGACAGCGACCTCGAAACCTATCTGAAAGTCGTCGAGAACTTCAACAGCTTCAAGGACTTCGGATGGATCAAGCAAGACGAGGAAGAGAAACTCTACATCTATGCCCAAAGCATGAACCCCACCGAGGCCAACGCCCACTGGCAATATGGCATCGTGGCCTGCGCCTACAGCGAGGACTATGTCAACAAAATCATCAAGAAGCACGAGCTGACCCGTAAGGACAAGGAGGAAGACCGCATGAAGCACGTCCGCCTCACCAACGCCAACGTCGAGCCCGTGTTCTTCGCCTATCCCGCCGTGGCTGAAATCGACACCATCGTGAGCAAGGTCACCGCCGAGAAGCCCGTCTATGACTTCATCGCCAAGGAAGACGGCTTCGGCCACCGCTTCTGGATCATCGATGACAAGGCCACCATAGCCCGCCTGGTCGAACTCTTCGACAAGAAGGTGCCGGCCATGTACATCGCCGACGGTCACCACCGTAGCGCAGCAGCAGCCCTCGTCGGACAGGAGAAGAAGGAAAAGAACCCCGCCCACACCGGCAAGGAGGAGTACAACTACTTCATGACCGTCATCTTCCCCGACAACCAGCTGAACGTCATCGACTACAACCGCGTCGTGAAAGACCTCAACGGACTCAGCACCAAGGACTTCTTCAAGGCCCTGCAAGAGAACTTCGACATCGAATGCAAGTGCAACTGCACCAAGGACGGCGGCAAGTGCAACTGCGAGTTCCCCTGCCACTGCGAGTGCGACACCGAGTACAAGCCCAACAAGCTCCACAACTTCTCGATGTACATCGAAGGCGTGTGGTACAGCCTGACGGCCAAGCCCGGCACCTACGACGACAACGACCCCATCGGCGTGCTCGACGTCACCATCCTCAGCAACCTTGTCTTGGACAAGATTCTGGGCATCAAGGACTTGCGCACCGACAAGCGCATCGACTTCGTGGGTGGCATCCGTGGCCTCGGCGAACTGAAGCGTCGCGTGGACAGCGGTGAAATGAAGGTCGCCTTCGCGCTCTATCCCGTGAGCATGAAGCAGATCATCGACATCGCCGACACCGGCAACATCATGCCTCCCAAGACCACTTGGTTCGAGCCTAAACTGCGCTCGGGACTCGTAATCCACACTTTGGATTGATTAGGCTGATGCCTAAACGAAAAAACCACGGGGTGAGAGGTTCTTGCTCCGTGGTTTTTGTTTTGTGTCCTCAATCCGTGTCGGGCGCAACTTCTAAATTGGTTATTATTGTTAGTCATTTAGTTAAACAGCTACATTTTGCCTCCAAAGTTAGCCATTTTCTCGCATATTTCCTCCACTTTCTCTTCGCTAACATAGCATTCTTCACAATCTTTGAAAACGATAGCCATACCTAATGCTCCAGCATAAGGATCTCCCCTTAAACCTATTTGCATTGTTTGGATAAAATCCTCAAGGTCACATTCCAAATTATCGTAATCGACCCCTTCAGCCGTACAAAGCTTTTTCAACTGTTCCTTGTACAAGTCAAAAGGCTTGTCATTCACTACAATCTCCTCAACCATCGTCTCAATGAAAAAACGGAAAAAGTCGTTTTCCATCTTTGCTTTTGACAGATACTTTTTGTCACCCATACTCATAATCTCACACCCTAAATCCGTGTCGGGCACAACTTTTGTATGTTTATTGTTGATGGTCTATTCTATTTATATAGTATTATTCAAGCATTGTTCTTGATTGCTGAAACAATCCTCTATGGCATCCCTAATCAAGGCCTATGTGGCAGAATGGACTTAGCTACTTTCCAACCGCACGCACATTATGACCATAAGCTCGGTAACCACCAGATGATCTTATTTCACGGCAACCGCCATTGGTAAAAAACTGGTAAGGACTATCATCAGAGGGATCGTAATCGGAGGTCAAATAATACCCATGATCATCCTTACTGTAACAATCATTACCGCCTTTCATGCCACCTGCAGGAAGGAATATCTGATTCCCGTTAGGACCTGTAATCTTCCATCCTTGCCGTCCCCTGCACTTTACCCATTCCCATTTACAATAATCAATAAGTTCATTCCACTGTTCTGAGGTTGGGATAGTCCACATTGACCCCATCCTCACGCTTGCAACATCGAATTTTGAACCGGCAATATTCCTCATTCGTTGAGGAATCCGATTCGAAACCTCATTATGCTGATAGTGGATTTCATCGTAAATAGACTTCACAGAGGTCTCTCCCCATGCATAATAACCACCTATATCTTCACATGAATTAGCACCGACGTTACAACATGCCCACATGGTGCCATTCGGCAAACCTAAATCAACCAAATGTGGGTGGGTTTCATCTTGGCAATCAATATTGTTCGAACAAGATGCTAGATACAGAAAAACGAATACAATTAATGACAAATAAAGAGTTGATTTCATCGTTTATTCCCTAAATCCGTGTCGGGCGCAACTTCTAATTGGTTATTAAACATTTGTCTGTCAACCGATCATATACTCCCCTATGGTCATCGTTTCCCTGTCGAACTGCACACCCACCTTAACCACTTCGCGGCCTTCGGTCTCGTAGGGCAGGAAATAGCCTCGGCTGTTGATTTGGTCTAAGGCTTCCTGTGCCGTGCCGTTCACCTTCAACTCGAAAACATAGGTCGCGTCGGGCATCTGCACTCTAAATTAATTTTGACCACAACATGTTTTTCACATCCAAAAAATCTTTCATCCATTCTGCTCCTTTGACAAAAGCAGTTCGAATGTCTTCAATAGAGTAATTTGTCATCTTCTCTCCAACTATTTTGTCAATGTAATTGTTGGAGAATTGCTCTATTGCATCATTAATCATTCTTTTTTCAATTTCATTCTTTGAGTTCATGTCCATTATTTTATAATTGTTCAAGATTCAACATTAATGCCTGTATGCCAACGGGGTATTTGCGTATGGTTGCCATGATTGGATGTTTTATGCCGCAAAGATAACAAAAGTTTCGTAATTGGCGCAACTGCCGAATGCCACCACGAAAAAAAGAAGTATTTTTGCCAAAACAAACTTATGGCAGAAAAACAGACATATAGCCTCACCCCCAACCTCATCAAGCACTACGCGGACCATCTCCGGCTTGAGCTTTCGCTGTCCGACAACAGCGTGGAGGCGTATTGCCACGATGTCAACCTGTTCTTACAATACCTTGAAGCCCAAAGCCTTTCAACCAACATCGAGGAAATCAAGCAAGAAACCATCGAGAATTTCTTTGCCTATCTCTATGACTTGAACATCGGAGCCACCTCGCAAGCCCGCATCCTGTCGGGGCTGAAGTCGTTTTGGCGTTACCTGACCCAAGAGGGAATCGCCGACAAAGACCCTACCCTGCTCATATCCTCGCCCACCCTGGGTCGCCATCTCCCCGAAGTGCTCTCCTACGAGGAAATCCAAAAGATGATCGACAGCATCGACCTGAGCCTGCCCAACGGCCACCGCAACAAGGCCATGATCGAGGTGATGTACGGCTGCGGACTGCGCGTTTCGGAACTCATTGGATTGCAAGTCAGCGACATATACCGCAACGACGGTTTCCTCCGCATCTTCGGCAAAGGTAGCAAGGAACGCCTCGTGCCCATCGGCGACAGCAGCCTGAAAATCTTGTTTCAGTATATTGACGGGGCAAGGCTCCACATCACGCCCAAGCCCAAATTCACCGACACGGTCTTCCTCAACAGCCGAGGCACAGGCTTGACAAGGCAAATGGTCTTCCTGATTGTCAAGGACTTGGCCGAGAAAAACGGCATCACCAAAAGCATCAGTCCGCACACATTCAGGCACAGCTTTGCCACACACTTGCTTGAAGGCGGCGCCAATCTGCTCGCCGTCCAGCAGATGCTCGGCCACGCAAGCGTCAGCACCACGGAGATTTACACGCATATCTCCGACGAATTGCTCCGCGACACACTAACCAGCTATCATCCGCGTTTTAAGAAATAGTTCTATCTTTGCAAAAAATTCCCACTATGGACACCACCAACTTCGATTTTCTGAAAAACCTCCGTCCCGACCGCTTCTTCCTCTTGGCCGGCCCTTGCGTCATCGAGGACGAGACCTCGCCCCTCTTCATCGCCGAGACCTTGAAAAACATCTGCCAAAAACTTGACATTCCATTGGTTTTCAAAGGCTCATACCGAAAAGCCAACCGCTCACGACTGGATTCTTTTACCGGCATCGGCGACGAGAAAGCGCTGAAAGTGCTGCAAAAAGTGAGGCAGGAATTTGAGGTTCCCGTGGTGACCGACATCCATTCCGCCGAGGAAGCACCGATGGCAGCCGAATACGTCGACGTCCTGCAAATTCCGGCTTTCCTCTGCCGTCAGACCGACCTCCTTGTGGCCGCCGCCAAAACAGGCAAGGCCGTCAACATCAAGAAAGGGCAGTTCCTCTCAGGCGAGGCGATGGGCTTTGCCGTCGAGAAGGTGCGTCAGTCGGGCAACGACAAGGTGATGCTTACCGAGCGCGGCTCGATGTTCGGCTATCAGGATTTGGTGGTCGATTACCGTAACATCGCCGCCATGCAGCAGTTTGAAGTGCCTGTAATACTGGATGTTACGCATTCCTTGCAACAACCCAACCAAAGCAGCGGCGTCACGGGAGGAAAACCCGAACTCATCGGCCTCATCGCCAAGGCAGGCATCGCAGCGGGTGCCGACGGCATCTTCATGGAGGTGCATCCAGAGCCTGAAAAAGCCAAGTCCGACGGGGCCAACATGCTCCGCTTAGACTTGGCTCAAAAGTTGCTTCAGCAATTGGTGCGAATCAAGGAAGCCCTTTGATTACTGCATCCTCATATTCACAATTTGTCCCGTCTCGGTGTCGAAAACCAATTTCGCGTTGGTGACGGGAGCCGTCAGCAAAGCACCCAACTGATTGACAATCAAGCGTTCCTCTATCAAGGTATGTCCGTCAATAGCCACTTTCACGTTGGCCGTTTCGGGAATGCGGTAAAACACCTTGTTCTCATACGACATCGACTCCACCGCCGACTGGCTCGGTGCGTTGATGGCCGCCGTGGTGTTGAGCGAAAGGGTTTGCACCGTTATCATGCTGCCCGATCCGCCGGTACCCACCGTAAGGCCGTCGGTTTCGGAGAACTTGGCCACGGTTTGCGTGACGACTTCCTTGTTCGGAATCACATACACGGTCGTCACCACCTGCCTGACGACACGCTTGCCCAAAAGCAGGCTGGTGTATTCCTTCTCCATGTCGTCCAAGCGTTTGTACATGGCGCTGAACGTCTCGGGGTTGGAGGCCATCTCGACATCGCCCGAAATCAGGTAGAACTTGGCCTTGCGAATCTCCGCAATCTGGTCGGCCACCTCTTTGGCCAACTGGGCGTTACTCTTCCCAGCCGTCATCAGGCCGGTGAAGCCCGTGCCAAAGGCGGTTTCGGCTTGGCAGCAGGATTGAGGCTCCGCTGCTGCAACAACAGGCGTCTCGGCCTCGGCCTCCGTCGCATTGCCGATGCCCACGCTGCGGATGATACCATTCGGCATCACGTCGAATTGCGCCTTGCTACCACCTCTCGCGCTGTTTATCGTCACGAAAAACAACGCATTGGGGTCGGGATTGGCAACAGCCGACATCTTCACATCAAGCAATTGATACTCAGTGGTTTCATATTCCACATAATCCTCCATCTCAAAATAATTGGAGGCATAGTCGCTGAGCGGACCTTTCACCAACTCGGTCTCTTCGATGACGAAATCCAGTTTCAGCATGGTCTGCGGCAAGGAATAATACAAGCCGTTCTGCTGCCCCGGTGTGACGTTCTTGGCAAAAGTCGTGGTGAATTGCGCCCGCGCCTGACCCGCCATAGCAGTCATGGCCAACAGAGCCAATAAGAATTTTGTGACAAACTTGTTCATTTCTATACGGTTTTAATTCAAACTCCAAAAGTACATATTTTTCTTCAATTCCCTCAAGCCTTGGCGTTTTTTTCCCTGTGGCTGAACGCCAACAAAGCCAAAAATGTCAGCAATCCGTTGACAATCAATATCTCGAACCCGAATTGATAGCCGCCAAACAACTGCCGCGAATACATCTTGAGGAGGTAACTGACGACAGGCGACGCAACGGCAATGTAAGGTACGGCCCCGTCGACGACCTTCCGGTTTTTCATGAAAAGGCCAAAGGAATACAAGCCCAACAAAGGCCCGTAAGTGAATCCCGCGATGTCGAACACCTTGTCAATCAGCGATTCGTTGTGGAACGGCCGGAACGCGATGATAACCAACAAGTAAAGCAAGGCAAAGCCCACATGCACCCATTTGCGGTATTTCGTGACCTGCTGCTCGGGCATCTGCTTCCTGTCGAAGTGCATGAAGTCGAAGCAAAACGTTGTGGTCAAGGCTGTTAGCGTCCCGTCGGCACTGGAATAGCCCGCCGCCACCAAGCCGACGACAAAGACCACCGCCGTAAACTTGCTCAGCGAGAAGGCCACCGAAGGGAAGATCTTGTCGTTGACCACCACGCCAGCCTCGTTCACAGGCAATTGGAATCCCGTGGCTTGGGCATAATAGATCAAGGCCGCGCCCAAACAAAGGAACAAGGCATTGACCACCACGAAAAGCAAACTCGACGTCATCACATTCTTTTGGGCATCGCGCAAGTTTTTGCAAGTCAAGTTCTTTTGCATCATGTCCTGATCCAGGCCCGTCATGGTGATGGTGATGAACATTCCCGCCAGCACCTGCTTGACCCAGAACTTGTTGTGTGCCCAGTCGGTCTCGAACATCTTGGTATAGCCCCGTTCGGAAGCCGATTGCAACAGGTCGCCCAACGAAAGATGCAGGTTACGGAGGATATAGAACGCAGTCAAAAAAGCTGCCAGTAGCAAGAATGTGGTCTGCAAGGTATCGGTCCACACCACCGTCTTAATGCCTCCCTTGAAGGTATACAGCAAGATGATGGCGATGAAGATGACCGCAGGCACCCAAAACGGTATTCCCCATGCCTTGAATACGAACTCATAGAGCACAAACACAACGAGATACATCCTCAAGGCCGAGCCCAAAAGTCGCGACAGGATGAAAAACGCCGCGCCCGTCTTCTCCGACTTGGGCCCGAAACGCATATTCAAATAGGTATAGATGGAAGTGAGGTTCAGCCGGTAATACAAAGGCAACAAAAAGAGCGCAATCACCGCATAACCAAGCACATAGCCCAACACCAAGGGCATATAGGTGAACTGCCCCGTATACACGCCACCCGGCACCGACATGAAAGTGACGCCCGACAAAGAGGCGCCAATCATGCCGTAGGCCACCACAAACCACGGCGAGTTCTTGTTGCCACGGAAGAAGGCGGCATTATCGGATTTCCTCGATGTGAAGTGCGAAACGACAAACAACAGGACCGTGTAGGCCAAAAAAACAAGAAGAATGGTGCTTGGGCTCATGGTTTTGAGGTTTTAAAGCGCAAAAATAGGAATAAAAAGGCTGCCATGCTGAAAATTTGACTATTTTTGCGCCTCAAAACAACGGAAAAGAACACTATCAAAAAGCAAAAGAAATGAAGTTTTATGACATTGATGCCGTTTTCACCTTCGGGAAATACGAGGGCATGACCATCGCCGAGGTGTATCAAAAAGACCCCAAGTACCTGAAATACTGCGAAGAGAACATCGACGAGTTCTATGTATCGCCTTCGGTGATGCGCGAACTGAAATCGATGAACCGCAGCATCAACGATTCGGCCCTGTTGGATGTCAACTTCGACAAGATGAGCGACGACGAAATCAGCAGTTTCATCAGCGGCCACGAAGAGGAAGAGGCTTTTGACGAAGAACGCTTGGAACGCGACTTCGACTGGGAGAACAACGACTTTGCCGACGATTCGCCCTTCGACGAGTTTGAGGACGAATTCGACGAGGACGAGTTTGCCGACGAGTTTGGCGACAGCTTCGACGAGGGCTTCGACGGCAACATTGACGATTTGTATTGAATAACGAAGTAATACGAAAAAAAGCCACCATACGGTGGCTTTTTTCATACAACATTGATACGCTCCGATATGGAATATACCCGTTTGTCGCGCTGCGTCGAGGTGACCATTTCGGCGAGGAAACCCGTCGAGAACAGCTGCACGCCGATGATGATGGCCAACAGCGCGAAATAGAACAACGGTCGGTTCGTCATGCCGTAGGCGTGGGCAAACAGACGGATGCAGGCTAAATAGATGGCGATGACGAATCCAATCAGGAAGGTGATCGAACCAAGCAGGCCGAAGAAGTGCATCGGGCGGTTGCTGAACTTCGAGATGAAGCCGATGGTCAACAGGTCGAGATAGCCGCGCACGAAACGGCTCATGCCGAACTTGCTCGAGCCGTATTTCCGCTTCTGGTGGTGGACCACCTTCTCCCCGATGTGGCTGAAACCGTTCATCTTGGCGATGACAGGGATGTAACGGTGCATCTCGCCATACACTTGGATGCTCTTCACCACCTCGTTGCGATAGGCTTTCAGGCCGCAGTTGAAGTCGTGCAACTTGATGCCCGACATCACTCGCGTGGTCCAGTTGAAGAGCTTGGAGGGGATGTTTTTGGCAATCTTGGAGTCGTAACGCACTTTCTTCCAGCCCGATACGAGGTCGTAACCGTCCTCTTTGATCATCTTGTAGAGTTCGGGGATTTCGTCCGGGCTGTCTTGCAAGTCGGCATCCATGGTGATGACCACGTCGCCTTCAACGACCTTGAAGCCTTCGTTCAGCGCTGGCGACTTGCCATAGTTCCTGCGGAAGCGCAAGGCCTTCACGTTGGGATTGGCCTCGGAAAGCTGTTGGATGACGGCCCACGAATTGTCGGTGGAGCCATCGTCAACGAAGACGATTTCATAGGAGAAGCCATGCTCGTCCATCACCCGACGGATCCACGCCTCCAACTCGGGCAGCGACTCGGCTTCATTCAGCAGCGGTACAACAACAGAGATATCCATAGTTTTCTTTTTTATCACAAAACCCACAAAACTCACAAAACCAACCGTAGAAGTGGGAAAGCAGCCAATTGACCTGCTTTCCGGCGGCAACCCAGTTGGGTGCCGCCATCCCACAAAAACAAGTTTTGAAGGTTTTGAAAGTTTTGTGACCTAATCATTTGATTTCAGTTTTTCCACCCATGTAGGGCTGCAATGCTTTCGGGATGGCCACGCTGCCGTCGGCGCGGAGGTTGTTCTCCAAGAAGGCAATCAACATACGCGGCGGAGCCACCACCGTATTGTTCAAGGTGTGGGCAAAGTAGTTGCCGTTCTTCCCTTTAATCCTGATTTTCAGCCTACGAGCCTGTGCGTCACCAAGATAAGAGCAGCTGCCCACCTCGAAGTATTTCTTTTGGCGCGGCGACCATGCCTCCACGTCCAACGACTTCACTTTCAGGTCGGCCAAGTCGCCAGAGCAGCACTCCAAGGTGCGCACGGGGATGTCCATTGAGCGGAACAGCTCGACGGTGTTCTTCCACATCTGTTCGTACCAGTAGTCGGCGTCCTCTTGCTTGCAGATGACGACCATCTCCTGCTTCTCGAACTGGTGGATGCGGTACACGCCACGCTCCTCGATGCCATGCGCGCCTTTCTCCTTGCGGAAGCAGGGCGAATAGCTCGTCAGCGTGAGCGGCAACGAGTCCTCCGGCACAATCTGGTCGATGAACTTGCCAATCATCGAGTGCTCGCTCGTACCGATGAGGTAAAGGTCTTCGCCTTCGATCTTATACATCATGGCGTCCATCTCGGCGAAACTCATCACGCCCGAAACAATCTCGCTGCGCACCATGAAAGGCGGGATGCA
>CALFIT010000120.1 GCA_937877465.1 uncultured Bacteroidales bacterium | reverse complement strand
TATATTTGGATTCGATTAAAGCCTGATATATGCTCTTCAACTCCATCCAGTTCGCCATTTTCCTGCCGATAGTGTTCCTGCTCTATTGGTTCGTCTTCGATAGGTTTATTAGCAAGTCGAAGTGGCAGTTGCGTTTGCAGAACGCCTTCGTGGTGGTGGCCAGCTATGTTTTTTACGGCTGGTGGGACTGGCGTTTCCTGCTCCTCATCGCCTTCACCTCGTTCTGCTCGTGGGGCAGCGGAATGTTGATGCAAAGGGTTGAAAGCCAGTCCGTTGCAAACTCTGCGGGGGGGGGTAAAGATGCTGATTATCAATTAGTTAGAAAGAAACAAAAATGGATAACCACAGCCAACATCGTCCTCAACCTGCTGATATTGGCCGTTTTCAAGTACTACGACTTCTTCGTCACCGAGTTCGCGCAATTGTTCCACATCTCCTCGGACGGGCTGTTGCTGAAGGTGATACTTCCTGTTGGCATCTCGTTCTACACCTTCCAAGCCCTCAGTTACAGCATCGACGTGTATCGTGGCAAGATTGAGCCTACGAAAGACATCATCGCCTTCTTCGCCTTCATCTCGTTCTTCCCGCAGCTGGTGGCCGGACCCATCGAAAGGGCGACCAACCTCTTGCCGCAGTTCCTCAAGAAGCGCGAGTTCGACTACGACACCGCCGTCGACGGGATGCGGCAGATATTGTGGGGTCTGTTCAAGAAGATCGTGGTGGCCGACAACTGCGCGGTGTATGTGGACCGGGTGTTTTCGACCTATACGGAGCAAAGCGGAAGCACGTTGCTCCTCGCCGCCATCTTCTTCACCTTCCAGATCTACGGCGACTTCTCGGGCTACAGCGACATCGCCATCGGCACGGCCAAACTCTTTGGAATAAAGCTGATGCGCAACTTCAACGTGCCGTATTTCAGCCGCGACATCGCCGAGTTCTGGCGCAGGTGGCACATTAGTTTAACGACTTGGTTCCGCGACTATGTGTATATCCCTTTGGGCGGTAGCCGTGTATCAAAGCCGAAGGTGGTGCGCAACACGTTCATCATCTTCCTGCTCAGCGGCTTTTGGCACGGCGCCAACTGGACGTTCATCGCGTGGGGCGCGTACCATGCCGTTCTTTTCTTGCCACTCATTTTGACGGGCAAGAACCGCAAATACACCAACCAAGTGGCGGAAGGCCGCCTGCTGCCGACATGGAAAGAGGCCGGTCAGATGCTACTGACGTTCTTCTTGGCGGTGATGGGGTGGATTATTTTCCGCTCTTCGGGGATGCCGAGTTGCCTCAACTATTTCCGCGGAATGCTTCAATTCGGCACTTTACGGGCGAGTTACCGTTTCTTCACTTGGCCTGAAATGTGGCCTACGAACTTGTTCGTCATTGTCATGTTGGTTGTGGAATGGCTGCAAAGGGGGAAGGAGCATGGGATGGAAATAAGAAATATGATAAAAAACAAATGGATACGTTTGTGCCTTTATTATGTGTTGATTTTTAGCATATTGATGTTTATTGGTGAAGAACAAATGTTTATCTATTTCCAATTTTGATTGCAAATGAAAAGGTTTATTGTCAAAACGTTGTTATTCTTGTTGCCGCTGTTTATTTTGTTGATCCTTGTGGAATTTGGCATTAGGAGTATCCCCAATGACTATTCGTATAAGAATAATTGGCTGGAAGAACATGCAAACGAAGTCAAAGTCCTAACCTTTGGGTCTTCACATGGGTATTATGGCATTAATCCTCATGCTTTTTCTGAACTTACTTTTAATGCGGCTCATGTTTCACAAAATCTGAACTACGACAAATTTATTTTTTCCAAATTCATAGATAAGGCAGATTCCTTACGTTGCGTCGTGTTGCCAGTATCGTATTTTAGCCTTAATGGTAAAGTTCTTATAGGAGGGACGGAGGCTTGGCGTAATAAAAAATATATGCTTTATTATGACTGTCCTTATAGACGGCATTCATTTATGAACTGGGAAATTTATAATGGAAAATTGCTGGCGAATTGTAGAAAAGTATGTAAATATGCTTTGTGTGACAAAAATGATGTTAATGTGGATTCTTTGGGCTGGTGTGCAAAGGATGAGGTGGAATGGGTGGATGATAGTCAGGCAGCCGTAAAACGTCACACCGCTTCAGATATTGATTATGAAAAAGTTAGACTTTCCGTGGAGAGAGTCAGGTTTATAATAGAAGAATGCCGCTCAAGAAACATAAATGTTGTTATGGTGACACTGCCCGCTTTTGAGACATATCGTGAGAAATTAAATGAAAGACAGCTGTCAATAGTGGTGGATAGCTGCAACAAACTTTCGTTAGAATATGATAATGTGGCGTATCTTGATCTTTTGGCAGACGATAGGTTTGAAAGAACGGATTTCTTCAATTCAGACCATTTATGTAAAACAGGCGCCACCAAAGTGTCTGTAATACTGCAACAAGCTATTGATTCACTTGACCGTTTGGGTAACCGAAACTGAGTACCTCCCCTTTTTTTTGATAGATTTCCTCACTTTCCAACAATCTCCATCGAATTTATAACTCGCCCATTTTTGCAAATTTGAACAAAATGGGCGAATTATAATTTTATATTTCGCCTATTTCAATAAAAATTGTACCTTTGCGGCGAATAAGCCGCAAATTATGCGGATAATTAACCGCAAAACTTGCGGGCTATGGAAAATGTTTTGTACTTTTGCCGCCAAAACGAGATGCAATATGACAAAATACATCCATCAAAGCGAGCAATGGCCGCATTTCACTTGGGACAGAGCGATTGTTTCGGACCGGTTGGCCAAGGTCAACAAGGCATCGGGATTCCTGATGGGAAGGCTGAGTGCCATCGGCTTCGACGCCCGACTGTCTGCCGACTCCGAAATAGTTTCCAACGACGTGTTGGCCTCCTCCGAGATCGAAGGCATCCTGCTGAATCCCAAACAAGTACGGTCGTCTGTGGCTAAGCAATTAGGGCTGCCTGAACCCTACGACGAGGTTTCAAGCCACTACATCGACGGCATAGTACTAATGATGCTTGACGCCTCCAAGAACCATCAGCAACCGTTGACGCACGACAGACTGTTCGGTTGGCACAATTGCCTGTTTCCCAGCGGAATGAGCGGCTATTCACGAATCGAAGTGGCGAAGTATCGGACGGGAGAGATGAAGGTCGTTTCGGGTGCCTTCGGGCATGAGAAAGTGCATTATGAGGCCGTCCCCGCATCGCGTGTGACAGAGGAAATGAACCTGTTTTTGGATTGGTTCAACGACACAAGTTCGGAAGCAACCTATCTGAAGTCTGCCATCGCCCACTTCTGGTTCGTCTGCATCCACCCTTTCGACGACGGAAACGGGCGCATCGGGCGGGCCATTGCCGACATGGCACTCTCGCGGGCCGACAATTCCTCGATGCGGTTTTTCAGCATGTCGCGACAAATCAGCAAAGAGAAAAAATCG
Organism: uncultured Bacteroidales bacterium; assembly: GCA_937877465.1. GTDB lineage: Bacteria > Bacteroidota > Bacteroidia > Bacteroidales > F082 > Limimorpha. The sequence continues at coordinate 7,112 of CALFIT010000120.1, read as the reverse complement.
TATTATGATGTGTTGGAAAGGGTTAGTTGTCAGGAAGACACGAATATAACCGATTGGATGGTGTGGTATCTCGAATGCATGACAAGAGCGATTGCCGCCTCTGACGACATACTTTCGCGAATCCTACAGAAAGCCGCTTTTTGGCAAACGCACGCCAAAGTTTCGTTTTCAGAGCGCCAAAACAAGGTGATTAACCTCTATTTGGACGGCTACATCGGCAAATTGACCGTGAAGAACTGGGCGAAACTCAGCAAAGTATCGTCCGACACGGCGGAGCGTGACATCAAAGACCTTGTCGGCAAGGGTGTTATCGAGCCTCAGAAAGGTCGCGTCAGGGATGTGTCTTACGGCATCCGCTGCGACGAAAACACGCTCTGGATTCCCGGACCGAAGGAAGGCGATTCTGAAGGATAATGTGGGATTTGTCCTTTTTTGCGGTGAATAAGCCGCAAATTCTGCGGGTAATCTGCCGAAAATGTGACGAGGGGTCAATTAGAAAGTGAGGAAATCTCTGTTTTTTTGATGGATTTCCTCACTTCCAAAATTTTATGATTACATATAAATCGTTGTTTATCAAACATCTATACAATAATCAATATCACACATCTTTAAACAAGTCTTCCATTGTCACTTGATTTTGAATATCGTCGGCATAGCCGCCTTGGGCGAGGCCGTAGGTGGTGATCATCGTGAGTTGCACGGCTTTTTTGGTCTTGCTTTCGCGCACGAAAACGCTTTGTCGATGCCGTAGTTTTCGGTCTTCTTCCTTGTCGATGGTATAGGTGTCGTTGGCGTATTTCATCTCACAGAGGTTGATGATGCCGTCGTTGCGGTCGATGAGCAGGTCGATTTGGACTCCCGTCGAGTCTTTGTCGTCGGGTTTCGGCTTGAAAGTCCACGAATGGGCACTGCTGATGACCGCCGAAAATCCCAACGCAGCCTTGATTTGAGGCAGATGCTGTAAGCAAACCCTCTCGAAAGCCAATCCCGACCATGTGTTGTAGACAGGCGTGTTGAGGCTCGAAGTCCAGAAATGCGGGTTCTGGTTGCGGTTTTCCTGCACGAACTTGAAGTAAAACAAGGTGAAGTTGTCCATCAGCTGGTAAAGCGCGTCTTTGCTGACCTTGCCCAAACAGGTGTATTTCCTGATGAAACCGCATTGTTCGAGTTCCTTCAGCGTCTTGAGGAAGGTGGTGTTGTCGTTCAAGTTGGTCATATCGAGAATCTCGCTGCGCATCAGTCCCGACTTTTTTGTCGACAACGCCTTGATGACGGCTATGTGAGGCTCGGGGTGACGGAACAGCGAGGCGTAAAGCGCGTCGAATTCGCGTGTCATTTCGCCGTGTTCCGAGAAAAACATACGGTCGAAGTTCTGGGCAAGGCTTTGGCCTTTTTTCAGGAAGCTCCAATAATAAGGAATGCCTCCAAGCGCCATGTAAGCCTCCAAGATTTGCCTGCGGGTGAAGCCTAATTTTCGCGATTGGCTGTACTGCTCACATTCGGCCAAAGTGAAAGGACGGAGGTAAATCTGGCGGGTCAGCCGATTGTGCAGGCCGCCGTAGTTCATGATGATTTTGCTGATGATCCATGACGTCGCACTACCGCAAACGACGACGACGATGTCTTTTCTGGCCGATGCCCATCCGTTCCAGAAATGGTCCAATGCCCTGACAAAGTTGGAATTGGGTGTGTCCATCCAAGGCAATTCATCAATGAAGACCACTTTTTTCTCCGCCTTGGATTTTTCCAACACCTTGGCAAGCAAGTGGAAAGCCTCGTGCCAATTGGTTGGCAGTGGGCATTTTCGGTAGCCCGCCGACTTGAGCGACTGGCGAAATTCCTCCAATTGCTCCTGCAACGAGGCATCCAAAATGCCAGTGTGCTGAAAGGCGAGCCGATTGTTGAAGGTTTCCCTAATCAAATAGGTTTTGCCTACGCGGCGACGACCGTAAACGGCCACAAACTCCGACTGGTCCGATTCCAACAAATCGAGCAGTTCCTGTTTTTCCTGTTTTCTTCCGATAAGCATAATTTACTGATTTTAGGCTGCAAAGATACAAATTATAATTTTCGAAAGTGAGGAAATCCCGATTTTTTCGATAGATTTCCTCACTTTCCAAGTTTTTTATTGCAACGATTTCAACCTTCCACCAGCTCGTAGTTTGTGCTGCGTCCGCCTTCCTCGGTGCGGCGGAGGATGCCTTTCTCGACAAGGTCTTGTATGTCGCGCAAGGCGGTGGCCGTTGAGGTCTTGGTCATCTTGGCCCATTTGCCGGTGTTGAGCTTGCCCTCGAAGCTGTCCCAAAGGCGGTTGATGACTTTGACCTGCCTCTCGTTGAGGGCGACATTACGCTTTTCCTGCCAAAATATGGATTTCCTTATCACCCGTTGTGTCTTCTCAACGGCGGTGTCGATGGCACTCTCCAAGGTTTGCAAAAACCATAAAAGCCATCGGGTGATGTCCAGGCCGTGTTTGCCCATGTATTCCAACGTGTCGTAGTAGTTCTTCCTGTCGCGCAAGATGGCTGCCGACATGCTGTAGAACCGTTGCGGCGAGCCGTCGGCACGCGCCAAGAGCATGTCGGTGAGGGTGCGCGTCAGGCGTCCGTTGCCGTCGTCGAAAGGATGGATGTTGACAAACCAAAGGTGCGCTATGGCGGCTTTCAGCACCGGGTCGATGGCAGGCTCGCTGTTGAACCACTCCAAGAACAGCTGCATCTGTCGAGGCACGTCTTCCGATGGCGGAGCCTCGTAATGAACCTTTTCTTTTCCCAAAGCCCCGCTCACCACCTGCATCGGTTCCGAACCTTGTCGCCAAGCCGCCACGGTGATGGGGAAGGCGCCGCTTTGCCCGTAGGGAAAGAGTGCCGCGTGCCAACCAAACAGCCGTTGCTCGGTCAAAGGATCGTTGGCATGTTGCACGGCATCAACCATCACCTGAACCACGCCTTCGACATAATGGCTTGGAACGGGCAGGCCGGCTATTTCAATCCCGAGGTGCCATGCCACGGAAGAGCGCACATGGTCGGGGTTGAGAAGCAGACCCTCTATCTCATTGTTCCGCAATACGTCTTCGGTCATCACTTCAAGCGACGAGGCGTTTTGCGTGTCGAAGCCCAAGCCGTTCATCAAGCCCAACAACCGGCCTTGTTTTTCGCGCACTCGTGCCAACGGGCCAATGACGCTGTCGTTGTTCCAGCAAAAGTGTGGCCATTCCTCATATTGCCATATCCAATAAGGTGTCTGCATAAGATGTCATATTTTGCAATGAATATTCCCGTTTTTCGCCGCAAAGATACGAAAAGAAAACAAAATACAAGGAAATGAAGCGAAAAAAATCATTATTCACATCAAAAAATGATTTGAATAATCACAGTAATCGCTGCATTCTTTTCGGGAAAAACATGCCGTTTCATTGGAAAATGTCGTATTTTTGCACCGTGATATTCATCCGTATGCGAAACCTTGGCTTGATAGTATGGCTTTTTCTGCTGCTGCCCATGAGCGGCTGCACAAGCCATTCATATTCAAGCGATAGCGTAGAGGCGAAAACGTCAACTTCTGTCTTGTTTGACAAGGTGGAGTCCAATCTGGTGAATCTTTATTCGGCGGCTTCGGCCAACCGCAACGCGCTCCAAGAGGAGGCCAACGTTTGCGCCCCGCTGAGCAGCGTGCGCATCATGAACAACCGCAGCCGCACGACGAGCCACAACGTCACCATCAGGCACACGCTGCTGCTGACGCACCGGCCAGCGGTGTCGAACCTTATCCATCATCCTGTCACCCAATTAATTGCGTTCCCGAAGGAATACCACATTTTCCGGCTGAGACGCATCCTCGTTTAGCGGTTTCCGTTTATTTTGTTTTCCCCATTAGAGACGCAATGCATTACGTCTCACATCGGTTATTCAATTCGTTGAGACGCAAATCATAGCGTCGTATCAACAATTAAACAATTAAACAATTAAACAATCAACAATTCAACAATGAAAACAATGGAAACAACAAACAAAACACAAAACCTTTCAAAATACGAACTTCCCGAATTGGGACAAAAAGGCCTCTTCCGCCGCTGCTTCTACAAACCCACGCAATCGCCGGTAAGCAAGAAGGAATATTTCTATGCCGCCGACGACTTCACCGCCTTGTCGTCGGCGTTGGCGCATAGCCGCTTCGACCAAATGCAGAAACTGCACCGACAGTCGGACGGCAACGTAAAACTCGTCGTCCTCCGCTCAAAGGACGGCAAGTTTGCTGCGGCACAAGTATTTCGTTACCAGCCTTTTGAGTTCTTCCCCGAGTCGGAAATCACGGTAATCAAGGAGGACGAAATCGCGGCGTTCAACGAGGCGTTGGGAAAATAATGGCCTTATTTTAACAAGGTGCAACAATTCCGTTGGAAACATCGGAAATTGTTGTACCTTTGCCGCGTGAATCCATTAAACGTTTAATTTATTCGAATAAATATGCAACCATCTCACATTGAGCACATTGGAATCGCCGTCACGAGCTTGGACGAGTCCATTCCGTTCTTTGAAAAGCTGCTTGGCACCCAGTGCTATGCCATTGAAGAAGTAGCCGACCAAAAGGTGAAGACCGCTTTCTTGCGTTGCGGCCAGACCAAAATTGAGCTTTTGGAGCCGACCAGCCCCGAGAGCACCATCGCCGCCTTCATCGAGAAGAACAACGGTCGCGGCGGAATGCACCACATCGCCTTTGCCGTGGAGAACCTCGAAGGCCATTTGGAGGAAGCCAAGGAATTGGGCATCCGCCTCATCGACCAAGCCCCCCGCCCCGGTGCTGAAGGCCTGAGCATCGCCTTCCTGCATCCGAAATCGACCTTCGGTGTGCTGACTGAACTTTGCGAAAATAAGAACAAATAAATCCTATACCATGTTAATAGAACAGAAAATCCAGGAATTGCTGGAGAAGCGCAACGAAGCCCGTCTCGGCGGTGGCCAGAAGCGCATCGACTCCCAGCACGCCAAAGGCAAGATGACGGCCCGCGAGCGCATCGCCATCCTGCTCGACGAAGGCAGCTTCGAAGAGACTGACATGTTCGTGACCCATCGCACCGTCGATTTCGGTCTCGACAAGCAACAGTTCCTCGGCGACGGCGTCGTCACCGGTCACGGCACCATCGACGGCCGCGTCGTCTATGTCTATGCCCAAGACTTCACCGTGTTTGGCGGTGCCTTGAGCGAGACCATGTCGCTGAAAATCTGCAAGGTGATGGACCAAGCCATGAAGGTCGGGGCTCCCATCATCGGCATCTGCGACTCGGGCGGCGCCCGCATCCAAGAGGGCTCGCGCTCCCTTGCCGGCTATGCCGAAATCTTCCAGCGCAACATCAACGCTTCGGGCGTCGTGCCGCAAATCTCGGCCATCTTCGGCCCCTGCGCCGGCGGCGCCGTGTATTCGCCCGCACTCACCGACTTCATCATCATGACCGAGGCCAACAGTTACATGTTCCTCACGGGTCCGAAGGTGGTGAAGACCGTCATCGGCGAGGACGTATCGACCGACGACCTCGGCGGTGCCCGCATCCACTCGTCGAAGTCGGGTGTGGCGCATTTCGCCGTCGAGAATGAAGAGGAAGGCCTCGGACTCATCCGCCGCCTCATCTCCTTCATCCCGCAAAACAACATGGAGAACGCGCCTTTGGTGGAGTGCAACGACCCCATCGACCGCCTCGACGACGCGCTCAACCAGATCATCCCCGACAACCCGAACAAGCCGTACAACGTGATGGACATCATCACGGCCATCGTCGACAACGGCGACTTCCTCGAAATCCACAAGAACTACGCCAAGAACATCATCGTCGGCTTTGCCCGTTTCGATGGCATGTCGGTGGGCATCGTGGCCAACAACCCGGCCTTCTTCGCCGGTGTGCTCGACTGCGACGCTTCGCGCAAGGGCGCCCGTTTCGTGCGCTTCTGCGACGCCTTCAACATCCCGATCGTGACTTTGGTCGATGTCCCCGGCTTCCTGCCTGGCACGGGTCAGGAGTACGCGGGTATCATCGTCCACGGCGCCAAGTTGCTCTATGCCTACGGCGAATCGACCGTGCCGAAGGTGACCGTCACGCTGCGTAAGTCCTACGGTGGCTCGCACCTCGTCATGGGCTGCAAGCAGCTGCGCAACGACGTTAACTACGCTTGGCCGAGTGCCGAAATCGCCGTCATGGGTGCCAGCGGTGCCGTCGAAATCCTCGATGGAAAGAAGATCGCCGAAATCGAGAGCCCCGAAGAACGCGCTGAGTTTGTGGCCAAGAAGGTGGATGAATACACCAAGAAGTTCGCCAACCCGTATGCCGCCGCCCAGTTCGGCTACATCGACGACGTCATCGAGCCGCGCAACACCCGTTTCCGCGTCATCCGTGCCTTGCGCACGCTTGAGACGAAGCGCCTTGCCAATCCCGAGAAGAAACATTCGAACATCCCGCTGTAACCGTAAATCTGCAAGACAATGAGCTTTTTGTTGAACATAACATTATTGGCGGCTCACGAAGATTGGGTCTACACCAAAGGTTGGATTGTCACCATTGCGGGATTCCTCATCGTCATCATCGCCCTCTTCATCCTTTCGATGATCTTCCGTGGCGTGGCTGCTTATTTCACGAAGCAAGACGCGAAGAAGTTGGCCGTTGACAGTTCCAAGTTGGCAGTTGATCAGAAAAAACTGACAACTGCAAACTCCCAACTGACAACTGCGAAAGGCGAAATTCCTGCCGACGTGGTTACTGCCATCGGATTGGCCTTGTATCTTGCCAAGAACCAACACGACGAGGAGAGCAACGTCATCACCATCGAGCGTCATCAGACCTCGTGGAACGACAAAAATTACGGAGTTAGACACTGGAAACGTTAAATCGAACAACAATGAAAAAATTCAAATTCACCATTAGTGGGAAACCATACGAAGTTGAAGTCCAGAACATTGAGGGCAATATGGCCACTGTCAATGTGAATGGCACTGAATATCAAGTGGAGATGGAAGAGCAAGCCGCTCCGGTGGTGGCTCCCGTGGCCCGTCCGGCTGCCAAGCCCGCCGCGACGCCGACTCAAGCCGCCGCGCCTCACCGGAGCGCACGGCGCTCTCATAAGCGA
>CALFIT010000119.1 GCA_937877465.1 uncultured Bacteroidales bacterium | reverse complement strand
CCGTTCTCCCGAATTTCCGAATTCGGAAGCCGCGAACATCAGCATTTGCAATGCGAAAAAAAGCCGTTTTGTTGCATCACCCAAATAAAATGTATATTTTTGTCGCCTAAACAATTATCTAACGCCATGAAAGCCACAGCAAACAAGGGGAACTGCAAATCCCCAAGTTCAATGCCAGCGGAGTGCAAATCCGCTGGAACGGGATGAGGTCGAAACAGGCGAAGGGATGCTGAACCGGCGTTTCGTGGTTTCGCATTGAGGTAATTACCGCAAAATCCGTATCTTTGCCGCCTAAAATTGGCCATCATGATTTCCATCCAAAACCTGTCCATGCACTTCACAGGCGAAGACCTCTTCACCGACATTTCCTTCCTGATTCGCGAGAAAGACCGCATCGGCTTGGTTGGCAAGAACGGCGCAGGCAAGACCACGCTTCTCAAGCTGATTTGCGGCCTCGAACAACCGTCGAAAGGTGATGTGATTGTCCCTCAAGGCGTTACCATCGGCTATCTGCCTCAAGAAAAGAACGTGAACAGCACCAAGACGGTGCTCGACGAGGCCCTTTCCGCCTTCGACGAATACCATCAGATGGAGCGCGATTTGGAGAGAATGCAACAGGAATTGGCCGAGCGCACCGACTACGAAAGTCCACAATATGAGAAACTGATCGTCAGGATGAACAACCTCAACGACCGCTTGGCCATACTTGGCGGCAACAGCATCGAGGGCGAGGCGGAACGCATTTTGGTGGGCTTGGGCTTCGGCCACGACGACATGCTGCGCCCCATGCGCGAGTTCAGCAACGGCTGGCAGATGCGCGTGGAATTGGCCAAGATCCTGCTGAAGAAACCCAATCTCTTGCTCCTCGACGAGCCTACCAACCACTTGGACATCGAGTCCATCCAATGGCTCGAAGGCTTCCTGAAAGCGTATTACGGCGCCATCTTGATGGTCAGCCACGACCGTGCTTTTCTTGACAACATCACCATCCGCACGGTGGAAATCTCGAACGGCAAGATCTACGACTACAAGGTGCCCTATTCCGACTATGTCGGCCTGCGCGAGGAGCGCGTCGACATGCAACGCTCGGCCTACGAGAACCAGCAGCGCGAAATCAAGGACATTGAGGCGTTCATCGAGCGGTTCCGCTACAAGGCGACCAAGGCCAAGCAGGTGCAAAGCCGCGTGAAACGCCTCGAAAAAATGGAGGAAATCGAAATCGACGACATCGACACGACGGCCATCCACTTCAAGTTTCCGCCCGCGCCCCACAGCGGCAAGGTGACGCTCGAACTCAACCACGTCGGAAAAGCGTATGGCGACAATGTGGTGCTGAAAGACATCAACTTGTTGATTCCGAGAGGCGAGAAGATTGCCTTCGTGGGTCGCAACGGCGAGGGCAAATCGACGCTGTCGAAAATCATCTGCGGCGTGCTCGACCACGAGGGTGAGGTGAAACTCGGCCACGAGGTGAAGATTGGCTATTACGCTCAAAACCAACAGGACATGCTCGACATGGACAAGTCCGTCTTCGAGACCTTGGATGACGTGGCCGTTGGCGACATGCGCCTGAAAGTGAAGGCGTTGCTCGGCGCGTTCCTTTTCCGTGGCGACGACATCGACAAGAAGGTGAAGGTGCTATCGGGTGGCGAGAAAGCACGCCTTTCATTGGCCAAGATGCTGCTTTTCCCAACCAATCTCTTGGTCCTCGACGAGCCGACCAACCACTTGGACATGCTCTCAAAGGACATCCTGAAAAACGCGCTAATCCAATACGACGGTACATTGATCATCGTCTCCCACGATCGCGACTTCCTGCAAGGCCTGACCAACAAAGTCTACGAATTCCGCAAGCCCAACATCAAGGAATACATCGGCGACATCTACGACTTTTTGGAGCAGAAGGACCTGAGCCACCTGAAGGAATTGGAAATCGCCGCCAAGCAACAACCTCAGAAAGTCGCCGCCGAACCTGTTTCGCAAAACAAGCTCAACTACGAGCGCAAGAAGCAGATTGACGCCAAACTCCGCAAGGTCGACAAGGAAATCCAGCGTTTGGAGGAAGCCATAGGCAAGCTCGAAGCCGAATTGTCCGAACAAGATAAAATTATGGCCAACCCCGAGCAACATCCCGAAGTCAAGGTGGACAACGACTGGTATTGGGCCTACGGCAAGAAAAAAGAGGAACTCCAACGGCTGATGGACGACTGGGGCGAGCGGCAGATGGAATATGAAGCAATAAAAAACGGGGCTTAAGCCCCGTTTTTTTATTCGATAACCATGTCAAACGGCATTCGGGCTTGGATGCCAGTGTTCTTTTGCAGGTTCTCCAAACCTTGCATATAGTCGTAGTAGCCCCCCAACCTCTGTTTCATGGCGGCATCGAGTTTGTCGCTGCCGTCCATCGATTCCATCAGGCGGGCGAAGAAGTCTTTCTGCTTGGGCCATTCGGTCACCTTGTAGTCGCTGCCAAGGTTGGCGGTTTGTGCGGCGTAGGCGATGGCATCTTCCATGTCGCCGAGTTGGTCGACGAGGCCGAGTCCGATGGCATCGGCGCCTGCCCACACGCGCCCCTGTCCGATGCTGTCGACATAGGTCTGGCGCAAGCCGCGCCCCTGGGCCACGCGACTGGTGAACTGGTCGTAGGTCTGCACCACGTTCTCCTGCAACTTGGCGTATTGGAACTCGGTGAGCGGCTGGGTGATTCTGCCGAAGTCGGCGTTCTCGTTGGTCTTGGCCACGTCGAAGGTCAAGCCGATCTTGTCGTTGAGGAAGCCTTGCATGTTCGGGAAGGTGCCAAACACGCCGATGGAGCCTGTTAGGGTAGTCGGGTCGGCGAAGATGTAGTTGGCGTTGGCCGAAATCCAATAGCCACCCGAAGCCGCATAGTCGCCCATCGAAACGATGACAGGCTTCACCTCCTTGGTCAGGTCGAGTTCGCGACCGATGATGGCGGAGGCCACGGCACTGCCGCCGGGCGAGTTGACGCGCAGCACGACAACTTTCACGTTGTCGTCCTCACGCGCCTTGCGGATGACCTTGCTGAGGTTCTCGGAATAGATGTTCTCTTCGTTGCCCTTGCCGTCGAAGATTTGGCCCGTGGCATAGATGACCGCCACCTCGTTCTTGCTGGCGTTCTTGTCTTTGTACGATTTGGCGTATTTGGCGTTGCTTATGGCATTAATGCTCTTGTTGCTGCCGGTCAGGCCTTTCAGCTCCTCAAGCACCTGGTCTTTGTAGTAAAGCTCGTCGACCAAGCCGTATTCCAAGGCTTTATCGGCGTTGAAAATGGTTTCGAGGTTGTCGGCAATCTGGTTGAGTTGCTCCACGCTGATGTTGCGGCTTTGGCTGATGCCCGTGAGGATTTGTCCCCAAACGGTGCCCAACAGCTTCTCCATCTGTTCGCGGTTGGCCTCGCTCATCTTATCGAGGAAGTAAGGCTCGACGGCACTCTTGAAGCGGTTGTTGGGACCGCGCACAATCTGCATCTCGATGTCGAGCTTGTCTAAAAGATGCTTGTAGAACGTCACCTGCGAAGCCATGCCGTGCAGGTCGAGCATGCCTTCAGGGTTGAGGAAGATCTTGTCGGCGACGGAGGCCATGTAATAGGCGCTTTGCGAGTAATTCTCGCCGTAGGCAACGATGAACTTGCCCGACTCCTTGAACTCGATGAGCTTGTCGCGTAGCTCCTGAAGGGTGGCAGTGGAAGTGGGGATGCTGCTCAGTTCCAAATAGATGCCTTTGATGTTGGCATCGGTCTTGGCCTGCTCGATGTTGCGCAGGATGTCGTTCAGCCCGGTCATGTCTTGCGACTCCATGGTGCTGAAATTGATGCCGTTAAACGGATTGTCGGTGGTGCGGTCGGGGATGGCGTAGTCGAGTTTCATGTAAAGCACCGAGTTGGGCTTCAATGAGGCTGACGACTCCGTTTCGGTCTTTGACAGGTTCGAGATCATGGACGAAACCACGCCGACCTTGACGAAGAAAGTGATTAACAATGCGATGAGCGTGCCGATGAAGGCAGCGAGAACAACTTTGTAGAATTTCATGATGTTTTGATTTTACTATGATTTGGGTGCAAAAGTAGCATTTTATTTGATTTGACTTTGCATTTGTTGGTTTTTGAAGGGCAAAAAAGCCTATATTTGCCGAAAATCTCCGCCATGGAAACCTGTTATGTGCTTTTCGGGTCGAATTTGGGCGACAGGGAAGGAATCTTCGCCTCGGCTTGCCTATTAATTAATAATAGGTGTGGGCGCGTGGTGGCGGTGTCGTCGTCCTACGAGTCGGAACCGTGGGGCTTTGAGGCGGAGGAATGGTTCCTGAATCGCGTCATCGTCGTCGAAACGGGTCTCGCCCCCGATGCGTTGATGCGGCAGCTGCTCGACATTGAGGCCGAATTGGGTCGCGTGCGGCATCCCGAGGCGCATGGCTATGCCTCACGCACTGCCGACTTGGACATCTTGTATTTCGGCCATCGCGTCATCCGTACTCAACGGCTCACCGTGCCGCATCCTCGCCTGCATCAGCGGCGTTTTGCCTTGGTGCCGATGTGCGAAGTGGCGCCTGATTTTGTCCATCCCGTGTTTCAAACGACGCAGACCGAACTGCTCCGCCAATGCCCCGACACATCTGTGGTCAGGAAGGTTGACGCAACAAATTGAAAGTGTATGCATTACAGTTATATCGCCATAGAAGGAACGCTCGGGGCAGGCAAGACCACTTTAGCCTCGCGCATCGCCAACGATTACAACGGCAAACTCGTCCTCGAAGAGTTTGAGGGCGACAAGAACCCGTTCTTGCCCAAATTTTACAAGGACCCCGACAAGTATTCGTTCCAAGTGGAGATGACCTTCCTGGCCTTGCGTTACCAGCAGCTGAAGGACAAACTCGGTGCGCTCGACTTGTTCCACGACTTCATCATCTCGGACTATTATGTGGCCAAGTCGCTGATTTTCTCGCGCAACAACCTGCATGAAGACGAATATCAGCTGTTTTCGAGGTTCTATAACATCATCTTCTCTGACATGCCCAAGCCTGAGCTGTTGGTGTATCTCTATTCCGACGTGGCCCGCCTGCAACGCAACATCCGCAAGCGCGGGCGCAGCTACGAGCAGGAAATCAGCGACGAGTATCTGAACGATATCCAGCAGGGCTATTTAGACTTCCTCCACCAGCAGCAGGACAACATGCGCATTCTCCTTTTGGACACCAACCGCCTCGACTTCGTGGCGAGCGAAAGGGATTACCGGAGCATCATCGAGGCCATCGACCAGCCCTACGACATCGGCCTGCATCGGGTCTCGCTCTGACGGACGACAAACAAAAAAAGCCGCTCAAACCGAGCGGCTTTTTTGTCGTCAGTGGAGACGAATTATTTCTTTTCCACTTTCACTTTGATTTCTCTGGTAACGACCTCGTCATAGGTTTCGAAGGTGTAGACTTCGGCGCGACGGAGTTGCGGGAGAATGTCCTTTTCAAGTTGCGGATAGATGTCGCACATCTCGCGGATGGTTCTCTCCTTGTTGCTCGAGTTGTTGATGTTGTTGACGATGGCGTCCTTGTCCTTCAAGTTGGAGTTTTGGACGAGTTCAACGAAGGTGTTCCAGTCAGGACCATAGCCCTTGCCGCTGATGTTGACATCGGCTTTCTTGGCCAAGCTCTTCATTTGCTTTTCAGCAGCGTTGGCGCGGTTGTTGGACAATTCGTTGTTGTGTCCTTCTTCACCTTCAGGAGAAGCCCAAGCTCTGATTTCATACTTGGTTTCGCCGGCATCCAGGAGATCCTTGAAAGCGGCATCAGCTTCCTTGTTGAGCTTTCTTCTGCCGTTGATGTCATAAGAATCCTTGTTGAAGAAGTAGGTGAGCTGCTTGACGGCTCTTTCCTTTTGGATGGTGTCATAGACGGTCTGGGTCTCATACTCGTCCTTGGCGATGACGCCGTCGGCCAGCTTCACGGTGCTGCCTTGGGTGAAGTAGGTGTTCTTCACAATCTCATCCTGGGTGGGATAGATGGTGCCGTTGTAGACATAGAACATCGGGTCGCCCTTGAGCTCGCAGTTTTCCATCTCGGGCTGGTAGGGGATGCAGTAGTGCTTGGTGAACTCGCCGCCTTCTTTGTAGTTGACGCGGAAGTCGCCTTCGCCCTTGACCTTTTCACCGACGAAGGTGATGGGGTCGAGGTCGATTTGGCCACCATTGTAGGCGAGGTAGGGCTTCAGGTTCATGACAGCCTGCTTCTCGAAGTATTCACCAGGGATGGTGGTGATGACGTCGAAGCAAACGTTGCCGTCTTCGCCTTGTACCAGCGGGTCAGGATTCACGCGATAGGTGATCTTCTTCGACTCGCGGGCCATCTTCTCGATGTCGCAAGGGTTGTTGAACTTGTAGCGCAAGCCGAGGTTCAGCTGGCTATACATATCCTTGTCGTTGATGGTGTGCTTGTCCTCCGTGACTTGGGTCTTCTGGACTTGGTCCAAAGCATCGCTGCCAGTGAAGAGGTAGGTGTAATCAAGGAAGATGTCGAACTTGGGAGCCAGGTTGAAAGTGAACTCTGCACCAGCCGGAACGGTAAAGGTGAGTTCGCGATCGGTCTTGGCTTCGGCAACCTTGTTGGCCACTTCGTCATTGTCATTCAGTTGGTTGACCACACCTGCTTTGAAGTAGGTCCCGCCAATACCGATATGAGGCACGAAGTTGACCACTCTTCTCGGGTTGTAGTTGAACATGTTGAACACATTGAAAGTCAAGTTCAAGTTGCCTTCAATGTAGTTGGTTTTGTCGAGACCGAGGTCCCACATCGAGACTGCATCGTTGCCGACGAAGATGAGTTCCTGGCCGTGTTTGTGACCAGAAAGGAGGCCATAACCGCCTTTAAGGTTCATGCCAAGGACCTTGCCGAACTGATAGCCAATGCCAAGGTGAGCATTCCAATTCTGGAGAGCCATGCTCTTGAAATGATCAAAGTCATTCCAAATACCGCCTTCGTAGTTGGCCAAGTCGCCGTGGTTGATGGAAAGACCACCATCGGCTTGGATGTACCAATACCTTTCAACAGGTTTGGCTTGCTTTTTGCCTTCCTGGGCATACATGCTGAAAGGAAGGACAGCCATGACGACGAGCATCATGAGCTTTGAAATCGTCAAATTTTTCTTCATAACGCAATTGTGTTAGGTTTGTAATGATTTAATTATTAGTTGATTTTGTTGTTCTATTTAACCTTTTTCTACTTCTATTTAGCCAACAAAAATAGGAAATAATTTAATTGTCAAAGCAAAAAGTCGATTTTTTTTGCATTTTTTTCTCTTTTTTAGCCAAAAAAGGCCTTAAAACCATGAGTTTATGCATCGAAATTCCATCTTTTGAAGCATTCCCACATGACAATCCCTGCGCAAACGGCGACGTTCAGCGAGTGTTTTGTGCCCTCTTGCGGCAGCTCGATTGCCCCTTCACAGTAGGGAAGGGCCTCTTCACTCACACCTTCCACCTCATTGCCTAAGAGGTAGGCAGTGCGTGGGGTAAAATCGAAATTCTGCAACGGCACGCTACCCTCCACCTGCTCTATGGCGAAAATCCTGTAGCCTTCTTCCTTCAGCTGCCGACAGGCGGCATCGGTCGTGTCGAAATAACGCCATCGCACGGTTTCGTCGGCACCTAAGGCAGTCTTGTGGATCTCACGATGGGGCGGACAGGCCGTGATGCCGCACAAAAACAGCTCTTCGATGCGGAAGGCATCGGCGGTGCGGAAGAAAGCCCCCACATTGCTCAACGAGCGGATATTGTCGAGCACTATTATAATAGGTGTCTTTTCGACCTTCTCGAACTCCTCTTTGCTGATGCGGTGCAACTCATCGGTACTCTTTTTGCGCATGATTTCCTGATTTGGCGGCAAAGTAAGCGAAAAAAGCGGTATCGTCGCCTCGATGCGGATTTTTTTTTGGACGAACAGGCCGATTATTTCAAACAAAACGCTAATTTTGTACCCTTGTTTTTGGATTTATGGCAGAAAAAGCGACCGATACCCCTTTGATGCGACAGTATTTCTCCTTCAAGGCGAAATATCCCGACGCGATGCTGCTGTTTCGCGTGGGCGATTTCTATGAGACTTACGGCGAAGACGCGGTGAAATCGTCGAAAATCTTGGGCATCGTGCTCACCAAACGTTCCAGCGCCATCGCCGATTCGATAGAGTTGGCCGGGTTTCCGCATCATGCCTTGGACACCTACCTGCCGAAATTGGTGCGTGCCGGACTGAAAGTGGCTGTGTGCGAGCAACTTGAAGACCCAAAGCTGACCAAGAAGTTGGTGAAACGCGGGGTGATCGAATTGGTCACACCGGGCGTGACCTACAACGACAATGTTTTGGAGCAAAAGGAGAACAACTTCTTAGCCTCGGTGCATCTCGACAAGGAGATTTCGGGCATCGCCTTCCTCGACGTCTCGACGGGCGAGTTCTACCTCACGCAAGGCTCCAACGAATACATCGACAAGCTGTTGCAGAGCTTCAACCCATCTGAAGTGCTCGTGCAACGCAACAAGCGCAAGGACTTCATCGACCTGTTCAGCGCGAAATACTACCTCACGGTTTTCGACGACTGGGTGTTCACCGACGACTACGCCAACGAGGTCTTGAACAAGCATTTCCACACGGCTTCGCTGAAAGGCTTCGGCGTCGACGACTTCCCGAAAGGCATCGTGGCGGCTGGCGCGGCTATCCATTATCTCATTGAGACGCAACACGATAAAATCAACCATATCACGGCCTTGTCGCGCATCGACCAAGGGCAATACGTGTGGCTCGACAAGTTCACCATCCGCAACTTGGAGCTGCTGCACACCTCGAATGTGAATGCCAAGACCTTGATTGACGTCATCGACAGGACGGTTTCGCCGATGGGAGGCCGACTGATGCGCCGCTGGCTGAGTCTGCCGCTGAAGAACAAGGAACAGATAGAGGCGCGTTACGAGGTGGTGCGTTTCTTCACCGAGAACCGCGACGTGATTGCCAAATTCCAGGAAGCCATCAGGCAAGTCGGCGACTTGGAACGCCTGATTTCCAAGGTGTCGTTGGGGAGGGTCAACCCACGCGAGCTGTTGCAAGTGGGTCGTGCCTTGGACCAAATCGAGGTGCTGAAAAAAGCATGTGAAGAAAGCCAATATCTTGCTTTGCAACGCTTTGCAGAACAGTTCAACCCTTGCGCCTCCATCCGTGAAAGAATCAAGAAAGATTTGAACCCCGATGCGCCAGCCTTGCTTTCGAAAGGCAACTACATCGCCGATGGCGTGAATGCCGAACTCGACGAGCTGCGCAACCTGTCGCGCTCGGGCAAGGAATACCTGATGAACATCCAACGCCGCGAGCTGGAACGCACGGGCATCTCGTCGCTGAAAGTGGGCTACAACAATGTGTTTGGCTATTACCTCGAAGTCACCAACGCGCACAAGGACAAGGTGCCGCCCGAGTGGATTCGCAAGCAGACCCTGACCAACGCCGAGCGTTACATCACCGAGGAACTGAAGGACTACGAGCAGAAAATCCTCGGCGCGGAGGAGAAAATCGGCGTCATCGAGCAAAGGGTCTATAACGAATTGGTCACCGCCGTGACCGAGTTCGTGGAGCCGATTCAGGTGGATGCCTCGTTGGTGGCCCGCATCGACTGCTTGGTGAGTTTCGCCGACATCTCGCTGAAATACAACTATGTGCAGCCTGTCATCGACGATTCGTTTGTCCTTGACATTAAGGAAGGCCGCCACCCCGTCATCGAGCAGATGATGCCCGTTGGGGAGAGCTACATCGCCAACGACGTCTATCTCGACCGCGACAAGCAGCAAATCATCATCATCACGGGGCCCAACATGTCGGGCAAGTCGGCCTTGCTGCGCCAGACAGCATTAATTGTGCTGATGGCGCAGATGGGTTGCTTCGTGCCGGCGGCTTCGGCGCGTATCGGCTTGGTTGACAAGATCTTCACCCGCGTGGGCGCGTCCGACAACATCTCGTCGGGCGAATCCACTTTCATGGTGGAGATGAACGAAACGGCGAGCATCTTGAACAATGTGTCGTCGAGGAGCCTTGTGCTTTTGGACGAAATCGGGCGCGGCACCAGCACCTACGACGGCATCAGCATCGCTTGGGCCATCACCGAGTTCCTCCACGACCACCCCGTGAGTCGCGCCAAGGTGATGTTTGCCACCCACTACCACGAGCTGAACGAGATGGAGGATTCCTTTGCCCGCATCAAGAACTACCATGTTTCGGTGAAGGAAGTCGGCAACAAGGTGGTGTTTCTGCGCAAGCTGAAACGCGGCGGCAGCAACCACAGCTTTGGTATCCATGTAGCGGAGATGGCCGGTATGCCGCGCAAGGTGATTGACCGTGCCACGGCCTTGCTTTCCGTCTTGGAGAAATCGCACACGAGTGAGGACGTGGAGAAGGCCGCCGTCAAACGGCAGGACGAAGGTATGCAGTTGAGTTTCATCCAATTGGACGACCCGTTGCTTTTGCAAATCAAGGAAGACATTCTCAACACCAACATTGACACTTTGACCCCTGTCGAGGCGTTGATGAAGTTGAATGAGATCAAGAAGTTGCTGAATCATTAATCAGTTGGCAGTTGGCAGTTGTTCAGTTGTTCAGTTGTTCAGTTGGCAGTTACCAGTTTTCAGTTACCAGTTGGCAGTTGTAAGTTGTTGATTTATAACATGAATTTCCATAAATTGGACAAGAATTGTTCAGAAATTTGATTTTCGGAAATTCATGAACCATTGATGGAAATTCGTGTTGAAGAAAAAAATAACTGGAATTTTTTTCCCGAAAACGCTTGCGGAATTGAAAAAAGTTGTACTTTTGCCGCGTCAAAAACGACAAGCGGAAATAGCTCAGTTGGTAGAGCACGACCTTGCCAAGGTCGGGGTCGCGAGTT
>CALFIT010000118.1 GCA_937877465.1 uncultured Bacteroidales bacterium | reverse complement strand
CCCGACATGATCTGCTGGTGGGTGAGCGTGTAGTCCTTGATGGGCTTGCCGTTGAGCCTCACGCTCTTCACATGGATGCGCTCCGTCGTCTTGTTGGGCGCGGAAATCACGAAATCGTTGCCGTTTTCAAGATGCAAAGTAGCCTTGGCGAACAAAGGTGTCCCTATGACGTATTCCGCGCTACCGGCGTGGAAGGGATAGAAACCAAGGGCGGAGAAGATGTACCAAGCCGACATCTGGCCGCAGTCGTCGTTGCCGGCATAGCCGCAAGGCGTGGCGCGGTAGAACTCGCTCCTCACCTGCTCCACCAGCTCCTGCGTACGCTCGTGACGGCCCGCGAAGTTGTAAAGATACACGGTGTGATGGCTCGGCTCGTTGCCGTGGGCGTATTGCCCGATGAAGCCGCTGGCGTTGCCGTTGACTTCGCCGCTGGTGGCGGTGAGGCTGAAATTCTCGTCGAGTTTCTTCAGGAGGCCTTTCTCGCCGCCAAAGAGGTCGATGAGGCCTTGCGGGTCGTGCGGCACAAACCATAGATACTGCCAAGCGTTGCCTTCCACGAAGCAAGGCTGCTCATACGACAGCGGGTCGAAGCCTTCCATCCAACGGCCTTGCTCGTCCTTCGGGCGGAAGAATCCCGTCGCAGGGTCGAAGAGATTCTTATAAAACAGGCTGCGACGATGGAAACGCTCATAGTCATCGGTTTTGCCCAGTTTTTTGGCCACCAAAGCCACGCAAGCGTCGTCGAAACTCTGTTCCATGGTAATGCTAACACTCTCGTCTTGAAGCGTTTGCGGCATAAAACCGTACTTTTCCCACACCTCGAAAGGCGAGTTGAAATGGCTCCTCGTGCTGCTCTCCACCATGGCTTGGTAAGCCGCCTCCACGTCGATGCCGGGCAGCTCGGCCATGATGGCGTCGGCGAGCACGGGAATGGCGTGGTTGCCAATCATGCAGTAGTTGTCCTGTCCCCAAAGATCCCAGATGGGCAGGTAGCCGTAGGTTTGGTGGTGCAAGACCATATCCCTCACAAACTGAGCAGCCACATCGGGGGCAATGAGCGTGTAGAGCGGATGGGCGGCGCGGAAGGTGTCCCACAGGCTGAAGGTGCTATGATATGCTTGTCCTTCAGGCATCTGCTTGATCTCGAAGTTGGTGTCCATGTAACGGCCATCCACGTCGCTCATGGTATTGGGTTGCATCAGCACATGGTAAAGACCCGTGTAGAAAATGGTCTTTTGCTCGTCGGTGCCTTCCACTTCGATGCGGCTGAGTTCGCGTCGCCAAACATCATGGGCGGCCTGTGCATAGTCGTCGAAACGCCAACTTTTGGCCTCGGCCTCCATGTTTTTGCGTGCACCTTCGTGATCGACGGGCGAGATGGCGACTTTGACAATCAGTTCGTTACCTTCTTTTGGGTCGAAAGTCAAGGCGGTGCGCAGCGTCCTTCCGTTCACCACGTCGCTGTTGCCGACGTTGAGTCCTCCGTTCATCAGCAGATGTTGGCTGAACGGCTTCGAGAACTCGGCGCGGAAATACACCTTGCGGAGCTTTGCCCAGCCGGTGATGACGCGATAGCCTTCGATGGTGTGGTCATCGACGAGGCGGATCTGCGCCTGAATCACGTCGTAGGTACGCCGTTTGGAGTAATAGGCCTCGCCACGGAAGGTGCCACGGTCCAAATCGAGGACGACGGTCTGGGGTTTCCCTTCGGGGAAGGTGTAACGATGGATGCCCGTGCGCGTGGTGGCCGAAAGCTCGACGTTCACGCCGCTCTCCTGCAACAGCACTTGGTAATAGCCCGGACGCGCCGATTCCTTTTCGTGGCTATAGTGTTGCCCGAAGTCGGCAGCCGACAGCTGTTCAGGGGTCACCGCGCTGCTCAGCGGCATCAGGCTCACGTCGATGAGGTCGGTGCAGCCTGTGCCGCTAAGATGGGTATGGGTGAAGCCGTAGATGACGTCCTTGTTGTAGTCGTAGCCCGAGCAGGGGTCCCAAGTCACCATCTGTTCCGTTTCGGGACTGAGTTGCACCATGCCTTGCGGCATCGTGGCACCCGGGAAGGTGCTGCCGCTGAGGGCACCCGTCTCGTCGGTCTGCGTGCCGATGAAGGGGTTCACGAATCGGGTGTAGTCGTTGCTTGTGGTTTGTGCGCTCAGCAACAGCGGCAACAGCAACAAGGATGTCAAAAAAGGCTTGCGTTTGTTCATGTTTATTCTTTTATCAATTTGATGGTAGTCGTGCTTGATGCGGATGCGATATGTGCAACGTAAACACCTTTGGCACAATCGGTCAGGTCGATTTCGGCGCGGCCTTCACGAATCGAGGTCGAGGCCACTTGCTTGCCGAACATGTCGAACACGACGACTTCGCCATCGGTGGCGTTGGTCTCCACCATGACCTTGCCTGTGGTTGGATTCGGCATGACCGAAGCCTTGACCGAAGTCTCGGCAACGCCAACGTTCTCGCCTTTGCCCACATACACGTCGTCCACATAAATGCCGTAGCCATTGAAGGAAACGGCAAAGAAGCTGATCTGGTAGGTGGCCGAAGGGTTGGGCAGACTCAACGAAACGGGCTCCCAGCTGCTCGCTGCTTCATTGTAGGCACCCAAAAATTGCCATTCCTCGTCTTCTGAAATGCGGTAATAGACCGAAAGCTCGTCCACGGCACCGCCCAATTGCGGCTGCTTGCGGTTGAAGGTCAAGGTCGGGTTGCTGACGGCGGTGAGGTCCAAAGGCGCAGAGATGAGTCGCGCCGACTCGCCAAGCCAGATGAAGAAAGCCGTGTTGTTGGGATTGACGTAACCGGGGTCAACCACCCAGCCATCCGAGCCCGCCAAGATTTCGTTCTGCCAACAGACGAAATCCTCAGAAGCCTCAAAATCATCAAAATAGGGTTCATTGTCGGTAACGACAATCACATCGCAAAGCGTGGTGAACGAAATCGGGGTTGCCCAGTCCGATTCTTGGCCGTCGCCGCAGTTGGCCTTCACGCGGAAAGTGTAGGTCGTGCTTGGCCTCAGGCCGTCAAGCAGATAAGGCTGTTCGGTGACGGTGATGTTCGTGCCGTTGTAATCGAGCACCCAGCTTTCCTCGTTGCCGTTGACCGACCAACCGAGCAACGCGGAGAAAGCCGTGATGTCGGTAGCCTGCAAGCCGACGGGACGGGCGCAACCTTGCTCGGAAACGATTTCGACGTTGTCGACGAAGATGTAAAAACCGCCCAAGTTGCGACCCAAAAACGAAATCTGGTAAGTGGATGAGAGGTCGGGCAGTTCGTACATTTCTTCATAGAAGTTTTCCCAATCGCTGAAGCTGAAGTAGCCCAATTCGTGCCATGCGTCCGTCTCGGAAGAACGGTAGCTGACGGTAAGCTCGTCCGACTCGTACAGCCCCATCATGGCGTAAGAGAAACTAAAGGTTGCGGCTGCCACGCCCGACATGTCGAAGATGGGGGAAATCAGGCGGGCCTCGTCGTTGACATTGGAGGCCGAGAAGCAAACCACGGTGGATTCGGTGCCCGACATGGGTGCCCATTGCCCGCCATTGGCTTCCACGGTCCAGCAGTCGAAGCCGTCGCCTTCGAAGTCCTCAAAGTAAGGCTGGCTGTCGGTAATGGGAATCACGCATTGCCCAAACATCGGGGCGGCGTTGAGGAGGCAAAAGATTGCCATTGCAAAGATTGTAGTAAAAAATCGCTTGTCTTTCATAATGATAAGGTTTGAAAATGAATAAAATCGGTGCAAAAATAAGAAAATTCTGTTTTCATCGGGCGTTTTTCATGCCAAACCAATACTGGCCCTTCCCCACCGTGGCTTTTCCATACTGGATGGCATTGACGGGACAATGGTGGTAGCAAGCCATGCAGATGGTGCAGTGGCCGTGCCATTTCGGGCGACCTTCTTCGAGAGTGATGTTCTGCAAAGGACACACTTTCAAGCACTTGCAGCAATGGATACAAGCCTCGGTGGAGCGGTATTTCTTGTCGTCGGTGGCAAAGCGGTTGAAGCCCGGATTGACCACATAGCTCTTCAGCCAAGCCGCGCCGCCCACCGTTATCTTGGAAAAGTTTTCCTTGTTTTGAAGCCGAGGAATAAACTCCTTCAAGGCGGCATCGGCGGCGGCGATTTTGCGTTGGGCGTTCTCGTCGGTGTCGAGCTTGAAGCCTGGCATACCGATGTAAGTCTCAGGCATTTGCAGGCTGAAGCAGGCATTGAGTTGCCAGCCTTTCTTTTCCAACGCCTTACGGAAGATTCTTTCCGTGTGGCCGCACTCGTCGCCGCAGGTACAAGCGAAATAGGTATATGGCAAGGCTGTTGAGCCTGTCGAAGGGCCGACCTTTATGTTTAGCTTTTCCACAAAATCGAGCACCAATTTCGGCGGTGCCCAAGAATAGACGGGGAAGACGAAGCCGAGGCTTTCGCCTTCGGCCAATTCGTATTCGTAACGGCCTTCGCGGGCCGCTTCGGGAATGAAGACCAGTTTGTCGTCAAGTCCAGCGGCGATGGTTTCCGCCACGTGTTGGCTGTTGCCACAACCGGAGAAGTAGAAGATCATGATTTTTGAGTTTGTTTCGGCGGCAAAAATAACCAAATTATCGTACTTTTGCGCCTTCAAAACGACATTTATGTCCCAACCCTCCCTCAACCGTTCCATCCTGAAGCTGGCCATCCCGAACATCGTCAGCAACATCACCGTGCCGCTGCTTGGCTTCGTCGACATGGTGCTGATGGGGCATCAGGACAGCGTGGCCTACATCGGGGCCATCGGCTTGGGCGGCACCATCTTCAGCGTGATGTACTCGGTGTTCAGCTTCATGCGAGCGGGCACGACGGGCTTCACGGCACAGGCCTACGGCGCGGACGACCAGACCGAGATGACACATTCGCTCTATCGCGCCCTCGGCATCGCGCTGATTTCCACCGTTTTGGTGCTTTCGCTGCAAGGCTTCGTGGAATGGCTCAGCCTGAAGCTGCTCAACGGCAGCGAGGAGGTGCTGGCCTTCACCGTCACCTACTTCCGCGTGCGCATCTGGGCGGCACCAGCGGTGCTCTGCCTCTACGCTTTCAACGGCTGGTACATCGGGATGCAAAACACCACCATCCCCATGACCATCGCCATCGTCACCAATGTGGTGAACATCGCGCTGAGCATCCTGTTCGTCAACGCGATGGGCATGGGCGTGAGCGGCGTGGCCTTGGGCACGGTCGTCGCGCAATATTGCGGCTTGGCCATCGCCGTGGTTTTCTTGTTCACCAAATACCGCAAACACCTGATGCCCATACAGAAAGAGATACTCCTGCAAGCCGACAAGCTGAAACGTTTCTTCTCGGTCAATGCCGACTTCATGATTCGCAGCATCCTGCTTGTGCTGAGCATCGCCTACTTCAACAACCAGTCGGCCAAGCTCGGCGACGACATGCTCGCGGTCAACATGATCCTGATGCAGTTCTTCTACATTTTCTCCTACTTCACGGACGGTTTCGCCTACGCGGGCGAGGCGTTGGTGGGGCGTTTCACTGGTGCCCACGACGGGGAGCAACTGCGCCGCACGGTGAGGCTCTTGCTCGTTTGGGGCTTCCTTATCGCCTTGCCGTTCACTTTGCTTTACGCGCTCTTCCCCGACTGGTTCATAGGCCTCGTCAGCGACCAGCCCGACATCCTCCCGATGGCCAAGCCATACCATATCTATTTGGCCCTCATCCCGCTCGTCACCTTTGCGGCCTTCCTTTGGGACGGCATCTACATCGGCGCGACGGCAGCCCGCGCCATCCGCAACACCATGCTCATCTCGGCCATCGGCGTATTCCTGCCCGCCACCTTATTATTAATGCCGCGCTTCGGCAACCACGGCCTTTGGACGGCCTTCCTGTTGTTTATGGTGGCTCGAGGACTTTCCATGACCTTGATGGCACGAAAGGCGGTGTTTGCAACGAAATAATTTTTACCTTTGCCAAAATTTTTCGCCTCATGGAAGAAATCGTAACCTTTTTGGAAGACGTGCTGCACAACAACAACCGTCCGTGGTTCCAAGAGCATAAGAACCAGTATCTTAAGGCGCAGGCCAACTTCAACGCCTTGGCCGAACAAATCATCGGCGGCGTGCAGAAGTTCGACGACAACTGCCGTGGCCTGACCCTCAAAGACTGCACCTACCGTTTCTATCGCGACACGCGCTTCTCGCCCGACAAGCGGCCCTACAAGACCCACTTCGGCGTGTTCGTCTGTCCCGAAGGCAAGAAGTCGATGCTCGGCGGCTATTACTTCCACATCGAGGCCAAGGAGTCGGAATACCTCGGCCACAACATGCTCTGCACGGGGATGTACATGCCCGACACGGCCATGCTCAAGACCATCCGCGACGAGATCCTCTTCAACGGCGAGCCTTTGGCGGAAGCCATCGCCAAGGCCGACACCTTCGGCTTGGACACCAGCCACGCCATGAAGCGCGTGCCCAACGGCTATCCCAAGGACCACCGGCACGCCGAGCTTTTCAAGCAGCGCGACTGGCTCTTGGTGCAAGACCTCGCCGACCAACGCCTCTTCGACCCGCATTTGGTCGACTGGGTGCTATCGGAGTTCGAGAAGACCAAGGACTTCTGCCAGTGGCTGAACCGGACGGTGAGAGGGGAATGAAACTTGTAGAGACGTAGCGTGCTACGTCTCTATTGTTTATGGAAGATCCCACTCACAACAAAAAAATCTGCCTCAAATCAAGTTTTTTCCCATGTTTAAGTATTTTTGGCATGGTTTTTGATAACATGTTGATTTCGTATGTAAAGATTATGAACCCATAAAATATGTCAGTCGCCAAAATAACGGTTATGGCTTGTCTATGCCGTTTTTTGCTTCACCTGAAAATAACTAAAAATATTGATTAC
This sequence comes from uncultured Bacteroidales bacterium, assembly GCA_937877465.1. Classification (GTDB taxonomy): domain Bacteria; phylum Bacteroidota; class Bacteroidia; order Bacteroidales; family F082; genus Limimorpha. The sequence continues at coordinate 5,943 of CALFIT010000118.1, read as the reverse complement.
CAATAAATTAGACAAATTTCAGCCTATGGATCGCACTTACACTCTTAATGAAGGCGCTAACAAAAGAGCTGCCAACCTGACACGCAACGCACAGCTGAACCTCCTGGTCAAGACTCACGCTGGACTGGTTGCAACACAAGCCAAATATGTAATCAGCCGCAACCGAAACTGCTCCTGGCTGACGGAAAGCGACCTGTTGAGTGCAGGATACGAGGCGCTTTGGAATGCTGCCCTTGCTTACAATCCTGCTGGTGAAGCTTCGTTCAACACCTATGCAACATGTAGCGTTCGGAACGAAATGGTAGCAGAAATCAGGCGTATGTTCCCCATTAAGGTGTCGGACGAACAACGCAAGGACATCATTTTTGTCAGGAACGAGGCTGACGATTCCGATTGGGCCATTCCCAGACCTTCGGTTTTCGACCAATACCAGTCGAAGAGTATGGATTACAACTGGGAATTGGAGGAACAGTGGCTTCGCGAAAAAATTGACGAGGCAATGGAACAGCTTCTTCCCGAAGAAAGGGCACTGGTGCGTAGGCGCTATGGCTTCGATAATAGCCCCATGACCCTTAATGAGTTGTCCGAAATCTATGAGATCTGCAAACAAGCCATCAACAAGCGCCTAGGCAAGATCCACGGCAAACTCCGCACGTTTGTCGTGGACGAATGCCACGGCCTCAAGCGCTGCGCTTAAGATTTTTTACATGCCCTTGGTTGAAAAACTGCATTCGGGGCACTATAAATAGAATGCACAACGAAACAATATAAAGAACCATCAAAAAACACCCGCCTTATGAAAAGAAAGCAAAACTCCTTTGAGCTGGACGACGAAATGTTCAACCCCATCCCCAACTACGAACAGGCTACACCTATTAACAAAACCAAGCTGAAAAGCATGACCCTGCTCGATAAGCTCGAGCAACTTATCAAGCTATCACGAGGCTGCCGTTTTGATGACAAGTTCTTCAAACGCCATAAGACCCTGATTGAGTCGACGGCGGCCGACTTGGAGCTGACCACAGAAGAGACGGTGATGCTCTGCCCCTTCATTTCCGACTCAGAAAGCTGCGTAAACACGCGCGAAATGACGGAATACTTTGATTGTTCGCCCATCATCCTAATGCGTAAGGCGGAAAACCTGAAGACACTGATGCACCGTCGCTACCTCAGAAAACGCGGTTCATTTCATGGCAACAACCCTACCTACCAACTGAGCGAAAAGGCCAAGGCTGCCTTCTGCAACAACCAAGCCTTGCCTATCGTCAACACTGCCAACTTGACCGCAGAAGAATTCATGAAACGCTTCAACTTCTTGGTGCGCGAGGCGGGCAAAGCCAACCTGATTGACGAAGAGGAGCTGCACTACGAGACCATGGAGCTGCTCAACAACAACCCTCAACTTGCCATTGCCCGTAACGTCAACAGCCTAAGGGTATACAAACCTGACAAGGTCTATTTGCTCTACTTCTGCAAACGGCTCGTCGTCGACCATCAAGTTCAAATCCCCCTCCACCAGCTGGAGTTCCTTGCTTCTAACGACATCGAGGACGAATTTCCTATCCACATGAACGCCGGTCGACACCCCTTCATCAGGGAAGGCCTTCTGGAGCTGGCAGGACAAGACTTCTTGTCAAACGATGTTTTCCAACTCACCGACAAGGCCCGCAAGCTCTTCCTCAGCGAATATGACATTATTGCCAATGAAGAGGAGGAGGACGAACACAGCAACATGCTCCACTGCAACGATATCAAGCCCAAAGCGTTATTCTATTCTGCTGAGGACCAAGGGCAAATCAACACCTTGCAGCACCTGCTTGAGGACGAGCAGCTGCAATCCATCCGCGATCGTTTGGAGAAAGCCAACCTGCGCAAAGGCTTCAACTGCCTCTTCTATGGCGGTCCGGGCACGGGCAAGACAGAGACAGCCTTGCAACTGGCTCGTATGACGGGCCGCGACATTATGCAGGTCGACATCTCGTCAATCCGTGACAAGTGGTACGGCGAGACGGAGAAGATAGTGAAAGGCGTCTTCGAGAGCTATGCCCAAAGGGTGCAGAAGTCGAAGCGTATCCCCATCCTGCTTATCAACGAGGCCGATGCTGTCCTCTCGGTGCGTACGAACGTGGGGGGCAACAACCCCACCCTCGAGAAGACGGAGAACGCGATACAGAATATCCTTCTGCAGGCTATGGAAGACATCGATGGCATTATGATTGCCACCACCAACCTCACCTGCAACCTGGATAGTGCCTTCGATAGACGTTTCCTCTACAAGGTGGAGTTCCACCAACCCAGTGTCGAAGCCAAGACCCACATCTGGAAGAGCTTCATCCCGGACCTTGCCGATGCCGATGCCAATGTGTTGGCCCGATCCTACAACTTCAGCGGTGGCCAGATTGAGAACATCGCACGTAAGGTGATGGTTGACCACCTGCTCTTTGGTGGTACTCCTGACCTCAACCACATCGAGGAGCTCTGCTCGAAGGAGCAGATTGCCAGGAGCAACACGAATAGCCGCAGGCCGATAGGATTCCGTAGTTGACATCGTGAAGTATAACTATGAGTGGATGAGGTATTTTGAGTGACATGACAAAATAGAAACAATATGAGTAGAAGTTATTTAAGAGACAAATGGATGCGGAAAATCACTACAGGTCAGTCCTATTTCCCCTACACACCAAAAGATAAAGTGAGAAATAAGCATCGCCAAGATGAGATGCCGAAAAACTATCCGTCGAAACTGATTACCATGCATTGTTCCGCTGATGTGGATTGGCTGAACCATCCTGGATCATTTGGCGGACATAAGCCCAGGCAAGGCGGTCATCGACGGGTGAGCGGCTTGGTGCGCGCATCACTAAAGGAAGAATTGAGAAAAAGGCTAAAGGAAGAACTGGATTAACTGAGTCCTATGGAAAAAACAATTAAAGTAAACAAGGAAGACATAAAAAGCATTGTTGCAGAAACGATTTCTAATTATATAAATGAGAATTATTCATTAAATGATGATGAATTAATGGAATATATGTGGTTACGCCCTAATAACACACATTTAAACGTTGATATATTTGTTGATGATGGCGGCTCATATAAAAGGCACAATCATTCATTATTATTGTTGGTTAGAAATGGATATGATAAATCCGTAAATGAATTCATTCCATTTTTAATCTCAGAAAATCCCATTATTCTTAATCCTGAAATAGAATATAATATATCATACAATGACATATTTGCTGTTCAAGATTTTATAATTTCAAATTTATCAAATCTCGTTGCTTTGGCCAATGAGAATATTTCTCAAGAACTATTTGTTAGCCAATTGAGAATACATTTTATGCTATTGCCGAAAGAAGGGAATTAATTTCTGAAATGGCAACTTTAAGAATGTGAAAAAACAACAAGTTTATTCTATAATTATTACGATACGAATCATTCACAAAAGCAACAAAGATTATGATTTCACTTGAAGACCCCAACATGAACCCTGCCGAGCTCTTTGAACCGGATAACGAGTTCCCTCCCAAGTTCTCTTTATGGCTGCACGATGATAAAGACCAATGCGAGAAAGTCGCTAAAGAGTATGCCAACTCCATGAGAAGACCCAAGTATTACCCACTGTATGAGATGACCTGTGCCAAAGTCGATGTAGAAGAGCGCAAACTATTCGATCATCAAAAGGTGGAGGTGGAACTCAACGACGAGGAGTATGTCTATCTGCTTACCCGGGCGCTGCTCTATGGCACTACTTACCGCTTCAGCCACCTGCGTCACGAAAACCCTGCCCTGGCCCAAAAAGTCTTCACCCAAGCCATGGCTGGCTATCCCGACGACCTGAAGAGCGATGGTGCCCTCTATCAGATTGCCTTCAGCGAAATGCACGACAACGCCAAGGAAATCCTTCAACTGAAGGACTATTTCTTCCCTGCTGATTTGAATAATTCCAGGATCTTCATATAATCACGGAAATAAATACTACCTTTGCTATCGAATAATAAACCATCAAACGACAAAGAAAATCATGAAAATACTACATACCAGCGACTGGCACTTAGGACATGTGCTTTACGGCCACGACCGCACTGACGAACAACAAAAAATGCTTGACCAGATGGTCGAGATTGCCAAAGAGACAAAGCCTGACCTATTTCTCGTGTCAGGCGACGTTTACCACACTGTAGACCCAAAGCCTGCAGTACAGAAAATGTTCAACAAAACCATAGCAACCTTATGTAAAGACTGCCCAGAAATGACTATCGTCCTCACGGCAGGCAACCATGATAGTGGAACGAAACACGAGATTTTCAAAACGCCATGGGAAGCGCTCAACGTATATATGGTGGGCAAGTTTGACAAAGATAATCTGGACACCCACATCATCGAGATACCCGGCAAAGGTTTTGTCATTGCCTTACCGTACACCAACGACCGTTTTCTGCCAGAGGACATCTACCAACAACTGATTGACTTAGTTAATCAAAAGAACAAGGATAACTTGCCCGTGGTCTTCAGTGCACACACAGCCATCTCTGGGGTCGATTTCACTGGACACGAGGAAGTTAGCGGCAAGCGCGTGGGAGGTGTGGACGTTGTCGACATCGGTTCCATAGGCATCGGATACGACTATTTGGCGTTAGGCCACATCCACAGGCCCCAGTTTGTGCATACGGGCAAGCATAATGTCCGCTATAGCGGTTCGCCCATGGCTGTCAGTTTCGACGAAGCCTACCCACATTCAGTGACAATTGTGGACATCCCTGCACACAACGCAGTGCTCACGGACGACAATTTTACGATCGTGGAGATAAACAATCCGCGCCCGCTGGTGACATTGCCAAATCCCGAAGACACAACAGAGTTCGGTCCATGGAATGATGTGCATGCACAGTATGAGTCATTACCAACCGATGAAAAAGCATACATCCGCCTCAACATCATAGACCTTGAAAACATACCATCTAACGCCTACGACAAAGCCGTTGAGCAGGCAAAAGACATGGACTATATCTTTTGTCACATCAACGCCAAGCGCAGAACCATTGACCACGGAAGTGGCAGTCAGCAACAAATGACCGTGGAGGAATTCCAGGCCACCGACCCGTGGAACGTGGTGAAAATGTTTGCCACCGACACTCACAATGCCTTGTTTAACGAGCAAGAGATGCAACCGCTGTTTGAAGAAGTACTGGATAAACTAAAAATCAAGGAGGACTAATCATGAAACTGAAAAAACTGGAGATCCATAATATTGCATCCATAGAGGATGCCGTCATCGATTTTGAGGCTAAACCATTGTCTGACAGCAATGTCATCCTCATTACAGGCGATACGGGAGCCGGCAAATCCACCATTTTGGATGCCATCTGTTTGGCACTCTATGCCACCACACCGCGCTTGAAAAACTCGGAGATGGACGGTAAATGGGAAGAAAACGATGCCGACACATTGGACATCACGGACACCATGCAGTTGATGCGAAAAAACACTTTGGAAGCCTATACGCGTCTTTCGTTTTTGGGCAATGACGGCAATGCATATTCGGCCGAATGGCACGTGATGCGCAAGAAAAAGAACCTAGACCGAACCTGGTTTCTAAAAAACGAGACTCATCCAGAATTCACTCCTCAACCTGGTAATGGTAAAGGAAGCGGCAAAGACAAAGAAATGATAGAAGCCATCCAAACAGCCGTGGGACTGACCTTCGACCAGTTCTGCCGCACCACCATGCTGGCCCAAGGCGAATTCACCCGTTTTCTCAAGTGCAGCAACAAAGAAAAAGCCGCCATCCTCGAAAAAATCACCAACACCGAGCAATACGCCGAGATTGGAGCAAAAGTGTACGATTTGACACACCGCAAGTACGAGAAGGAAATGAACGAGGTGGACCCAAAGAAAAAAGAACAGGCGATGAAGCCTGAACAAAAAGCTGCTTTGGAGGAG
>CALFIT010000117.1 GCA_937877465.1 uncultured Bacteroidales bacterium | reverse complement strand
GACGCCATTTCATTAACCCGATGCAAGCGCAGCGCAGCTTCGGGCAGCAGCGACCCAGCACCCCGGCAGGCCCAGCCCCGTAGGGGCGACAAGGAAAGGTGGCGACAGAAAAATGGCAACAATTTGCAACAAAAGCAAACCATTTCCGCAAAATTGATTACCTTTGCAGCAAAATCCGCCAAAGCATGACCAATCTCAATTATATCAGTTTCGCGAACAATGGGGTCGAAATCAGCGTTTCACTGTTTGTGTTCAAGGAGGGTGACACCTACATAGCCTATTGCCCTTCTCTCGACCTTTCGGGCTACGACCTGACCGAGGAAAGCGCTCGTGCCGATTTCGATTTCATGCTTTCCGACTATCTGTCACACCAGCTTAGCCACGGAACGCTTCGTGCCGACCTTGCCGCGCACGGCTGGAAAATGAGCCAAGCCAAAGGCAACGAGCCAGAATTGTCGGACATGCTCGGCGTGAATGAGCAACTCAGGAGGCTGGTCATGCACTCTTTCAAGAAAACCAACGTGAACAAGACCTGCCCGTTGCCAGCATGAACACTTACCGTATCGGCAACATCAGCATCGCGGATTTCCGCCTCTTCCTTGCAGACCAAGGCTGTGTGGAGGTGGCATCGGGCAACACCGGGCATGAAAAATGGACCAAAGAAGGATTGGTCAGGCCTGTGGTATTCCAAACCCATATCGACCCAATCCCGGAATTTATCGTAAGGAACAATCTTCGAAACTTGGGCTTGACCGCCAACGACTTTCGCGATTGGCTAAAGCGTCGCAGCACGAAGAAACGGACAAGGAAATAAGGACTTATCCACCAATCCAAATCTGCGACGAATCCTGAACCAACTGCAAAACAGTAGCCAATCTCTGAAATTGAGGCTGAAGCTCCATCACGATAAGCGGAACAAACTGAGCTTATTGTTATAAAAAGGATGACAACACACTATATTGCAGCAACAGCAGCCTCCCAAACGGCACCGCTCCTTGAAACGGTACCATCACCATCTATCAATGATGAGAGCCAAAATGATCCTTCACGCTTAACCAAAGCACAAATACAGGAATCTATTTGGATGCAGGCTGAAACGGCACCGCCAACAACCCAAAAATCACCATCACGCAATGATGAGTAGAAAAATGATCTTTCACGCTTAACCAAGCTTCCAACGATACCATCTCATTGACAGACAACGACACTTGGACAGAAAACACAAAAGCAACTGCTGGTTATGTAACTGCTCCATGAACATCTAACCCTAACAAATACCGATGAACAGACACAGACTGAAACCCAGGTCGACGTACTGTTAACTGATGAGGTGAATGAATAACTCTCCTGTCTGGAGTAAACGGTATGTACTGTAAATATGTAGGTGGAGATGGAGATGGAAAAGGCGTAACAACAACAACTTGAATACAATGTACTTACGATGCGTGATGAGGCGATACCATTTGGAAACAAACATATAACAGTACTTATTGAAGATACTACTTGCAACCAAGCCTTGCCAATGGTACATACCGAGTGGAACTTTACCCATGAAGCAGTTCCACTTCATACTGAGCGGCTTCAAAAATCGTATTCGACTCAAAATGAATCCGCATCAACAATTGAGCAGATTTCTATAGTTGAGCATGAATATCAGTTGGATGAAACGTCATGGTTTGACAAGAAAGTACAGACAATTACATCAAAATCTATGCTACATGATATAATAATAGTCCAAACAAACGTTTCGAAATCTTCTGAAACCAAGAGCTTTCCATCTGAACCCAAAGCGGTTCCTACATTTATTTTGCGCAAAAGACTTGAACAGTTGGTTATAGGCTCGGAGTAAACACAACTGAACCAAAAGCTACGCTTGACGTCAAAGGATGAATCCGCGTGGGAAACAACTGCGAGCAGAAACTATGTACAGGCTCAAATGTTTGAACGATAATATATACCACATCCAGATGATTTATAGGTTGTAAATCCATATGAACCAATTCCTACAAACGAGTGAGCTTAGATGGATGAACACGATCTGGTACGAATTACACGACAAATCAAACATGTGTAATTGATTCATACACTAACGTTTCAATTTCAAACGAGGCGACGACGCAAAATGAATATTAGAAATACTGTTGACATTTAGTTAGAAATCAATAATATAATAATGAAAAAAATATTAACAACGTGTGTAACAATAAAAAGAAAGGAGAAAACAAAATGAAAAAAATTATTCTCGTAATGGCTATGTCCATAGCAGTATGTGCTAATGCACAGACAATGCATGTCTCTGTAATTGAAGACATTAATGGTGTTGAAACCAACCTGTTTTGTGCCGATACATTAGTAATTCACGCTGACCCAACATGTCTTGGCGCTGAATGGCAACGACCAGACGGATCTGAAATGATTGGTGGCCATGAACTGATTGTGACCCAATACGAACACCAAGGAGACTGGATCTATTATGATTCCAATGAAAACGGCATTTGGTTTACCGTTTACCTCAGTTCACCGACTTCCAACGCCTTCAACCCGTTTGATGGGCCATTCATCTGGAAGCGACAAGGCGAGACCATCACACTCGGCAACCCAGAATTGACATACGTCGATTTCTTGTGGTCAACCGGCGAGACAAGCACGACCATCGATGTCACAGAACCTGGCACTTACTCGGTGGAAGTCAACGACCCATGCGGTCCAAAGACCTACTCCGTCGAAGTCCGCGACAACGTGGAGCTTTACCGCGCCACCTGCGACTTGCGCACGAACCTCAACCAAGTCACTTGGCAGACCACGCCCGAGCAGGCCGAGTACGTCAGCGCGGTGAACGTCTATCGCAACACCTACCAGCTCGTGGCCACCGTGCCCTACTTGGACGGCTCGTTCACCGACAACATCGGCAGCGAAGCCACCCAATGGCAGTACCACCTCGTGGCGGTCGGCAACGACGGCGACGAATGTCCGCTCCCCAGCTACTGGAAGCGCACCATCCACCTCGACCACGTTCAAGGCACCGGCGGCGGCGAAATCCTCCAATGGACGCCCTACGAGGAGGAAAGCCCCGCAAAGAACACGGTCATCTACTACTCCATCTACGACGTGGTGGACGGCGAGCCGAACCACGTCATGGACGTCGGCAACTTCACCAACGTGTATGCCTACGACCCCAACGACTTCGAGGGCTACGGCACCGTGGCAGCGGTCTTCGCGGCGAAAGGCGAGCGTGACTTGGAAGACATGGCCTTCTCCAACATGACCGCCGACATCCTTGATGTAGGCGAATCCATGCAAGAGGCCTTCAAGGTCTATCCGAACCCAGCCAACGGCACCTTCACCGTCGCAGGCGCTTCGGCCTTGACCGTCTTCAACACCCTCGGCCAAGCCGTCGCCACAAGCCACTCCGCGAACGGGACGCACACGTTCACGCTCCGCCCGGGCATCTACTTCCTCAAGTCCGAGGAAGGCACGGTGCAGAAGGTGGTGGTGGAGTAAATGGAATTGCTTCGCAAGATAATATGGGATTGCCTTACGGCAAGAAATCCAACAAAATCAAAATAAAATCTTTTCAAAATCAATATTTTATAGAATTTTAGACAGATTTTTGATAGATTTTTGACAGATTTCTCGGCTTTAGCCGATACCATAAAAATAGAATCCCCTTGACTTTCGGGTCGGGGGGATTTTTTTTGTTTTCTCATCGCCTTTTTTTTCGTACAGATTTACGATTCAATCGAAAATTTATACCAATAGAAATTTCTGTAGAAAATCGTTCCAACCTATCATTCCTTTTCGTACCTTTGCGCCCAAAGTTGCGCGCGGCGCTCACTGAGCCTGTCGAAGTGCCGAAATGTCCCGCGTCCCGCAGTCTCGTGTCCCGCGTCAACTAAACAACTGAACAACTTCAAACTTCAATAAAATGTATACCAATTTTCAAGAGTATCTGAAGAAGGAATTGGCTCAGATCGAAGCCGATGGCCTTTATAAGCATGAACGTATCATCGAGAGCGCACAAGGCGCCGAAATCATGGTTGGTGGCAAGGTGTGCCTCAACTTCTGTGCGAACAACTACCTCGGCCTCGCCGACAACCCCGAACTGATCCGCGCCGCCAAGGAAGGCATGGATGCCCGTGGCTACGGCATGGCCTCCGTCCGCTTCATCTGCGGTTGCCAAGACCTCCACAAGAAATTAGAAGCCAAGATCGCAGAGTTCTTCGGCACGGAAGACACCATTCTTTATGCCGCCTGCTTCGACGCCAACGGCGGTGTGTTCGAGCCGCTGCTCGGCCCTGATGACGCCATTATTTCCGACGCTTTGAACCACGCTTCCATCATCGACGGCGTGCGCCTCTGCAAGGCCCAGCGTTTCCGCTATGCCAACGCCGACATGGCCGACCTTGAGAAGCAACTGCAAGACGCGCAAGCCTGCCGCTTCCGCCTCATCGTCACCGACGGCGTGTTCTCGATGGACGGCAATGTGTGCCCGTTAGACAAGATCTATGAATTGGCCCAGAAGTACAACGCCATGGTGATGGTCGACGAAAGCCACTCCGCCGGCGTGGTCGGCAAGACGGGTCGCGGCGTCACGGAGCACTACAACCTGCGCGGCAAGATTGAAATCCTCACCGGCACCCTCGGCAAGGCCTTCGGTGGCGCGATGGGCGGTTTCACCACGGGTCGTAAGGAAATCATCGACATGCTGCGTCAGCGCAGCCGTCCGTACCTGTTCTCCAACTCGATGGCTCCGGGCCTCGTGGCCGCCGGCATCCGCATGTTCGAGATGATGACCGAGACCAACGAACTGCAAGACAAGCTGCACGCCAACACCGAGTACTTCATCAAGAAGATGACCGAGGCCGGCTTCGACTGCAAGCCTTCGCAATCCGCCATCTGCGCCGTGATGCTCTACGACGCCCCGCTGTCGCAGAAGTTCGCCGCCAAGTTGCAGGAAGAAGGCATCTTCGTCACAGGGTTCTACTATCCTGTGGTGCCGAAGGGCCAAGCCCGCATCCGCGTGCAGGTGAGCGCCGCCCACGAGCGCGAGCACTTAGACAAGTGCATCGCCGCCTTCGTGAAGATCGGCAAGGAACTTGGAATCTTGAAATAATAGTTACCAGTTGGCAGTTGGTAGTTTTCAGTTAAACACCAACTGCCAACTGCAAACTCAAAACTGCAAACTCAAATGAAAAAGATATTGATAATCGGTTCCGGCGGACAGATCGGAACAGAATTGGTGAAGAAGCTCCGTGCTACCTATGGAAACGAAAACGTGGTGGCCTCGGACCTTCGCCCTTTGACTGGTGAGATTGTTGAGAACGGTCCTTTCGAGAGAATCGACTCGACGCAAATCATGCAAATCGTCGATGTGGTGAAACGCTACAACATCGACACCATTTATAACCTCGCTGCCATCCTTTCGGCGACGGCCGAGAAGAACCCTATGCTGGGCTGGAACGTCGGCATCGGCTCGTTGGTGAACTGCCTCGAAACGGCCCGCATCTTCAACTGCGCCGTGTTCACACCATCGTCGATAGGAGCTTTCGGTGCCTCGACGCCCCACGACAACACGCCGCAGGACACCATACAACGCCCGAACACCATCTACGGCGTGACCAAGGTGACAGGCGAACTGTTGAGTGATTATTACTTCACCCGCTTCGGTGTGGATACCCGCAGTGTCCGTTTTCCGGGCTTGATCAGCAACCTGACACTGCCTGGCGGCGGCACCACCGACTACGCTGTGGAAATCTACTACGCCGCCGTGAAGGGCGAGAAGTTCGTCTGCCCCATCAGCAAGGGCACCTACATGGACATGATGTATATGCCTGACGCTCTCGACGCGATGGTGGACATCATGGAGGCCGACCCGACCAAGCTTGTGCACCGCAACTCGTTCAATGTGACGGCCATGAGCTTCGACCCGGAGATCATCTACAACGCCATCAAGAAGTACTATCCGAACTTCGAGATGGAGTACAAGTTCGACCCGATCCGTCAGGCCATCGCCGACAGCTGGCCGAACAAGATGGACGACAGCTGCGCCCGCAAGGAGTGGGGCTGGAATCCGAAGTACGACTTAGACAAGATGACGGTCGACATGATCGAGACCTTGAAGAAGAAGCTGCTGTGATTCCAAGCATTCTGAAACGAAAAATGGAGGAGCGAATGCTTCTCCATTTTTCGTATCTTTGCATCGCAAACACCTTATTTATATGCTCTCCAACCTGAAGAAATACCAAGTCGTCCTCGCGTCGAAGTCGCCGCGCCGGCAGGAACTGCTGCGAGGCATGGGCATTGATTTCACCATTCTGACCAAGGAAACACCTGAAAACTATCCAGCGGATTTGCCTTTGGACGAAGTGCCTAAATACCTCAGCCTGCGGAAATCTTTGGCTTTCAATGACAAAGAACTCCCCGCCAATTATCTGTTGATTACCTCCGACACCGTCGTGATTTGCGAAGGCGAAATCTTGGGCAAGCCAAAGGATAGGGAAGACGCCGTCCGTATGATGCGAATGCTTTCGGGCAAGACGCACTATGTGGTGACGGGCGTCACGGTGCGCTCGGCAGAGAAGACCGAGGCTTTCGCCGTGCGCTCCAATGTGACCTTTGCCGACTTGGAGCAAGACGAAATCGACTATTACATAGACAATTGCAAGCCTTTCGACAAGGCGGGTGCCTACGGCATCCAAGAGTGGATCGGCTATGTGGGCATCAGCGGATTGGAAGGCTCGTTCTACAATGTGATGGGCCTGCCGACACGAAAACTTTATCAGACTTTGAAAGGTTTTTGAACGTTTTAGGTGTTTTTCATTTTTTTATTGCTACTTTTGCAATCTAAATGTATACTGCTATGGAAGCAACAACCTTGAATCCGACACAAATGCATTTGTTGAAGTTGTTCTCTTTCAACAATAGCGAGGAGTTTGCCAGTGAAGTGCAAATGGTACTTACACGATATTTTATGAAACAACTGGACGAAGAGGCCGACCGTTTATGGGATGCTGGGATTTTGAATCAGGCTACGTTGGATGCAATTCGTAAAACCGATTTGCACGCTCAATTGAATTGAGATGGCTCGGTTGGTGCTTGATACAAATAGCCTCATCCAGTGCATATCCCGTCGAAGCAAATACCATGATTTGTGGCTTTCTTTTTTCGACGGGCGAAATGTGTTGTGCGTCACTACGGAAATCCTGTTTGAGTATGTCGAAATACTCGGACGATATACTAGTGCGAAGTTTGCGGAACTGGCTCTTGACGTGATCGCTAATAACCCTGATACGCTTTTTGTTACTCCGTATTACAATTTTCGGGTGATAGTTGCCGACCCTGATGATGATAAGTTTGTGGATTGTGCCGTTGCATCAAATGCAAAATTTATTGTTACGGAAGATGCTCATTATGACGCTCTTAGATATTGTGTTTTTCCAAGAGTTGAAGTGATTGGCTTGGATGATGTAATGAATGAGTTATGATAATGAAAGATAACCGACCTCAAATACTGATTACCAACGACGACGGCTATGCGGCCAAAGGATTGCGGAAACTCGTCGCGCTGATGCGCACCCTCGGCGACGTGGTGTTGATTTCGACCGACGAGGTGATGTCGGCCAAAAGCCATTCGTGTACCATCCGCGACAGGCTCTATGTCCGCCTCGTCAAAGAGGAGGAGGGCTTCAAGGAGTACCGCTGCAACGGCACGCCCGTCGACTGCGTGAAACTGGCCTACCAGAAACTGTGTCCGCGCCGCCCCGACTTGGTGGTGTCGGGCATCAACCACGGGATGAACGCCGCCACGACGGTGGTCTATTCCGGCACCATCGGCGCAGTCATCGAGGCCTGCATGAACGGCTTGACGGCCATCGGTTACAGCCTCTTCAGCCTCGACCCCGACGCCGACTTCGACCATCTCGACACCGCCATCCTCGAAATCACGAAGAAGGTGCTGCAAGAAGGTCTGCCCAAAGGCGTTTGCCTCAACGTGAACTTCCCAAAACGGAGCGAAGAGCCGTTGAAAGGCATTAAGGTGTGCCGACAGGCGGCTTGCCGTTGGGTGGAGTTTTTCAAGGAGCAATACGACGAAAACGGGCAACAGTTCTTCGACCTCGAAGGCACTTTCGAGAGCGACGACATCACGCCTGACACCGACCTTTGGGCCTTGCAGCATAACTATGTTTCGCTCGTGCCCACCTGTTTCGACTGGACGGCACATGAGTGCATAGAACCGATGAAGAAGTACGAACAAATTAGCATAAAACCATGAAAATCAAGGATAATTTTTGGCTTGGATTGTTGGTGGGAGCAGCCAGTTTCGGGCTGTTTTTCCTTTTGCTGAGCCTGATTCCGTGGGACAGCCTCGGCAGGTTCTCCACTCGCGCACCTTATCTTTTGGCCTTCATTCCTGGGGTCATTCTGTTTAGGATGATGTTGGTGAAATGGGACCTCGACAAGATGGGGCGCGGCGTCCTCGCCGTCACGGTGGTGGGGATGCTATTGGTGTTTTTTCTTGTTTAATAAATTGTGAACCAATGAGATACTATATCATAGCGGGCGAGGCTTCGGGCGACCTTCACGCCTCCAATCTTGTGGCCGAAATCAAGAAGAAAGACAAGAAGGCCGAGTTTCGCGGCTGCGGCGGCGACAGGATGAAGGGTGTGGGTGTCGACCTGCTGATGCATTACCGTACCATGGCCTACATGGGCTTCATCGAGGTGGCGGTCAACCTGCGCAAAGTGTTGGGCAATATCTCGAAAGTAAAGAAGGATATTGTTGAATATCAGCCAGATGCCGTAATCTTGGTGGACTATCCGGGTTTCAATTTCCGTATCGCCGATTTCGCCCACGAGAAAGGCTTCAAGGTGCTGTATTACATCTCGCCCCAGGTGTGGGCATGGAAACGCCGCCGCGTGAAAAAGGTCAAACGCTCGGTGGATAAGATGCTGGTTATCTTGCCTTTCGAGGAGGAGTTCTACAAGCGTTACGGCGTGGATGTGACCTATGTCGGCAATCCCTTGCTCGACGAGATGGCCAAGTTCGGCACGGCCAACCGCTCCATCTTCCTCCGTCAGAACAGCCTCGGCGAGAAGCGCGAAATCATCGCCATCTTGCCCGGTAGCCGCAAACAGGAAATCAAGCGGATGCTCCCCGTGATGCTGAAGGTGGTGCCGCATTTCCCTGAATACCAGTTTGTCATTGCCGGTGTTTCGTCTATAGATAAGTCGCTGTATAAGAGCATTATGGGCGTTTCGGATGCCTTTTTGGTCGTCGACCAGACCTACGAATTGCTGCAAAACGCCAGTGCCGCGCTCGTCACTTCGGGCACGGCCACGCTCGAAACGGCATGGTTCACCGTGCCTGAGGTGGTGTGCTACAAGGCGAATTGGCTCTCCTATCGCCTCGCCAAATGGATGATCAAGGTGAACTATATTTCGTTGGTCAACCTCGTGATGGAGAAGGAGGTGGTCAAAGAGCTGATACAAAGCGACTTGACGGAAGACAACCTCGTCAAGGAAATGGATTTGCTGCTGCACAACGGCAAGCGTCAACGGCGGTTACTTGAGGATTACGAGGAACTGAAAGACCGTCTCGGCAACGCGGGCGCTTCCGAACAAGCCGCCGAAATCGTTTGCGAGGCATTGAAGCCGAATAATTAGTTGAAAATCAAGAATAAAGGTGTCCAGATGGACTGAACAATGGCGGACTGGAGCAAATACCCGTTTGTGAGGATGCTGTTGCCCTTGGCTTTGGGCATTTGGTGTTGTGTTTGCCTGCCCGACATGGGCCTTTCCCCGCTGGCTTTGGCTCTTGTTGCGCTCGTGTTGTTCGCTTTCGCTGCGGTGACGGCCTTTGTCTTGAAGGCTTATCGCACCCAATGGCTTTTCGGTTCCGTCATGGCGTGTTATCTCTTCATGGCTGGTTATGCCTTGGTGCAGGTTCACGATGCGGAGGTGCAGAAGGATTATTTCCGCAACCACGAAGCAGGCGCTCGCTATTATGTGGCGCGTGTCTACGATTATCCCACTGAGCGTCCCAATTCCATTCGGACGGTGCTGGATTTGGAGTATCAATTTGGCGACAGTGCGGCTTCGCGACCCGTTTCGGGCAGGGTGATGGCGTATTTCCCCAAGTCGGACACGGCTTTTCCTTTGAGGTATGGCGATCTGATGGCCATTCCTGCGCCCATTCGCGAGGTGAGTGCGCCCAAGAACCCCGAAGAGTTCGACTATCGGGCCTATTTGCAGCGGAAGGGCATCACGGGACAGGTCTACCTCAAAAGCGACGACTGGATTGGTTTGGAGGTGAACGACGCCAATCCGTTGTATGCGTTTTCCTATCGTTTTCGCGACATCTTGCTGGCTTCCTTGCAACGTAGCGGGTTGAGCGACAACGAGTTTGGCGTGGCGGCGGCCATCCTTTTGGGCTACGACGACATCCTTGCCGACGAGGTGCGCCAAAGCTATGTGGCAGCAGGCTCGATGCACATCCTTTGCGTGTCGGGGATGCACGTCGGCATCATCTATCTCTTGGCGAGTTTCCTCTTGGGCTTCCTCAACCGCAAGAAATGGCAAAAGACGCTGAAACAGTTGCTTTTGCTCGCTTTGATTTGGTTCTACGCCCTCATCGCCGGACTCTCGCCTTCCATCCTTCGTGCCTCGCTGATGATCACTTTCGTCATCGTGGGCGAGCTGTTGCGGCGTAAAGGGTTTATCATCAACTCGTTGGCGGCGTCGGCGTTCATCTTGCTTTGCGTCAACCCAAACAACCTGTTCGAAATCGGGTTCCTGCTTTCCTATTCCGCCGTCATCGGTATCGTGGTGCTGCAACGTCCAATCTACAACTTGCTGTATATCAAGAACAAACTGTTGGACAAGGCTTGGGAAATCACGGCGGTGGCATTGGCCGCACAAGTCGCGACCATTCCTTTCACCTTGTTCTATTTCAACCAGTTCACCTCCTATTTCTGGCTCAGCAACCTCTTCATGACCCCGATTTCGTTCATTGTGGTCATCAGTGGCATGGTGTTGCTTTTGGTGTCGTGGATTCCCTACCTCAACACCCTTGTCGGTTACTTGGTTTGGGGCGCCATCTATGTGATGAACAAGGGCGTTTCGTGGGTCGAGAGTCTGCCTTTCTCCATCGTGAAAGGATTGTATGTCAGCGAGTTCGAGTTTGCAATGCTGCTGTTGGCGTTTGTGTTGCTTTTGCTGATGGTCGCCTTGCGGAAACGCCGTATGCTGCTGTGGATACTCTCGGCTTTGCTGTTGGTGATGGTGTCGGTGACGATACGATTGTATGCCTCAGACAATCAGCACGGTATGACGGTTTTCAGTCTGCGCAACCATACTGCCATAGATTTCGTTATGGGAGGGGAGCACCTCCTTTTGGCCGATTCTTCTTTGATGGCCGATGAGGGCACGGTGGATTACAGCCTGAAAGGTGCGTGGGCAAAGCGGCATCTGTCGCCGCATCCGCAAACCCTTGGTTTTGAGGAAGATTTCGAGAGCTGTTATCTGCGCAAGAAGTCGAATCTTGTTTCCTTCGACGGCAAACTTTTGGCCATTTGGGACGATGCCTATCGCACTGTCGACAGCCTTTCGTATCGCATGCCGGTCGATTATCTGTTGGTTCGTGGAAGGCAAAAACCCGATGTGCAGTCCGTGAAAAACGCATTTGTTGCACAATTGTTGCTCATCGACGGCTCGGTGCCGCCCTATTTGGCCGAGAAATGGACTACCCAAGCGCGGGAATTGGGCCTACCTTATTATAATATCGCCGACGGCGCAATGGAAGTCGGCTTCCAAAAGGAATGAATTTTGAAATAACGGTTTGTTTCAATTTATTGAAAATCAAATTCATACAAATTGTCATGTAAAAAAATCCAAAAAATTGCGAAAAAAATGCTTGTCGGTTCGGAAAAAGGTTGTACTTTTGCACCCGCAAAGCAAAGCAATAGAGTTCTTTTTCTGGTTGGTCCGGTAGTTCAGCTTGGTTAGAATGCCTGCCTGTCACGCAGGAGGTCGCGAGTTCGAGTCTCGTCCGGACCGCTCAAATGAGCAACCCAAAAGGTTGCTTTTTTTGTACCCTCAATTCGCTTGCGATTCTCTCTCATTCTTGTCACTTCAAGAAGACGAAAGGAGCAGCGAAATGAAATTCTGTAATTCTCAAATTCTTGATAAACAAGATAATATATGTCATTCCTTGATGAAATCAACCGTCGGCGAACATTCGCCATCGTCAGCCACCCCGACGCGGGCAAGACCACTTTGACCGAGAAACTGCTGCTTTACGGCGGTGCCATCCAAGTGGCCGGTGCCGTGAAGTCGAACAAGATCAAGAAAACCGCCACTTCCGACTGGATGGAAATCGAGCGGCAACGCGGCATCTCGGTGGCTACCTCCGTGATGGGATTCGATTACAAGAACATCAAAATCAACATCTTGGACACCCCTGGCCACAAGGACTTCGCCGAAGACACCTTCCGCACCCTGACGGCGGTCGACAGCGTCATCGTGGTCATCGACGCGGCCAAAGGCGTCGAGTCGCAGACGGAGAAATTGGTCGAGGTGTGCCGGATGCGCAACACGCCCATCATCGTGTTTATCAACAAGATGGACCGTCCGGGCAAGGATGCTTTCGAGTTGTTGGACGAAATCGAACAGAAACTTGCCTTGAAGCTCACGCCATTGAGCTGGCCCATCAACATGGGACCGAAGTTCAAGGGCGTGTATAGCATCTACGACAAGAGTCTTTATCTTTTTAACTCTGACAAGCAGCACATTACGGAAGGCATCGCTTTCGACGACCTCAACAATCTCGACTTGGACAAGATGATTGGCGAGGATGCTGAGACTTTGCGCAACGAAACCGAACTCGTGCAAGGCGTCTATGACGGTTTTTCGCGCGAGGCTTATCTGAACGGCGACATCTGCCCCGTGTTTTTCGGCTCCGCCTTGAACAATTTCGGCGTGAAGGAGTTGTTGGACTGCTTCATCGAGATTGCACCCACGCCCATCGGTCGCGACACGGAGGAACGCCACATCGAGCCGACGGAGGAGAAGTTTACGGGCTTCGTCTTCAAGATCCACGCCAACATGGACCCCAATCACCGCGACCGTATCGCCTTTGTGCGTGTGGTGTCGGGACGCTTCGAGCGCAACAAGAACTACTTCCACGTGCGCCAACGCCGCGAGTTGAAATTCTCCAACCCGACGGCGTTCATGGCGCAGAAGAAGTCGGTGCTCGAAGAAGCCTATCCGGGCGACATCGTGGGCCTTTACGATGCCGGCAACTTCAAGATCGGCGACACCCTGACCGAGGGCGAAATCCTGAACTACAAAGGCATACCGAGTTTCTCGCCCGAACAGTTCCGCTATGTCGAGAACGCCGACCCGATGAAGTCGAAGCAGTTGGCCAAGGGCTTGGAACAGCTTACCGACGAGGGCGTGGCCCAGCTCTTTACGGGCAAGATGACGGGCCGCAAGATCATCGGCACGGTGGGCGAGTTGCAGTTTGAGGTGATCCAATACCGCCTGCTGCACGAGTACAACGCCTCATGCCGCTACGAGCCGATTTCGCTCTACAAGACCGCTTGGATTACGAGTGACAACGAAGCCCAACTCGCTGATTTCAAGATGCGTAAGGCCTTGAACTTGGCCGAGGACAAGGACGGACGCGACGTGTTCCTCGCCGAGTCGCCCTACGCTTTGCAGATGGCGCAAGAGAAGTACCCCGACATTGCGTTCCACTTCACTTCGGAGTTTTGATTTCACAGAAAACGACTGTCTATGTCATTCCTGAAGGAATCTATAGACAGTCGTTTTCGATTTTGTAATCTATGGGCAGAAAGATTCTTTTTTCACTTTTTTCTTGCTTCAATCCAAATTCTTCCTACCTTTGCGGTGAGAAACCAAATGTTTAATCTAAAACTATTACGCTATGAGTAAGTTTCTACAAGAATTCAAAGAGTTTGCCATGAAGGGCAACGTCATGGACATGGCTGTCGGTGTCGTCATCGGCGGCGCGTTCGGAAAAATCGTCAGCTCGTTGGTGTCTGACATCATCATGCCGCTCATCGGCGCCATCACCGGTGGACTCAACTTCACCGACTGGAAGTGGGTCATCCGCGAGGCCGTCATGGAAGGCGAAACCGTCGTGAAGCCTGAGTTGTGCCTGACGTGGGGCAATTTCCTGCAAGTCATCTTCGACTTCATCATCATTGCCCTGTCCATCTTCTTGGTCATCAAGGGCATCAACAAACTGAAGAGACAACCCGAACCCGAGCCGGAAGCCCCTGCCGCTCCCGCCGGTCCGACGCAAGAGGAACTCCTCGCCGAAATCCGCGACCTGCTGAAGAACAAGTGATTGTAGGCAGTACGGCCAATTGTAAAAGGTGTGCCAAAATGGTCGGCACACCTTTTTTCATCATTTTTGGCTAAACTGACGCAAAATTCGCCCTCCATAGCCAAAAATACTTCATTTTGCCGAAAGCATCGCCGTTTCAGCAAAAAACACTACATTTGCAGGTTCATTGATTAGGACTTATGAAGCGTAGATTGTTGCTTGTCATAGGGTTGCTGTTTTGCCTCGCCTTTTCCGCGATGGCGACGCACCAGCGTGCCGCCGAAATCACCTACACATGGCTCGGAGGCAACGCCTACGAGTTTACGCTGACGACCTACAACGTGCCTAACGCGGCGTGGCAACAACGCGACTCGCTGCTTGTGGTTTGGGGCGACGGCTCGGAGGAATACATCCCCCGAATCGGTTGGCAGGATTTGGGCAACGATTTCGTGGTGAACACCTATCGAGCCGTGCATAACTATTCATCCTCAGGGACTTACGTCGTCAGCATGGAGGATGCCAACCGCAACTACGGCGTGGTCAACGTGCCCAATTCGGTGATGGTGCCGATGCACATCGAGACGGAATTGGTCATCAACCCGTTTTTGGGACACAACAACTCGGTGCAACTGCTCAACGCACCAGTCGACAGGGGCTGCGTGGGGAAACTGTTTCTTCACAATCCGGCGGCTTACGACCCCGACGGCGACAGCCTCAGTTATCGTTTGGTGCCTTGCAAGGGGCAGGACGGCATGGAGATTTCGGGCTATACCTATCCGCAGGCTTCGCAATCTTTTGACATCGACCCGATTACGGGCGACCTGCGTTGGGAGAATCCTGTGCTGCAAGGCGAATACAATGTGGCTTTCATGGTGGAGGAATGGCGGCATGGCGTGAAAATCGGGTCGGTTGTCCGCGACATGCAGATTCTGGTTTCGTTGTGCGACAACGACTTGCCTGCCATCCAATGCGACGACGAGTATTGCCTTGTGGCAGGCGAACAGCTCGACTTCATCATCTCGGCAAACGACCCCAACGGCGACAACGTGACACTGACGGCCTCGGGAACGCCTTTCGAAGTGCCTGTCAATCCAGCCATCCTCAATCCGGAATCGGCTTTCGGTATGCAGCCGCAGATGGAGTTCCTTTGGAACACGACTTATGCCCACATCCGCAACACGCCTTATCAAGTGGTGGTTCGCGCCAAAGACGACGGCTCGCCCGTCAGCCTGACCAACCTCAAGACAGTGACTATCAATATTATGGCTCCCAAAGTACAAGGGCTTGCCGCCGAAATGCACGGCCATGATGCCATTTTGTCGTGGGCGGCCTATCCATGTCCTAACGCGGCTTCGCTGCTCGTCTATCGCAAGGTGGGCTGCGATGGCTACGAACCCGATGTTTGCGAAACGGGCATCCGCGACGGCTACCAACTCGTCGCCACGTTGGACGACATCGAGGCGACGACCTACACGGACCATGACCTCCCGCAAGGCATTTCCTACGAATACCGTATCGTGGCGCGTTTCCCCGATGGAGCCTTGGGCATTGTCAGCGACGCGGCATGTGTGGAGCTGAAGAACGACAGCCCGCTGATGACCCATGTCAGCAACGACAGCGTTGACTTGGCTTCGGGGAATGTTGTCGCTTGCTGGGCGAAACCGAAAGAGATTGACGAACAGTATGTTGCGCCGTTCAATTACAGCTTGACGCGCATTCTTGACGGCCAGACAAGCGTTGTTTACGAAGGTGCCGACACGACCTTCTTGGACATCGATGTCGATTTGGCGGAGGCCACCTCATTAATATATAAGGTGGAGATGCGCGACAGCAACCAGCAACTGATGGGCACTAGTGCCACGGCCTCGGCGGTGATGCTCTCGGCGAATAGTGCCTTCGGCGAGGCGCAGCTCTCGTGGACCGAAAGCGTCCCGTGGATGGTCGACAGCACGCAAGTCTTCAAAGAGGTTGACAATCATTTTGTTAGGATAGCATCGACCACAGCGTTTGCCTTTACCGACATCGATGTTGAAAGCGAGGCGACCTATCGCTATTATGTGCGCACTTTCGGGCATTACACCTTGGACGGCATCATGCGGCCTTTGGTGAACTATTCCGCCATCAAGACGGTGCGCATCGGGCAGGAGGAGCCGACGGAGGAGTTTTCGTATACGCTGCCTAACGTCATCACCCCAAACGGCGACGGCTACAACGACGTGTTTGAGCCGAGAGTGACGGGTTTGGACTTGATTGTCGGTGCCAAAACCGTGATTTTCAACCGTTGGGGCAACATCCTTTTCGACACCGACGACCCGCTTATTCAGTGGGACGGCAAGAGCAAACAGACCAAGATGGACTGCCCGCCCGGGACGTATTTCTACGTTTGCGACATCACCTATCTAAGCGAAAACGGCGAGGAGACTCTGCATTTGCAAGGGGCAATAACGATTATTAAATGAAAAACGGTTGGCTTTTGCCAACCGTTTTTCATTTAACTCAGTATTTCATCATTTCCACGAGGTCGACCATGCGGTTGGAGTAGCCCCATTCGTTGTCGTACCACGACATGATCTTCACCATCTTGCCCATCACCATGGTGCTTTGGGCATCGAAAATTGAGCTGTGCGGGTTGTGGATGACGTCGCAGCTCACAATCGGGTCCTCTGTGTATTCGAGCACACCCTTCATCGGGCCTTCGGCGGCTTCCTTCATGGCGGCGTTGATTTCCTCCTTCGTGGCTTCGGTCTTCAAGGTGCAAACCAAGTCGACCAAGGAGCCGGTCGGGGTGGGGACGCGCACGGCGATGCCGTCGAGTTTGCCGTTCAGTTCGGGGATGACGATACCTACGGCCTTGGCGGCACCCGTGGTGGTCGGGATTTGCGACAAAGCGGCTGAGCGGGCACGGCGCAGGTCGCTGTGCGGACCGTCGAGGATCACCTGGTCGTTGGTGTAGCTGTGGATGGTGGTGATGTAGCCCTGCTCGATGCCGAAGCGGTCGTTCAACACTTTGGCCACGGGAGCTAAGCAGTTGGTGGTGCAGGAGGCGTTGCTGACGCATTCCACGTCGTCGGTCAGGTCGTTGTTGTTCACGCCGACCACGATGGTGGCGTCGATGGCGTCCTTCGAGGGGGCCGAGAGGATGACCTTCTTGGCGCCGTTCTTCAGGTGGTCGCCGTAGCCGCCCTTGCTGCTTTCTTTCGAGCGGAACACGCCGGTCGATTCAAGCACCACGTCGGGGGTCTTGCTCCACTTGATGTTGAGCGGCGAGCGCTCAGCCGTGACGGGGACGCGCACGCCGTTGACAATCAGTGCGCTTTCGTCGTATTCCACCGTGCCGGGGAACTTGCCCTGCGTGGAGTCGTATTTCAACAGGTGGGCCAGCACCTTGGTGCTCGTCAGGTCGTTGACGCCCACGATTTCGAGATTAGGACGTTCGCAAATGATGCGAAACACGTTGCGGCCAATGCGGCCGAAACCATTGATACCTACTTTAATCTTTTCCATTGTAATCGTGTTTTGATGATTTTCGTTTGGATTGAAACCGCAAAAATACGATTTCCACGGAAATCTTCGTCGTTTTTTCCCTATTTTTGCACAATCTATTTTTCTAATCATGTCAGAAACCTTCAAATCACAGGCTCTTGAAGCCAATTTAGAGCAAACCAGATACAAGGACATCTTCATCCCCGAAGAGCACAAGCAGTTTATCGCGCTGTCGGCCAAATACTTCGGCATCAACAAACGCGCCAAGGAGTGCATCACCGAATACCACCACCCGCTCTCGAACCACACCTTCGTGACCGAAGAGCTGCGCAAGATGCTGATGGACGACTTCTGGTTCTACACACGCGACGACATCCCCGCCGACGCGCTCCACATCCCCTTGGAGATGATGCGCAGCCTGCTCAAACCCGAAGTGGCGGCCAAGCTTCGCCTCAACGTCGTCATCACCTTGATGGAGTTCGCCAACAAAACCATCGCCGAATCGCCAAGACACTCCGATCTGATTTCGTTGGTTTTCAATATTTTGAATAATGCTTTTGATGGCATTAAGGTTCCTGAGCCTGTCGAAGGGCCGACCGACAACAAAGACGTTTTCATCTTGGCCACCAAACACGCCGGACGCTATCTCGACCGCGTGGCGCACGACGAGCGTTTCAACGCCGAGGCTTGCGGTCTGCTGCGCAAGATGTTGCAGGAGAACTACCGCTATTGGCAGGCGACCTCGCAAGTGGAAAATTGGGTGGAGAGCAAGCGGTCGCTCCTGACGGAGGAAGAAATCAAGACGGTGACGGACGAGATTGGGAAGCCCTATTTCGAGCGACTGAACGCCGATTTGTCTACCGCCGACACTTGGGCAGCCTTGACGGATATGCCTCATTTCGAGCAAGTTGCAAAACGTTTCACCGAATCGGAGAAGGCGTTCCCGCATTTCATCACCAAGTTTCACTATGTGTTTTTCCTGCTCCATCTGCCAGGCATGGAGAACCAACGCGAGCGGCTCATCTGGAACATGGACCGCATGATGCGCGACGCCATCGACGAGATGCCGCAAGAGCAGCTGATTCCGTTCATCGACACGATTTTCGACCTCGCCGAGGAACTGCGCAACGACTACATGTCCGCAGTGCTCGATTTCCAACTCACCTTGGGCCTGAAAGTCATCGATGTCGATCAGACCGAGATGCGCGAATACGTCAACTATTTCGAGAAGAAACTCATCGCTTTCGGGTTTGTCACGCCGGGCAACGTGTTTGTGGGCGAGGACTGGCAACTCTCTGTGGATGAGAACCATATCAAGAACATCCGCGTGTGGCTCGAACTGATCGAGCACAGCAAGACCCCGATGGACAAGCTCCTTTCGGCCTTGATCGTCAACCTGAAACTCGGTGGCATCTTCCTCAGCGACACCGACCTCTTCCAACGCGAAATCACGAAGGTCTTGAACTCCAACATCACACCTTATTATAAAAAGGTGAAGCAACTCACGCGCATTTTCCCGGTTTATTTCAACGAAATCGGCGCCGAGGGCGAAATCCGCAACGTGACCACCAACATGGACGAGATTTCGGGACGGCAGGACAAATTGGTGCATTTCCTCCGCAAACAGGTCCACACCGAGAGCAACAACACGCTGATTGCCTTGACGTTCGACGTGTTCAAGTTTTGGAGCGACGGCAACGTGGAGCCCCTGAAACCCATCCTGCCTAACAATGTCTTTGAGGGCATCGACAAGGAAAGCACTTGGTTCGTGCACGTCCACAACCTTGTGCAGACGATGTGCGAAATCTCGTGCCTCAACCCCGAGGACGTGCTGATGCTGTCGCGTGACGACTACGAGAACCTCATCGGATCGGCCGCCCGTCGCCTTGAGTTGGACGACGAAATCCGCCAGCGCGAACACGCCCGCCTGATGGATATCCGCGACCTATATGCCTATCTCAGAGAGAAATACAGCTTCGAGTCGGTCAACATCTTCAGCTCGTTGCGCAACTATCCCTTCATTCCCGACGAGGAAGTCGATGCGTTTGAGAAGGTCTATAAGGCCAAGGACTTCGGCCAGTCGCTGACGATGATCTATGCCTTCATGGACAAGCTCAAGACCGTGATTTTCAACCCCGAACAGAGCGAAGGCTGGGAAAACATCTACCACAAGCGCCACATCGCCATCGGCATCCCGTCGATGTACGGCACCTACCGCGAGAACAAGTTCGAGGCCATGGGCCTGACCTTCCGCCTTGAGCGCGTGGCCACCCAACTCATGGAAAAGGTGGTGCAGAGCATCAACCTCGAATACATCTCGGAACGCACACTGAATCAGATCTATACGATTCTCGAATACTTCCGCCAAGGCTTGGAACTCGACGGCATCACCAACCAGAGCTTTAACTCGAAACTCGACATGCTGCGCTACTCTTTAACCTCCCGCAGTTTTTCTTTCGGACAGTATATCAACATCTTCCAGTTCATCGCCGAGGACGTGCGCCGCATCATCATCAAGTACTTCCTTAAGTCGTATGAATACCCGTTGAAAATCGTCATCCCGCAGCTTTTCGACCCCGACGGGAAACTGAGCGAGCGCGAAACGACGGCCCTCATCAGCAGGAAGTCGGAGGAATTTCACCGCGACCTGCTCTCCGACGCCTTCCTCATGCAACCGTTGGACAACTTCATCGGTCGCATTCTCAACTCGTTGCGCACGATGGAGGCCACCCTCAACCCGAAGCTCATCAGCGACATCATGACCTACAATTCCGAGATGCTAATCAGCCCGTTTTGGGAAAAGACGCCCAAGATGGACAACCAAGTCTTCATCGGCAACAAGGCCAACAACCTCAAGAAACTGTACCTCTACGGGATGCCCGTGCCGCCTGGATTCGTCATCACCACCGAGACCTTCCGTCGCAACGAAACCATCAACACCATCCCCGAACTGCGGACCGAAATCCACGGCATGATTCGGAAGCATATCGCTGACTTGGAGCGAATTAGCGGGCGCAAGTTCGGCAACCCCGAAGCCCCGCTGCTCGTTTCGGTGCGCTCGGGCACGGCCATCTCCATGCCGGGCGCGATGGACACCATCCTCAACGTTGGCCTGAACGACGAACTCGTTGAAGCCATCGGCACCAACAGCGGAATGGCGTGGGCCATTTGGGATTCCTACCGCCGCTTGCTGCAAAGCTGGGGCATGGCCAAGGGCATCCACCGCGACGTGTTCGACGAGGTCATCAACAGCTTCAAGTTGGAGCACAACGTGAACAAAAAGAGTGAGTTTGACGCTTCCGAAATGCGCGATTTGGCATACGCCTACAAGCAAATCCTTGAAGACCACGGTGTTGCGTTGGAGCAAGACCCGTTCAAGCAGATCATCGCCTGCGTCAACATGGTCTTCGAATCGTGGAACTCAGAACGCGCTTTGGCCTATCGCCGTCACCTCGGCATCTCCGAAAACTGGGGCACGGCGGTCATCGTGCAGCAGATGATTTTTGGCAACATCAGCGAGACGGCGGGCACGGGCGTGGTCTTCACGCAGAACCCCCACCGCGAGCGTCCGGGCGTACACCTCTACGGCGACTTTACCATGCGTAGCCAAGGCGAGGACATTGTGGGCGGCCTCGTCAAGCCCTTGCCCATCGGCGAAACGCAGCGCAAGGCGGCCAACCTCGAAGGGCCTTCGATGCAGACGGCCTTGCCCGAAATCTACAAGAAGATCTATTCCATTGCCAAGGAACTGACTGAGAATCTGGGTTATAGCCCGCAAGAGATGGAGTTCACCTTCGAGTCGGACAAGGCGGACGACTTCCACATCCTGCAAATCCGTGACCAAGACCTGAAACTCGAAGACGAGATGAACGCTTTCGTGCAAGCCCCCGAGGAGATGAACCAAATCGGGCGTGGCATGGGCATCGGCGGCGGCGCGATGAACGGCCTCGTGGCCTTCAACGAAAACGACATCAAGGCGTTGCGCGAAAAACACCCTGAAGCGCAGGTCATCCTCGTGCGCCCCGACACCGTCCCCGACGACATCGGCATGATCTTCGACTGCGACGGCCTGCTGACGGCGCGTGGCGGTGCCACCTCCCACGCGGCGGTGACGGCGGTGCGCCTCGGAAAGGTCTGCGTGGTGAGTTGCGTCGAGTTGCAGGTATATGACGAAAGGCATTGCGGCGAGCTGAACGGCCACCCGTTGCAGGTGGGCGACGCAATCGCCATCGACGGCAACCTCGGCTTGGTCTATCTCGGCCATTACCAGACGGAAAGGATGAAAGTGGGGAAGGGGTATAATTATTGACGGAGTAGTTGGCTGTTGACCACATTGAGGACGCGTTTTTGCCGCATTGGTGAGCTACGCTATATATTAATAAGGTGCGTTTTTCTCTTTAGAGCATCCATGTCGATAAAATTTTTCTCCTTGAAAGTCAATCGATTATGTCGTTTCATGTAAAATTTTCCCAAAAACCGCTTGTGGATTTGTGAAAAGGTTGTACTTTTGCACCCGCTTTCGGAAGCGAGAGGGGCAGATAGTGGGGAGTCCGGGGGCGCAACGATCTTTGAAAGTCTGAGGCCAGCACAGCCCACGCCGAGAGCGGTGTGGGCGGATAAGGAAGACAAGCGCCGCGCGGCGGGAGC
>CALFIT010000116.1 GCA_937877465.1 uncultured Bacteroidales bacterium | reverse complement strand
CCACCAACCCCACGTCTTTCTTATCGACACCCATGCCAAAAGCGGAGGTGGCCACAATCACCTGTGCCTCGCCGCCCATGAAGGCGTTTTGGTTCTTCACCTTGTCGGCGGCCTCCATCTTGCCATTGAAAGGCAATGCTTTGATGCCGTCGTCGGAAAGATGTTGCGCCAAATCATGCGTGAGGCGGGTGCGCGACACATAGACAATCGTAGGGCAGTCGTGCCCTAGTATCAGAGAGCGCAACAGGTTGTATTTCTCGTCGTCGGTGTCGAAATGAAGCACCGAATATCGCAAGTTTTTCCTTTCGGCTTTGGCGGCGAAAATCTTGAGTTCCAAACCCAATTTTGCCCTAAAATAGTCGCAGATGTCGCTGATTACCTTCTGTTTGGCCGTTGCCGTGAAACACGAGACGGCGATAGGCTGCCCCGACGATTGCTTGTTTTGCAACTTACGGATGAACTCGCCGATATATAGGTAATCGACGCGGAAATCGTGTCCCCACGCCGAGAAGCAGTGTGCCTCGTCGATTACAAATCTGACCACATTTCTGTTGATGAGCAATCGCTCGATGGTCTTGCTCCGCAGCATCTCCGGTGCGATGTAGAGAAGGTTCGCCGTGCCTTCAGCCACTTGTTGGATGGCAGCGGCTCGCTCTATGGGGTCAAGCAGTCCGTTGATGGTCGCCACCTCGCTGATGCCACGGGCGGCCAAGTTGTCCACTTGGTCTTTCATCAGGGATTGAAGAGGCGAGATGACCACTGTCAGTCCATGCGTGTTCCGACCCTCCATTAACGCAGGCAGCTGGAAGGTGAGGCTCTTGCCGCCACCGGTGGGGAATATCGTCAGCAACGACTCGCCGCGAATGGCCGATTCCACCGCTTGTTGCTGCATGGGGACGCCGTCGAAAGTGCGAAACTCGTCGTAGCCAAAGAATTCCCTTAATCCACTGTGGGCATCCAAGCGTTGGAGGCAATAATCGCAGTCACCGCACGAGGTGTCGCGCAGCATTTTCATCACATTCACCACTTGCGGATAGTTGCGTGTCACCCAAGCAGGCGTAATGGAGAAGATGTCGTCGGCACCAATCACTGCCAGACAATAAGCCAATTCTATGGGATATTGCCTTACCAAAGTGTCAAGGTCGGAATGTTGGCAGACTTTTCCTACAAACTCCTTAACCATCAGTTGTTTCCAGTCTGATTGAGGTCTTAGGATTCTGCCCAAAAAAGAAGGCCGCAAAGCAGAGGAATAACCCACATATTTGAAAAAACCTTCAAATTCGGGCTTGTTATGCAGCAGTTGATAATAGATTTCCTGCCTGTCGGGTGACAACTTGTGCCATGAGGCGATTTCATCGTTCAGCAAATCGCGAGCTTTCATAGCATCATTCGCCGGATTGTTCAGTTCGTCAACCTGCAGTTTGTCGTCCTTGACCAAATGGTGATAAGGCCGTTTGGGGAATAACAACGGCGAGAGAAACAAGGTGTCGATAATCGTGGGATTGCCTCTCAGTGCCGTGTATTTCAGGTCATGGTAAATGATATTGTGGCCGCAAATCGTACCGCATCCAGACACAAACGCATCGAAATCGGCTTTGGAATGAGAGTGAAGCAAAGCGCCATCCTCCCTTAAAGCGCCGTAGTCCTCCACTTTCCTTGTTTGCGGATTTACCTCTGTGTCGATGAATGCTATCATATTTTCATTTGTCACCTAACTATTTTGATGCCGCAAAAATAGGTAAAGATTTCTGATTTTTAGTCAAAAACCATTTTCCTGCTTGAAAAAGATGCATCCTATACTTCATAAAACACATCCCCATGCCCCGAAGTAAACAGGCTGACGTGCGGGTTGAAGTCGCGGTTATTATCCCTTGCTGAACCTGTGTATCTTAGCCTTCCTGTCCTTCTGTGTGCCACGGGCATACGTGATGTCGGGGTAGCCGAAGCCGACGATGAGTCCTGTGTAGTGGTCGGCGGGAATATTGAGCATCTTGCGGGCTTCGGGCGCCAACTCGTTGAGCACCTCGCTCGGATAGCTCATGATGGCCGTACCCAAACCGAAAGCGTTGGCCAACAGCTCGAAATAGGCCGTCGCGATGATACAGTTGGCCTTGGCATCCTCGGCCCATTTGCCGGCACATTTCTCGTGGGCGATGAAGAGATGCGGCGCGCCACAGAACAGCATGTCGCCCTCACGGACGGTGGCCTCGCTCTCCTTCATCTTGCCGTAGAAGAATGGGCTGAAACTGTGCGTGTAAATGCCACGTTTGGCAAGGCTTTCCATCTTGTCGTAGGCCAACTGCCAGATTTCGTCCACCCGCGCCTTGTCGTCAATGACGGTGTATTCCACGTTGCACGAGTTGCCGCCCGTGGGCGCGTTCTCCATCGCGGAGAGGATGCGGTCGAGGATGGCGGGATCGACGTTGTCGTCCATGAAGCGGCGGCACGAGCGGCGGTATTTCACTAAGCGTTCCATCTGCTCGCCCATGTTTTTGTCGGGCTTGGGCGTGGAGTCCTCGGGGCGTTTGCCAAAGATGGAGATGGCCCCTTCGGGGCATACCGCCAAGCAATGCTCGCAACGCCAGCAGCCACGCCAGCCGTAGCGTTCGAAAGGCTGCATCACAGGCACACCGTTCTGCATCTTCAGCACCATGCCGGTGCAGACGTTCACGCATTGGCCGCAGCCGATGCATTTGTTCTTGTCAACCCTGAAGCGGGTGGTGTTTTCCATTCCCATAGCTGTTATTTTTGTTTCTTCCCATACTTTTTCCTCACAATCCCAAAAGAATTGGCTACCAACTCTTTCAGCAGGCTTTCCTCCACGCTCTGCAAGTCCATGCCTATCCAGTATTTGGCGTTGAAATGGCTGTCGGGAGGGGTTGTGCCCACTGCGCTTTCGAGCAGTTCGGGGATGCGCTCGGGCTGGCATTTCACCACCACCGACCGCCCGTTGAGGTCGCAGTAGCAGAACGTGTGCCCGCTGACGTAGAACGCCAACACGGAGTCGCCGCCGGGCATCTTGGCGAAAGGCAGCTTTTACTCCACCTCGCCCAACGAAAGGCAAAACTCGCGAAAATCAATCACATTCATAAGACAAAATGTTTGCGGAATTCTATTTCATCGGTGATGACAAGATACGGTGTGCCGTCGTCTTTGTATCGGGCTTCACAGCCTGACGGTAGCGGATCCCCTTTCAGATCCATCGTCTCGGCTTCGAGGATATAACGGGTGAAGTCGTCTTTTAGCGCTTCCTTGTCGATAAAACCGCCCGTCACCTCAAGAAAACGTTCCATGGTGAGCGTGTCCCGATAGGGTTTCAACGCCATCATCAGGTCTTTGAAGGCGTGACCGGCACCGGTCTGCTGTTCTATCTGCCCCACTATCCTCAGCGCATACACGGCACCTCTCC
>CALFIT010000115.1 GCA_937877465.1 uncultured Bacteroidales bacterium | reverse complement strand
CGTAAACCTCTCAGCCTTCAACTGGCTGAACTTCTTCTTGCCGCGAAGGACGTTGTCGAAGACGATGTTGCGACGATAGACGCAACTCACTTGCCGATGCTCACTGCCTTTTCGCTGCTCGCGCAGCGACGGCAAGCGTTTGTAGAAGTCGCGATGCGCCTTGAAGACCATCCGGAAGTCGTCGGGGCAGCCTTGGAAGAGGAACTTGAACGCCGCCACCCAGTCGAGGACGATGCGATAGGCGATGGTGCGCTTCACGCGACGCTCGGGCAGGTTCTTCACCAACAGCGAGAGGTTGTTGCGGAAGTTGAGGTAGGTCTTGCGCGGCGAGTTCTTGGGCAAGGTGCCGCCCCCGATGTGGTAGACCCGCGCCTGCGGACAGCAATACACCTTGTAGCCCGCGTTCTTCAGCCGCCAGCAGAGGTCGATCTCCTCCATGTGGGCAAAGAAACTGTCGTCCAAGCCGCCAATCCGATGATAGAGGTCGGCGCGGACGAACATGCAAGCGCCCGTGGCCCAGAAGACCTCCATCGGCGTATCATACTGATGCTTGTCCTCCTCAAGGTGTTGGAAAATCCTGCCGCGACAGAAAGGATAGCCGTACTTGTCGATGAACCCGCCGCTGGCGCCGGCATACTCGAACTGCTCCTTGTGGTAATACGACAATATTTTGGGCTGACAGGCAGCAATCTGAGGGTCGGCATCCATCATTGCGACGACGGGTTCGATCCAATGGGGCGCGACCTCGATATCCGAGTTGAGCAACACATAATATTGGGCCTCAACCTGTTGCAGAGCCAAATTATAGCCCGTCGCGAAGCCTCCGTTGCTGCCGTTCTCGATCAGGCGTATCTCAGGGAAACGCCCGCGCATGAATGCCACCGAATCGTCGGTGGAGGCGTTGTCGGCCACCACGACCTCCGCCATGGCGGGGTCGCAATTCGCGATGACATTGGGCAGAAACTGCTCCAAGAACTTCCGTCCGTTGTAGTTCAATATGACGACGGCCACTTTCATTGCTTCACCTCTTGGTTCCGTTGGTGTTTCCATCTCCTGTGCGACCACAGCCAGTTGTCGGGGTTGGCATTGATGAACTGCTCGACGCAGCGCACATAGCTTTCCATAATCTCGTCCTTCGTCGTTTCCTTCGGGCTGTCGGTTATCAGCCTGAAAGTCACCACATAACGTCCCCTACCCTGCCGTTTCATGTCGACGAAGACCACGGCATAGTCGAGCGTCTTGGCGATGCGTTCCAAGCCTCGGAACCAGCAGGTGTCTTGATGCAGGAACTCGGTCCAATAGTCGGAATCCAAGCCGTGGGGCGTTTGGTCGGCCATCATCAGCACCGAGCAAGGTTGGCTTCGGAGCTGCGTGAGGCGTTTCAGGACGAGGTTCGACTCCACCATCTCCAACGCGCAGTCGTGGGTGCGCATCGCGAGCATGAGCCGCTCGAAGACCTCGTTTTTCACCCTTTTGTATACGGCCAAGCCCTTGTTGGGCGAGAGTTCGGGGATCAGCTTGCCAAACCACTCCCAGTTGCCCGAATGCGGGATGGCGTAGAACACATTCTTGCGCTGCTCGTAGAGCTGCGTCGCCAATTCGGGATTGGTGAACGTGATGCGTTTGCGGTAGCCGTTGGCGCCCATGCGCATCATCTTCGGTGCCTCCACAAAAAGGTCGCAGAGGTTGCGGTAATACTGCCGCTCGATGGCCTTGATGGTCTTCATGTCTTTTTCGGGAAACGAGCGCAACAGGTTATCCCTCACCACCTTACGGCGATAACGTGCCACATGATACACCAAAAAGAAATAGCAGTCGGACTTCAGATAGAGCAGCCAAAAAGGGTGAACCGACAGGAAACCGGCCCACAGCTTCACGATATGAAACCCGATTTTCTTCATGCGGCATTATCTCGGATTGTCGTACAAATCGCCGGCGTGCGACCCCCAGCCCCTTTCGTATTCGGTTTGGTCGACGCCTTGGTCGTAGCCCTGACCGTAGATGCGGCTGTAGATTTCGAGTTGCCAGCGCGGGTTGTTGATTTCGCCCACCACGTCGGAATGGATCAGTTGGTAGTCGTTGGCCGCCGAGTCTTTCGACATGAAGACGAAACGCTTGTTGCGCTGGTTGGCCACCGTGTAGTAATGCCAAATCTCGTAAGGATAGGCACCGGGTTCGTTAGGGCTTTCCATGATCTTGTCGGGCTGGCCGTATTTCAGGAACACGTAGCCACGGTCGGTGCGGTAGCCCGGATACGAGGAGGTCTTGAACGACATGTTGACGCGACGGACGGCGGCCAAGTAGTCGTCGAAGCCCTGCTTCGGGTTCATGGGCGAGCGCGTGCTCCAGAAGTTGAACAGGAACTGCTGCATCGTGGTCATGTCGTCGGTCCTCACGAGGTTGCTGGAATAGTCGCGTTCCATCTCCGTGCAAATCGGGTCGAGATAGCGGATGTATTTGCGCAGCGTGTCGATTTCGGTGATTTGGCTCACGAAAGTGTTGGCAACGTTGACGCTGGCAAGGTCGCCCGTGTCGAAGCCCACACTCGGGTTGCTGCGTTGGAAGAAGCAGCTGTTGGAGCAGATCAAGGCGTTGCTGCGGTCGCGCATCTCCACCACGAGGTAATAGTTGCCCGAAGGCAAGTCCTTGATGTCGATGGTGTTAAGCAGGATGTTCACCTGTCCCACGTCGAAACGCTTGCTGAAGCTGTAGTCCTTCATCTGGTTCGACGACTCCACCGTCTCAATGTAATAGTTGACGAGGTATTTGCCTTCGTCGTACAGTTGGTCGCTGTTGTAAAGCTCGGCATAAAACTTCAACTTGTCCTCCGACTGCCCGTAGAACGGATACACCCTCGGCAGGAAGTCGCAGCCGCTCTTGGTGCAAGCCGAGAGTTGGTCGGCCTTGGCGTAGGAGTCGAACAGCAGGATGTCGGAGATGGATGGGATACCCTCCTTGAAGTCGAGGCTGACGGTGACGGTCGTGGAAGGAAGCGCCTCGCCGCTGTTCATGTCGGTGATGCTGATTTCCATCTCGTATTCTCCGTTGGGCAACGAGAAGCGTTGCTGGTCGATGAAAGCGCCGTCGAGGTTGGCGGTGTCGGTCACCACGGGGCTGTCCAAGGCGATTTTCGACAGGTTGCAGACCAACGAGTCGCCGTAGGGCCTGAACATCGTCGTGATTTCCACCGTGGCCTTGAACTTGCCCGGCTCAAACTCCTTGTAGGTCGCCGACCGGTTCTCGATGGCGATGGCGTTCTCGACGTAAGGCGTCAGCCCTGGCGCACAATAGGTGGTCGTGGATAGGTAAGGTCTCAGTCGTTTCGTCCTCGTTTGGGCGTTGCCGGCCAGCGCGAGCAGTACCAACAACGACATGACAAAAGTCTTCTTCATATTTCGATGGTTTAATTTTGATGCAAAGATATACATTTCGGCCTTGCAAAGGTAAGATTTTAATCGAAACATAGAAAGATGGAGTGGCGGCATGAAAATACCTAATTCTGGCAACATAAAACATAACAAACTGTTTTTCAAGTAGTTAAAAATACACAAAAGCCCTTTTTGGGGCTGCAAAAAAACTTTTTTTTCGGGCAAATCCTTGACCGATTGAGAAATTTTGTACTTTTGCAGCGGAGATATGGCTGAGTGGTCGATAGCGGCGGTCTTGAAAACCGTTAAGCCGAAAGGCTTCGGGGGTTCGAATCCCTCTGTCTCCGCAAGGTGAGCGCATCACCTACCGAAGCCACTGGAGAGATGCCGGAGTGGTCGATCGGGGCGGTCTCGAAAACCGTTGAACGCTTTGCGTTCCAAGGGTTCGAATCCCTTTCTCTCCGCAAAACAAAAAAGTCGGGCAACGCGTCCGACTTTTTTTATTACATTGTATTTCAATTATTTATACAATTCCTTAAACGAATAAATATCATGTTCGGGCATCTTCGACTTGTCGAGCTGACAATAGGTGCCGTCCACCTGCAACTGTTCCTTGCCGTAGACATAATGTCGGCAGAACCAAACAAGGTCGTCAACCGTAAGCGGACCAGCCATGGCGATGCTGTGGCCATAGCCCTCGAAACGGCGGGCAAAATAGGGATAGCCGTACTTCCCGAAACACTTCACCAAGGCATCGGTGCCGAAAAAGCCCACTTTGAAGGAACTTATCCCCTTGTATGACACCAAGTTGTCTTCCATTCCATGAAACATCATGGTCGGGGCGGGCTCGCGGTTGCGGTATTTCACCTTGCCCTCGTGCGAGAAGATGGCGCCGGCATAGCTCACCACACCCGCCAAGCGGAAATCGTCGGGCAAGATGTCGGCGTTCAGATAGCCGTTGCACATGGCATAATCCGTTTGCAACGAAGTGATGGCGCCCGCACTTGAGCCTGTCATCACAATCCATTCCCTGTTGATTTTCAACTCATCGGAATGTTCGAGCAGATAAGCCAAAGCCGAAATGGCGTCCTCCGTGGCCATATAGACAGCCTTCTCCAACGGCTCGGTATTGAAAATGCCAAGGTTCTTCGCGCCTTTCAAGCCCAAGCGGTAGTCGATGGATGCCACTTGGAAGCCCTCATCAACCAACTGCTTGAAATAGGCCTTCTCCCACTCGCCGTCGCGGTGACCGCCGATGAAGCCTCCGCCGAAGACATAAACCAGGCAAATCGTGCTATCGTTCACGCTTTCAGGAGAATAGAAGTCAAGATAAAGTTGCAATGAGTCGCGCTCGGCATATTGGAAGGTCTGCATATCCTGCGCAAAAGCCGTCAAGCCCGCAAGGAGAAGTGCTAATAGTACCGTTATTCTTTTCATGCTTGTGTTTTTTGACCATGGCCAATGGCTTATGGCTATGGCCTGCTCTAACCGAGAGGCAGGCCATTA
Source organism: uncultured Bacteroidales bacterium (assembly GCA_937877465.1). GTDB lineage: Bacteria > Bacteroidota > Bacteroidia > Bacteroidales > F082 > Limimorpha. The sequence continues at coordinate 32,331 of CALFIT010000115.1, read as the reverse complement.
GCCATAGGCCATCGTTATGATTGATGCGATCTGTAGTATTCCCTCAGGAAATCAGGCAGTTGGCGAAGGGCGGCCTGTTCGCGCCATTGCTTCCTCACCTCTTGGGCCGGCACGCCGAAGACGGCCTTGCCAGGCTCAATGTTCTTGTCGACGGCTGAGGTAGCCAGTACGACCGCGCCCGTGCCGATGACCAAGTCCTTGTTGATGCACACGCGCCCCCAGAGGATGACGTCGTCCTCGATGCGCGTCACGCCGGCGATGGCGGCATGGGCACCGATGAGGCAGTTGTGGCCGATGTAGCTGTCGTGCCCGATTTGGCAGTGGTTGTCGAGCTTGGTGCCGCTCTCGATGATGGTGTCGGAGGTGACGCCACGGTCGATGCTGCATAGGGCACCGATCTCCACGTCGTCGGCGATGACCACGCGGCCAAACGACTCAAACTTCTTGAAGCCTTCGTTGCGGCGTTGGAAATAGTAGCCGTCGGCCCCGATGACGCTGCCCGAGTGGATGATGACGTTGTCGCCAATCACGCAGTGGTCGTAGATGGTCACGTTGGGATGGATGAGGCAGTTCTTCCCGATGACGGTGTGATGGCCCACGAAGCTGCCCGGCATGATGAGTGTCCCCTCGCCTATCGTCGCGCTGTCGCTGATGGGCGTGGTTTGTGGCTCAAACGGACGGAAATAGCGCATCAGGCGGACGAAGGCATCGAAGGGGTCGAGGTGCAAAAGGAGCGCCTTGCCTTCAGGACAAACCACCTCTTTATTAATAAGGATGACCGTTGCCGCCGAGTTGAGCGCTTTGGCGTAGTATTTCGGATGGTCAACGAAGGTGATGTCGCCTGCCTCCACCTTGTGGATTTCGTTGAGGCCGGTAACGGGAAAGTCGGGTTCGCCAATGTATTTGGCTTCAATGAGTTCCGCGACGGCTTTTAGGGTAGTTTTTTGGATTTTCATCGGAATGGGATTATGAAATGAAACGCAAAAATACAAAAAAAGCGCAAAGTCGGTCGACCTTGCGCCTTTTTTATGAAATGTTGCCTTAGGCCTTCACGCGCTCGCAGTACTCGCCCGTGCGGGTGTCGACGCGAATCATGTCGTCCGTGTTAATGAACAGCGGCACGCGCACCTTGGCACCCGTCTCCACCGTGGCTTCCTTCAAGGCGTTGGTGGCGGTGTTGCCCTTCTCGCCCGGCTCGGTGTAGGTCACCTGAAGCACGGTCTTCACCGGCATCTCGGCGAAGAGGATGGTCTCAGTGCTGGCGTCGACCACGACGTCCACAATGTCGTTTTCCTTCATGAACTTCACGCCCGTGATGTTGTCTTCGGCAATCGGGATTTGGTCGTAGGTCTCGGTGTGCATGAAGATGAAGTCCTCGCCTTCCTTGTAGAGGTACTGGTAAGGACGGTGCTCAACGCGGACGTCTTCGAGCTTCACGCCGATGTCGAAACGCTTTTCGAGCACGTTACCGCTCATCACATCCTTCAGTTTGATACGCATGATAGTGTTGCCTTTGCCAGGCTTGACATGTTGGAAGTCAATGCAGAAATAAATCTTCCCATCCAGACGGACGGCGCTTCCAATCTTTACATCTTGACTTAACATAGTATTCAGTAATTTAATGATTTAAAATTCGATTTTTTACAATTTGAGGCTGCAAAGATATAAAAAATTGCAATTCCGAGCATTGCATGACAAAAAATCGTAATTTTACGCCCAAATTTCCAAACCTTTACCAATATGAGAAAAAACAAACTATTCCTGTTAGCCATGATCACTTGTTCAATCGTATCGTGCAACACGCAAAAGCCTGAAACAGAGCCGAAAGGCAAAGACAAAATCGGCCCAAAGGAACTCACCCTCAAGTCGGACATCATGACACCCGAAGTGCTTTGGAGCATGGGGCGCATCGGCGAATACAGCCTCTCGCCCGACCATTCGCAGATCGTTTATAACGTCACCTACTACAGCGTGGAGGAAAACCGCAGCGGCTCCACCTTGTACATCATGAACGCCGACGGCTCGGACAACCGCGTCCTGTCCAACTCGAACCAAAGCGAATACAGCCCGCAATGGCGCCCCGACGGCAAGAAGGTCGGCTTCCTCTGCCCCAACGACGACGGCGTGATGCAACTCTGGGAAATCAACCCCGACGGCACAGGCCGCCAATGCGTCTCCAATGAGAAGGATGACATCAACGGCTTCCTCTACTCGCCCGACTGCCAGCAGGTCATCTTCACCAAGGAGGTGAAACTGAAAGAGACCGTGGCCGACATCTATCCCGACTTGGACAAGTCGTCGGGCCGCATCAACAACGACCTGATGTATCGCCACTGGGACCAATGGGTCGACACCTACGGCCACATCTTCGTGGGCAACTTCAGCAGCGGCAAAATCGAGGCCTCGTTCGACGCGATGCAAGGCGAGCAATGGGAGTCGCCACTGCGTCCCTTCGGCGGCATGGAGCAAATCCAGTGGCTGCCCGACGGACAGAGCTTCGTCTATTGCTGCCGCAAGAAGGTCGGCAAGGACTACGCCCTCTCGACCAACTCCGACATCTACCAGTATTTCATCCAAAGCGGCGAGTGCCGCAACCTCACCGAAGGCATGATGGGCTACGACCTCAACCCCGTCGTCTCGCCCGACGGCAAATGGATGGCCTGGGAGAGCATGGAACGCGACGGCTACGAGAGCGACAAGCAACGCCTCTTCGTGATGAACCTCGAAACGGGCGAGAAGACCGACTTTTCCGCCAAGTTCGACCAATGCTGCACGGGCTTCAGCTGGGCCGACGACAGCCAACACCTCTTCTTCATCAGCGACGCCTACGCCACCGACCAGCTATACGTCCTCAACATCGAGAGCGGCGACATCAAGAAGCTGACGACGGGCCAACACAACTATGTGTCGGTAAACTGCAACGGCGACCATCTGATTGCAGGCCGCCAGTCGATGAGCCACCCGACGGAGCTGTTCAGCGTCAGCCCGACGACCGGCGAGGCCACGCAAATCACCCACATCAACGACAACATCTTTGCCCAACTCACCGTGGGCGACGTGAAGGAACGCTGGGTAAAGACCACCGACGGCAAGGACATGCTCGTGTGGGTCGTCTATCCGCCCCACTTCGACGCCAACAAGCAATACCCTGCCCTGCTCTACTGCGAAGGCGGGCCGCAAAGCACGGTGAGCCAGTTCTGGAGCTACCGTTGGAACTTCCAGATGATGGCCGCCAACGACTACATCATCGTCGCCCCCAACCGTCGCGGCTTGCCTGGCTTCGGACAGGAATGGCTTGAAGAAATCAGCGGCGACTATGGCGGGCAGTGCATGAAGGACTACCTCAGCGCCATCGACGAGTTGGCCAAGGAGCCATACATCGACGCCAACCGCCTCGGTGCCGTAGGTGCCAGCTTCGGCGGCTTCAGCGTGTATTGGTTGGCCGGTCACCACGACGGTCGTTTCAAGGCCCTCATCGCCCACGACGGCATGTTCAACCTTGAGGCGCAATACCTCGAGACCGAGGAGATGTGGTTTGTCAACTGGGACCTCGGCGGCCCCTATTGGGACAGGAACAACCCCACCGTGCGCAAGACCTACGCCAACTCGCCCCACCTCTTCGTCGACAAATGGACCGCGCCCATCCTCGTCATCCACGGCGGCAACGACTACCGCATCTGCTTCACGCAAGGCATGCAGGCCTACAACGCCGCCATCCTACGCGGCCTCGACGCCGAGTTCCTCTATTTCCCCGACGAGAACCACTGGGTGCTGAAGCCGCAGAACGGAATCCTGTGGCAACGGCGGTTCTACAATTGGTTGGATAAATACCTTAAATAAAAAAGGAGGCGTTTGCCTCCTTTTTTTCATTTATTTTACAGTTTGTTAATCCATCACTAGCACTACCTTCCCTCAACATATTCTATAAACACCGATTCTCTTGGGAACTTTGATCTTAGCAAAGATTTCTCCTGACCTATGATATATTTATACATCCTAACATAGTCTTTGCAAATCAATTCACTGATGATTTTTTCCCGATAGTATGATTCCATAAAATCCATATTATTGTCCAAGTAATCCTCTACAGATTCAGGTATTCGTAAATCCGATAACCGATAATTTATCCCATCTTTTCTGACATCTGTTATTTCAATTTCGATATCGTAGTCGCGCAAAAAACTATCTGTAGAAAGATTCTTGAGGGTCTTTTCATCAGAATAACTCACTTCCCAATATCGAACCACGGACGAGCTGAAAGGAGTAGTGCTTATACAACTATGTTTCTCTCCATAAAAACTATTGATTTTCGCGGAATACCGATAAGTAAATTTTACTTGTTCAATTGTACCTTCTATCGGTGTTAGTCTAAAACCCATATTGACATCCTTAACATCGTAACTATAACTGTAATAGTCTTTATCCAAAACTGCAAATTCGACAGAAACATACCTGTCAAGCCCATTGGTGCGTTTATAATTTTCCCAATAGGCAATTACAGAATCTACTTTTGAATCAAAAAGTCCGTATTTTTCATTCCATTCAGTCGACCATTTTCTATATAAAGGCCCAGAAACAGCTGTATCATCAAGATATGATTCTGCTCTGAACAATTTACGATATGTAATGTCGCTAAACTTAGCTTTCTCAATCTCATTGAAGCCATCGACATCTTCTCTCAATTCCGTATAGAAACTTTCAAACAAGCTATCGCTTTTCATCGCTTTTGCAAGTTCTTTTGAATCAAGAGGAACAAAAATGTTTTTGTCGGGAATGGATGAACAGGAAGCAAGAAAGGCAACTGTTACTACTAATGGAGCAATTCTTCTAACCATGACTATTTTTCCCTTCTTTTAAATACATAGTTCACACTTTCCGTCCTTGTATTCTCTCTTATGCCTGTAACATACTCAGAATTGCCGAAATTTGGATATACAGTGCTTTCAATTGTGTACACATCCACCAACTCCCATCCTTCGGCACCAAAAAGATTAAGATCATCACTTGAAACGGAGAACTGATTCGAGTCAAAATCTGATGTCGATTTCCCGTCAATAGTAACAATCTTATATTCCCAGTTCGTGTTTACAGAGCAAGCTGAAAACGCAAGCAAAATTGCTAAAGACATAAATAATTTCTTCATTTTATTCTACCCTAATATTGTGTCGGGCACAACTTTTTATGTTTTATTGTTTATTTTTCAATTCGTTGATTTTATTCTTTGCATTTTCCATTGACTGTTCGAAATCATCAACAGACCTTAAGAACAAGGTGTTGTCAGTGCCATATTTCTCCAAGCGAACGTACCACGTTGACTTTCCATTTGAGACAAAGTAACCAAGTTGAAATCCATCAGACGTTGTAAACTTGTTTTCCATGTAGTCAGGATTGCTTTCCACATCCGCATTCACTTCTGATTTTAAGGTCTTGAGAGCTTTAATCACCTCAAGCAAATCCGTGTATTCGATTGAGGCTGTCGTGGAGCTATACTTTCCTTCTTTTTCAATTTGGTAGAAGTACATATCATTATTTCCACTTTTGAGGACTCTAATTCTTGTATCAGCACTTGAATAAAGAGTTGGTAACTTTGCCAGATTAAAATCGACAAACTTAGTAATGACTCCTGTTTTGGATGAGAAAATTTCCATCTTTGTCTTTGTCTCGTTTTCTTTCTTTGCATCTTGGGCATTGACCGTAATTATGCCAAGTGCCAGAAATACTTGCATTAGCATAATCCTGCAAACTGAATTTGTCATTGTGAGTTTTTTCTTCATCTTAAAATCCCTAAATTCGTGACGGGCGCAACTTTTAATTGTTTATTATAGAGTTAATTAGGTTGATTTCATATAAAAACAAATCGTGGGACACTTCCTATTGCTCTAAGGTGTTCCACGACCTGCACAACTGTAGTCAGTAAAGCCCCACGATTATCTCGTGAGCGCTTACCGCCTTCACAATTGTGCTTAATTTGTGGAACTTCAAGAGCAATGTGAGCGAAAACGCTATCTGCTAATATGTCTATTTCAGTTTGTCTTGTTCTTTTGTTCTTTTATTTTTGTTCAACTAATCATTTATCCCATCGTCACTATGCCTCATGGGCGTAAGTGGCGAAATTTCCAAGTATTTGTTCTATATGGATAACCTCGTCGGAATCCTCAAACGAGAAGCCGTTGCCGAGTATGTACCATTTCTTCCTTTGCTCCATGCTCAAACGCTTCACGCTCGGGAACTTTGAAACAGAGACAACGATAATCCGGCCATCCTGCAAAGCAATCTGCATCTTGCCCCGCATCGGGAAAGAGACACTCTTAATTCGTGGGACCACATCCCAATAACCTTCAATTGTGTACATTATTACTCCTTTACTTTTATGCTTTTCACTTTTTCACCAGCCTTAAACTTTACCCATTGCTCCAGCAACTCTTTCTGAAACCTTTTGGCGATTCCGAGAACTTGTGCTATTTGCTTATCAGTCAATTCGCCCTTTTTCGCAATCTCGACTTCAGGCTCCAACCATATCTTTCCCAAATCAACCACTCCTGCCTTACCAACATGGACATGCGCACGATTCTCGTTGTTGTCAGTTCCATAGAACAAGAAGGTCCAAATCACTTTCGCTGTTGCATATATGAACGCTTTTGGCATAGTTATCTATTATTTCCGCCTGCAAATATAAACATTTTCCATAAAATGCAAGATATAATTTTACGCCCCCATCCTCCGCCTCACCACCTCGAAGCAAACCACACCCGTGGCCACGGAGACGTTCAGCGAATCATTCCTTAGAACTTATCTGTATCAACTCAAACTTCGCGTCATAGTCGTATTCCCGCGTCTTCCTGAAGACATAGTCGATGATGTAGCTGCCGTTTTCGTGCAGGAACCGGTTCGCGTAGTCGTCACCTTTGAGGCTTTTCAATTGCGCGTCGGGCAAGAGGTTGTGGTCGTGCAGGTCACAGGCCTCGCGATAGTCAATCAACTCCGCGTTGAGATAGAACTGGTGCGCGTTTTCCTTCGCGTAGGCTTTGTCATAGAAGGGATTGTAATCGACACAAATACAGTCCGCTTGGTCGGGCACCAAAACAAGGCCGTTGATGGGTGAACACATAATCATGCAATTCTCATCGAAATCAATCTTGAAATCACCCATTCCCTTGAACCCCATCTTCACATATACATCTTGCAATTCTTCTTGCGAACCAACAAAAATAATATCACGTCCTCCTGAAACCTCCTTGAATCTGGGATACAGTGTGGACTGATAATCAATGTTTTCCTGCTTATGGCGTTGCTCGTCAATGAACCCTTGCAACTTGTCATCCATCTTCAAATTCACCAATTGTCCGCATTGGTACCACATGCCCTGATACGAGACCAACGAACAATACAACACGTCGCCCTTGCGCAGTTGCTTGCGGAGGAAATCGGCATTGAAAGCGTCTTTCTCTAAGGCGAAATCCTCATCGTGGATCAGGTCTTTGCACAAGACTTGCGTTTCGTTCTCGTCGTCGAAGCGTAACATGGAGATATGCCGCCATTTGAGGTTTTCCCACATTTCCCTTTCCTCCGGCTTGCGGATTCGGGCCATCCATTGCGGCGGCGTGATGGAAAGCAGGTTGTGCTTGTTGCAGAAAGCGTTCTGTGTCCTGACGGTGTAGGCCCGCATGTGGATGGTTTCAGGCGTATCGTCTTCCCTTTCACCTTCCCACATAGCGTCAATAAAGTCGTCTTCCGCTCCCGGGTAAACAAAAGAATACTGGGAAAACCACTCCAATATCGTCCGTGCTTCCCAATAAGACTGAACAGCCGCTTCATTATGGAGGAAATCGTGAAGCCGATCGTTTTCGGGAGCGGTTTCCCAAGCCTCGTCCAACAAATAAAAAACATCGTCTGCAACGGCTGTGACTGCAGGGTTCTCAGGATTGATGAAGCTGTCGTTACCGTCGTAGGTTTGCATCTCGTTCCACAACAGGAAACGCACTTCCTCCTTGTTGACAAAGCCTTCCTCGTAGTCGTCGCCCAACTCATGGAAGGGCAGCGGCACCCCATAGCGTTTCTTGAACTCGGCCAAGGCCGCCTTCCAGACCCCAGTTTCAGAGACCAAATCTTCCAGATACATTGTCAGACGCACGGCGATGTGGGCTATGGTTTCCCTCTCATCATCAAAGAAATACGAGATTTCGGAGCCGTAAATCACGTTGAAAACACGGTCGGCAAGGTGGGCGTAATAGGTGTCGGTTTCCTTGGCCTGCTTGTAGGGATGGCATTTCACCCAGTCAATCGGGAAGATGGTTTTTCTGCGCATTCGGTATCATTTTGATTGGGCAAAGGTATGGATTTTCGTCACGCAAAAAACGCATCCCTGAAAAAAAACAATGGCATTCTTAAGCCATTGCCTCACAACGGTCAATGATGGCGTTGGCCAAACGGAAGCCGTCGTCGCTGATACCTTTCGACTGGTTGCCGTCGTAATTCATATATAAGTGCATCACCTCGTACCCGTCGTTGACGAGAGCCAGCAATTTCCTGTCACGCTTGCCCACGGCCTCCTTGTAGTCGCGGATGTCGGCACGAGTGCGGCGGTCCTTCCTCACTTGGAACACCGAATCGAGCGCCATCAACACGCCAAGCCACAGATAGTTGCCTGCCGCACGGACATACTTTTCGTCATCATAGCGGTTCAATTCGGCGTTGAACTCGCCTTTTTCCTGAAGCGTCTCCTTGGCGTTTTCCACATAACGCCTTGCTTCTTCAATGGGATTCTTTCTTTTCATGGTTTCTCCTTTTTTGTTTTCCGCCTGCAAATATAAACAATTTCCGCAAATCTGAGAAAAAAATCACCCCATCCGCTGCCTCACCACCTCGAAGCAGACCACGCCCGTGGCCACCGAGACGTTCAGCGAGTCGATGTCGCCGGGCATGGGAATCATCAAAAGACCGTCTAAGCGCGGGATGTAGGCGGGACTGATGCCGTCCTCCTCCGAGCCCATCATCACGCAGAGCGGACCCGTGAGTTCGGCCTTCCAAAGGCTTTCCTTGGCTTTCTCGGTGAAGCCGACGACGCGCAAACCGCTGGCTTTCAGGAAGTCGATGGCATCTTTCATATTCTCCACACGGCACACATTAATTAATGACAACGCCCCTGCCGAGGTCTTCATCGCGTCGCCGTTGATGAGAGCCGAGCCACGCGACGGGATGACGATGGCATCCACGCCGGCGGCGTATGCAGTGCGGGCGATGGCGCCGAAGTTGCGCACATCAGTAACGCGGTCGAGCATGAGGATGAAGGGATCGCGACCCGCCTCGAAGACCATCTGCACCACGTTCTCAAGCGACTGATACTCAATCGGGCAGATGAACGCCACCACGCCTTGATGGTTCTTGCGTGTCAGGCGGTTCATCTTCTCGATGGGCACATACTGCACCGGCACGCCCGTCTTTCGGCAGGCATTGGCAATCTCGCTCAGCTCGGGCGAGCGCGTTCCGGCCTGTATGAACACCTTCTCGATCTCCTTTTGGGCGTTGATGGTCTCCATTACGGGATGGATCCCGAAAACCATGTTGTTCTTGTAGTTGTCTTCCATAGGTTCAAATTTTCGGCAAAATTAGGAATAATGTTGAATTGTTGATTGTTGAATTGTTGAATTGTTTTACTTTTGCACCATCAAAAGACAAAACGCCATGAAAGCAAGATTCTTCATCACTTTGGCTGTCGTCGTCATGGGAATGCAACTCACCGCCCAGGTGAAGGCCCCAGAACCCATTGCCGGCAACGCCCTCACAAAGGACTACATCACCCAAAACCTCGTCTATCCCGAAGCCGACCTTGAGCAAGGCAACAGCGGCAAGGTCGTCGTTGGCTTTCACGTCGACGCCCAAGGCCATGCAAGCCAATACGCCGTGAAGTCGAGTTTCAGCGAGGCTGCCTCGCCCGTCGCGCTTCATTTAGTGAGGACCATCCTCTGGCAGCCTGCCTTGATCAGCGGGATGCCATCGGACTACAACGCGGTTTTCGAAGTCGAATTCAACGCCAAGAGCTACAAACGCTATTGGAAACGCCACCAGCGGCTTGAGGCACCGCTCGCCTTGGAGCCTGACACCTCTTACAAGATATACGAATACCGACAGATAGAAGAGATCGCCAAGCCCTATTTCGCCGACGGCGGCAACATGGGCCAATACATCGCCAAGAACATGAAGTTCCCGCCCGAGGCCAAGGAACGCGAGATACAAGGCACGGTGAGGCTGAGCTTCGTGGTGGAGACCGACGGCAGTGTGTCGAACATCGTCGTCGTCAACTCGGTGGGTGGCGGCTGCGACAACGAGGCCGTGCGCCTGCTGCAAGAAACCGTTTGGATTCCTGCCGAGAAGAACGGGAAATATGTGCGCAGCTCGTGCATGCAGGACATCACCTTCAGCATCGGGAGTCGAAATTTTCAGGATGGGAACAGTTATTAGTTGAGAGTTTAGAGTTGTTCAGTTGGCAGTTTTCAGTTGGCAGTTTTCAGTTGGGAGTTTTCAGTTGGCAGTTTTCAGTTGGCAGTTTTCAGTTGGCAGTTTTCAGTTGGGAGGTAAGAGGTAGGAGGTAGGAATGCAGAATGATGAATAATGAATCTTGAATCTTGAATTTTAAATCTTTAAATCTTTAAATCTTTAAATCTTTAAATCTTGAATTTTAAATCCTTAAATCCATATCAAATGAAAAAACTTTTATTTACCGCATTGGCAATAGCATTTGCCACCATTTCGTTCGCGCAAGACGAACAACCTCAAGGCTGGACCCACAAGGGCAACATCGGCCTCAATTTCGGACAAAGCTCCTACACCAATTGGGCGGCTGGCGGACAAAATGCCGTCAACTGGCAAGGTATCGTCAACTACGAAATCCACTACTTGAAAGGCAACTTCAAGTGGGACAACACCCTCAACACCGCCTTGGGCTACAGCTATTTCGACTTCAAGCACAAGCCCATCAAGACCGACGACAAGATTGAGTTCACCTCGCTGGCTGGACTGAAAGCCACAGAGCACCTCAACTATGCCGCCGAATTGGCGTTCCGATCGCAGTTCGCCAACGGCTATGACTATGCGACCGATTCGACGCAATACATCTCCAAATTCCTCGCTCCCGCCTACATCTCCTTGGGTTTAGGTATCGAATGGGTGCCTAACACCTACTTCTCGCTATACTTCTCGCCCCTCACGGGCCGCGTGACCATCGTCAACGACGACTACCTGGCCTCCATCGGAGCCTTCGGCGTCAATGCACTCGATGCCAACGACACCACACAACATGCCAAGAACGCCAAGGTGCGCTACGAGTTTGGCGCCCGTGCCGTGGCCAAGTTCCAGTATCCCCTTGCCAAAAACATCGACTTCAACTCGAAGCTGGAGCTCTTCTCCAACTACCTCAACCATCCCGAGCGCATCGACGTCGACTGGCAGAACATGCTCGTGCTGAAGGTGAACGACTGGCTCAACGCCAACATCGCCACGCACCTCATCTACGACTACGACATCCCCTTCTACGACGAGGCCGGCCTCAAAATCGAAGGCTCGAAGGTGCAGTTCAAGGAAGTCTTGGCCGTCGGACTCATGTTCAACCTGAAGTAAAATGCTGAAAGTCGGGATTTTGTCGGACACACACTGCACCCTCATCCCGCAGCTCTTCGATTTCTTCAAGGACGTCGACGAGCTATGGCATGCGGGCGACATCGGCGACATCGCGACCGCCAAGGCCTTGGCCGCATTCAAGCCGCTGAGGGCCGTACACGGCAACATCGACGACCACGACGTTCGCCTGCAATATCCCGAAGACCAGTATTTCCATGTGGAAGACGTCGATGTCTACATGACCCACATCGGCGGCTACCCTGGCCACTACATGCCCGAAGTAAAACACATTCTGGAAAAGAAAAAGCCCGACCTGTACATCTGCGGCCACTCGCATATATTAAAGGTGATGTACGACAAAAAGCTCAATCTGCTCCACATCAACCCCGGGGCGGCGGGCAACAGCGGCTTCCACAAGCAGATCACCTTCATCCGGATGGCGATTGACGGGAAGCAGTTCAAGGACATGGAGATCTTCGAACTCGACCGACACAGGCTCTTCTGAAACGGAAAAGGCCGGCTCCCCAACGGAAGTCGGCCTTTGTTTTTCGCGGTTTCGGCCTGCGCTCAACGGATGCGGTCGGTGGAACGCACCTTCTTGATGTCTTTCTTCAGGCCCGAAGCGGCAGCGATCACCAACAACAAGGCGGCCAAAGGCAAGAACGCACCCACCTTGAAAGTCGGGGCGACACCGATGGGTTTCCCCACCACGCGGATGTAGTAGGCGAAAACAACGGCGATCCAAGCCACAATGACAATGATGTCAATACGCGCAATCTTGTGCAGCTTCACAAACTGCGACAACTTGACGGCACGGAACAAGCCCATCGAGAGGTAGGCACCCAAAAGCACCGCCGTGATGGTCAGGATAAGCACGGGCAGGCTGAACATGGTCTTGAACGGCACCTCGCCGTCGGGCACCTGCGAACCGACACCGAAGACATTGAACTGTAAGATGTTGGTCTCACCGTAATAGGTCGCCAAAGGGATGAAGAACAACAAGGCGAAAAGCACCGCCGAAAGGAAAAAGAAGATGGATTGCAATCTTTGTGACATAACAATTCGTTTTTAGGTTAATGCGGCGCAAAATTACGATTTTTTTCACGAAAAAATTGCCAATCAAAAAAAAAGTCCTACCTTTGCAACCGCTTACCGAAGGCCATGTCTTGGCTTCGCCCTAAGTATTCCAACCGAAATATTGTATCATCATTCATATTCCATCAGGAATTTCACACCTATTTATTTATGTACAACATCTTTGAACTGAATGAGAAGTCGTTAGACGACCTCAAGCTGATTGCAACGGAGATGGGCATCGACGATGAGAACCGCGACCGCACGCAACTCATCTACGACATCATTGACCACCAAGTGGACCATCCCGACATCAAGAAGGCAACGCCAAAACAAAAAAACAAGAAACAGAAGACCCAGAAAAACGACAATCCCGAACCGCAGGCCGAACCCGTGACCGAAACACCGAAAGAGAAAGAGAAGCCTCAAAAGCCTGTGAAAGAAACGGTTGCGCCTGTCGCCGAGACCGAAGAGCCGAACCAGAACAGCGAGCCTCAAGCCAAACGTGGCCGTCGTCCGCGCATCGGCAAGAACGCCGAAAGCAACAACGACGAATGGCGCAAGAACGAGCCTGCCGAGCCGGTGGAAACGCCTGCCGCCAAGCCCGAAGAGGCCGAAACGCCCCAACCGGTGGAAGCCGTCAAGGACATCGAGGCGGAAACGCCTGCCGAGCCGAAGCCCATCGCCGAGAAGCGAGAGAGCTTTGAAGAGAAGCGCGAGAGCTTCCGCGAGAAACGCGAAAACTTCAAGCAGAAACGCAAACGTCTCCATGAAAACAACGGCGAGCCTAAGGAAAATGTCGCTTCCTACGAGGAGAAGCCCGTCGAGGAAAGCCGCGAAGCCGACGAGCCTCGCACGCCAAAGGCCGAGCGTCAGGAACTGCGTCCGCGCCGCGACGACCTGCTGAACCAGTTCGACAGCAGCGTGCGTGCCGAAGGCGTGTTGGAGATCATGCCCGAAGGATTTGGTTTCCTGCGCTCGTCGGACTACAACTACCTGCCTTCGCCCGACGACGTCTATGTGTCGCAGTCGCAAGTCAAGCTGATGGGCCTCAAGACCGGCGACACCATACTCGGTGTCATCCGTCCGCCCAAGGCCAACGAGAAGTTCTTCCCCTTGGTGAAGGTCGACCTCATCAACGGCAGGAAGCCCGAAGAGGTGCGCGACCGCATCCCCTTCGACTACCTCACGCCGCTCTTCCCCAACGAGAAGTTCAACATCACGGGGCATCAAGGCAGCACCCTCTCGACCCGCATCATGGACCTCTTCGCCCCCATCGGCAAGGGCCAGCGCGGCTTGATAGTGGCTCAGCCCAAGACTGGTAAAACCGTGTTGCTCAAGGAGGTGGCCAACGCCATCGCCGCCAACCATCCCGAGGCCTACCTCATCGTGCTGCTCATCGACGAGCGTCCCGAGGAGGTCACCGACATGCAGCGCAGCGTGAAGGCCGAAGTCATCGCCTCCACCTTCGACGAGCCTGCCTCGAAGCATGTGCAGATCGCCAACATCGTCCTCGAAAAGGCCAAACGCCTCACCGAATGCGGCCACGACGTGGTCATCCTCTTGGACTCCATCACCCGTTTGGCCCGCGCCTACAACACCGTCTCGCCTGCATCGGGCAAGGTGCTCACCGGCGGCGTAGAAGCCAACGCCTTGCAGAAACCCAAGCGTTTCTTCGGCGCAGCCCGCAAGATTGAGAACGGCGGCTCGCTCACCATCTTGGCCACGGCCCTCATCGACACGGGTTCGAGGATGGACGAAGTGATCTTCGAGGAATTCAAGGGCACCGGCAACATGGAGCTGCAACTCGACCGTCGTCTGTCGAACAAGCGCATCTTCCCGAGCATCGACATCGTGGCTTCGGGTACACGCCGCGACGACCTTTTGGTCGACGAAAGGACCTTGGCCCGCGTGTGGGCACTGCGCAACCACTTCTCCGACATGACCCCTGTGGAGGCCATGGAGTTCCTGAAAGACCGCATCGCCAAGACCGTCAACAACGAAGAGTTCTTGATGACCTTGGACAAATAAGTCCACTCAAGGATAACATCAAAAAAAGTGACGCGACATTTGCGCGTCACTTTTTTTATTGGTTTTCAAACAGTTGCCTTAAGTCTTCCGTGGTAAGGCCGTTGAAGTCGCCACTACTCATGAACGCCCCGACGACATTCTTCCTTTGGCCTATTTGCAACAAGCCGACCAACTCGGCCTTGTTGTGGACCACTTTCAGATCATCGCGCCCGAAGCCTTTGACAATCCTTTCGTCGGGCATCAGCTCCAATTTTTTGATGGCCACGGCGTGCGGGTCGTAGAAGACGATGGCGGTGTCGGCAAGTTTCAGGGCGTCGCGATAATGGTCGATGAAGACCTCGCTGAGGCTGCTGTAGGTGTGCAGCTCAAAAACCGCAATCAGATGTTTTTCAGGGAATTGCTCACGCAATGCCTTCACGCTGGCGTTCACCTTGGAAGGCGCATGGGCGAAGTCGCGGAAGACGAGGTTGTCGCCACTCTCAAACAATAGTTCCAAACGACGCGCGGCACCTTTGAAGGAGGCGATGGCTTCGTAGAACTGCTCGTCGGTCACGCCCAACTGACGGCACACCAAACGCGCCGCGTTGATGTTCTTCATATTATGGCTGCCAAACACACCCACTTCCCTCCTACTGCCGTCGGGCAAGAGCAAAGTCGTTTTGATGCCGGTGCTCTCGAAGGGATGCACACCATAGCCAAAGGTCTGGCACTGTGCGCCTTGGGCGATCTTCTCGGCCTCAATGTCGGTTTGATCATAAATCAAGCATCCACCTTCCTCGATGGTACGGACAAAGATGCGGAACTGCTCCAAGTAGTTGTCGAAGGTCGGGAATACGTTGACATGGTCCCAGCCGATGCCGCTAATCACCGCGATATGAGGATGATAGTGATGGAACTTGGGCACGCGGTCGATGGGCGAAGTGAGGTATTCGTCGCCTTCCATGACCATGTATCTTGCCGTTTCCGAAAGGCGCACCATCACGTCGAAACCCTCCAATTGCGCCCCGACCATGAAATCCGTCTCGATGCCAACGCGTTGCAACACGTGCAGAATCATGGAGGTGATGGTCGTCTTGCCGTGGCTGCCGCCGACGACGATGCGTGTCTTGTCCTTGCTTTGCTCGTAAAGGTATTCGGGATAGGAATACACCTTCAGGCCAAGCTCTTGGGCGCGAATGAGTTCGGGGTTGTCGATGCGGGCGTGCATTCCGAGGATGACGGCATCGTAAGTGTTGTCGAGCTTTTCGGGATACCAGCCCCATTGCGGAGGCAGGATGCCCTCATTGGCCAAACGCGACTTCGACGGCTCAAAGATCTCGTCGTCGGAACCTGTGACTTCATAACCCTTGCGGTGCAAGGCGATGGCCAAGTTGTGCATGGCACTGCCGCCTATGGCGATGAAATGTACTTTCTTCATGATCGGATAATTTCCGCAAAAATAAGCCTTTTATGGGATTGCTTCGCAAGAAATCGTTCAAAAATCTTTCAAAAAGGAATAGTTCTTTCCGTAGTCGAGATGTTGCTCCAGAAAATTCGTGGGATAATCGACGCGATAATCAACGACTTGGCCGTTCTCAACCACGGGCACAATCTCAGGGTTGATGAAACCGCCGTAAGGCTTGAGTCCCAAGGCGTTGTAGCGTTCCTTAATCTCCTTGTGCAAGTCCTGGTCGACCTTTACGGCATAGCGTTCCACCAAAGCCTTGCCCGCCGCATAGTTGCCCTCGCTCTTGATGCGCTGCACCTCGGCCAACAGCTCGCCGAACAGATGGCGCAAGGCCTCAAAGTCGTTGACAACGAAATAGGTCTTGCCGTCGCGCATCTTCTTTTCTATCACATTGTTGTGTCGCCCATGTTCGTAGCACCACTCGGCAATCAGTTTGCGGTTCTGCATGTGGGCCTCGGTGACGTCCTTGCCCAACTCGACACGCGCCAATTGCGTCATCAGGCCGTTACGGATGTAGCTGCAATACTCGGCCTTAAATGCCTCATGGTCAGGCATGACACCCAATTCCACCATTTTCGGGTCGGCGATGTAATAAAGCCCGAAGAGGTCGGCGCGTGCTTCTTCGAGCGTCGAGCTGAACTCTTTCAAGGCGTTGGGCGAAGTGGTCGGCAGCAGTTTGCCCGAGCCGTGACCCAAGCACTCGTGCAGGTTGGTATGCACCACCGAGGCATCGGGGCCGTATTTCTTGCATAGTGCCACCTCTTCCTCCGAATAGGCAAACTCTTTCAGGCCGCTCTTGGGGCTTTCGTCGGCGGCGCGGTCGTAGGCTTCCATCAAGTTGGTGATGGTCACCGACTTGGAGCCGAAGTCCTTGCGGATCCAGTCGGCGTTGGGTAGGTTGATGCCAATGGGCGGCGCGGGGAAACAGTCGCCGCCAAGCGTGGTGACGATGATGCTCTTGGCCGACACGCCACGGCATTCCTCTTTCTTGAAACGCGGGTCGACGGGCGAATGGTCCTCGAACCACTGCGCGTTTTCGCTGATGATGTTGGAACGGCGCGTCGCCTCCAAGTCCTTGAAGTCGACCACGCTCTCCCAAGTGGCTTTCATGCCCATCGGGTCGCCGTAGTCCTCAACGAAGCCGTTCACGAAGTCGATGTGCGAGGCGTTGTCCTGCACCCACGCGATGTTGTAGGCGTCCCAAGTCTTGAGGTCGCCGGTGCGGTAATAGTCGACAAGCAGTTGGGTATAACGGCGTTGCGCGTCGTTTTCGGCCACTTCGTTGGCTTTTTCCAACCAGCCGATGATGGCCTGGATGGCCTCGCCATACAGCCCGTCGGCCTTGTAGACCTTTTCATAGATGCGTCCGTTTTCCTTCACGAGGCGCGAATTAAGCCCGTAGGAAACCGGCTTTGCGTCGCCTTCAACGTGTTGCGCCGCATAGAAAGCCTCCACCTCGGCCTTGGTCAGGTCGCCCTCGTAGAAGTTGACCGCCGAATTACGGATGATGTCGTCGTCGCTGCTGCGACGCACGGGAGCCACCGTCGGGTCGAAAATGATTGGCAGCAAAAAATCGAGGAACTGCTCCACCGTTACACCTTTATTAATAGGCAACTGGCTCGCATCGCAGCCTTTCACCAATTCGGCAAAGTAGGCTTCCGACACTTCGGGGAAGAACTTGTCCTCGGCGTAATGATGATGGATGCCGTTGCTGAAGAACACCCGCTTGGCATAGACCGTAAACTTTTGGAAACCATCACATTCCCTATCGCCTTGATAGCTATTGAGAATGGTTTCCAAGGTCTTTCTGACGACAAGGTTGTGCTTGTAATTCTGGTCAAAGAGGATGTCGCGACCGCATTTGGCGGCCTCGCCTAAATAATATAGGTATTCCTTTTGGCGCAAGGTCAGGTTTTCCCATTCGGGGATGCGGTAGCGCATGATCTTGAGGTCGGCGAACTCATCGACGAGATATTTGAAGTCGTTCATGTTTCGATAGTTTTTCATCTGGATTGCTTCGTTCCACGTAATGACGCGAAGCGTGTCCCGAAGTCCAGCCGTCTCGCGTCATAAAACAAAGAAGGGTAAGCTACTCATATCGCACCGCTACAACCTCCTACCCTTGCTACATTCCTGTCCTGGGGGATTTCAGAGGGAGCTGGTCGTATAAGACTTACCCGTTGCAAAAGTACGGACTTTTCTTGGATTGGCAAGCAAAAACCGCAATTTTTTTATTCGTGCCCGTAGCTCGACCCGTCGAAGCAATGCGTGCAAAGCTCGCACTTGGGCAGGCCGATGGCGTTGACCACGCTTTCCAAAGTATTGAATTTCAGCGAGTCGACACCGACGTGCTTACGAAGCATCTCCACAAGGTTGGCGTATTCTGGCGTCGTCGGGTCGCAATATTTCTCGATGTTCTTGTTGTTGTCGCCTTCCAACTCCTCAACGCAACGGCGCGTGATGAGTTCCATCACGTTCTTGGAGGCCGAGAAATTGATGAACGGGCAGCCATACATCAACGGCGGGCAGCTGATGCGCACATGCACCTCGCGTGCGCCGTAGTCGTAGAGCATCTTCACGTTGTCGCGCAACTGGGTACCACGCACGATGCTGTCGTCGCAGAAGGCCACCTTCTTGCCTTCGAGCATCTGGCGGTTGGGGATGAGTTTCATCTTGGCCACATGTTCGCGCTGGCTCTGGTTGACGGGCATGAAGCTCCTCGACCATGTGGGCGTATATTTCACCACGCCGCGCATATAAGGCACCTTGCGGATGTTGGAGTAGCCCAAGGCCATGCCGATGCCCGAGTCGGGGATGGCGGAGACGTAGTCGATGTCGACATAGTCGCGCTTGCCCATCTCGCGGCCTTCGTTGTAGCGGGCTTCCTCCACGTTGACGCCCTCGTAGTCCGACACGGGATAGCCGTAGTAGATCCACAAGAACGAGCAGATCTGCTTCTTCGGACTGGGAGCCAGCAGCTGCTGCACGCCGTCTGAGGTCACCTTGACGATTTCACCCGGCCCGACGTTGTAACAAGTCGTGTAGTCGAGGTTGATGTAGCTATGGCTTTCGGAAGCCACCGCGTACCCCTCTTCGCCCTTGCCCACCACAATCGGGGTGCGGCCATAGTAGTCGCGGGCAGCGATAATGCCGTCTTCGGTGAGGATGATCATCGAACACGAGCCTTTCACCTTGTCATATACGTTGCGGATGCCGTCGACGAAGTCCTCGCCTTGCGTGATGAGCAGGGCCATCAGCTCGGTGGGGTTGGTGGCGCCCATGCTCAGCTCGGCGAAATGCTGCTTGTTGGCCAGGCAATGGTCGACGAGTTCGTCCATGTTGTTGATTTTCGCGACGGTGGCGATGGCGAACCTGCCGAGGTGCGAGTTGACGATGATAGGCTGCGCGTCGGTGTCGCTGATGACGCCGATGCCGCTGTTGCCCGTAAACTTGTTCGCGACCATCTCGTCGCTGAACTTGGTGCGGAAATACGTGTTCTCGATGTCGTGGATCGAGCGGTGAAAGAGTTCGCCGTCGTAGGTTGCCATACCCGCACGTTTGGTGCCGAGATGTGAGTGATAATCAACGCCATAGAACAAGTCCTTGGCGCAAGCGTGTTTTGAAATCGTTCCGAAGAAGCCTCCCATGATTGCAATGTTTTTAGGTTATAAAACAAAAATCCATCCACGGAACAGTCGTCCATGAATGGGATGCAAAGATAGGGGTTTTTCGTTTATGCCGAACAACTTTTTTTGTATTTTTGCGCGATTTTTCCGTAAGCCTATGATACTCAAACTCTATCCGACCAATCCCAACCCGCGTTATGTCAAGATGATCTTGGAATGCCTGTCCGACGGCGGCACCATCATCTTCCCGACCGACACGCTCTACGGCCTCGGCGGGTGCATCAACAACCAGCGCACCTTCGAGCGCATCTGCCAGATCAAGGGCATCCGCAAGGAGAAGGCCAACTTCTCGTTCATCTTCCACGACCTCAGCATGTTGAGCGAGTTCACCAAGCCCATCAACAACGACGTGTTCAAGATGATGAAGCGCAACCTGCCTGGGCCGTTCACCTTCATCCTTGAGGCCAACAACAACATCCCGCGCATCTTCCAGAGCAAGAAGAAGACCATCGGCATCCGCATCCCCGACCAGCCCATCATCACCAACATCGTGCGCGAGTTCGGGCAGCCCATCATGACCACTTCGCTTGAGGACAGCGACGACGACATCAACCCCTACCTCACCGACCCCGAGGAGATCCACGACCGCTACAAGGACTTGGTGGACATCGTCATCGACGGCGGCGCGGGCGACAACGAGGAGAGCACGGTTGTGGATTGCACTGACAATGAGATTGTTATCGTCCGCCAAGGCAAAGGCTTGATAGACGAATGAAAAAATTTTGGCGCAAAGAGGCAGCGATAACGAAAAAAAGCGTACTTTTGCAGCCGCAAATCGCGAAGCGGTTGACTCGGTAGCTCAGCAGGTAGAGCACAACACTTTTAATGTTGGGGTCCTGGGTTCGAGCCCCAGCCGGGTCACGAAAGAATCAAAAAAATCTCCGAACAAGTCGGAGATTTTTTGTTTATCTTTGCCACTCCAAAGATGACACGATGATAGACTTACTGAAAGACCTCAACGAGCCTCAGCGTGAGGCCGTTACCACCATAGAAGGCCCCGTGATGGTCATCGCGGGAGCAGGATCGGGCAAGACCCGCGCCCTCACCTACCGCGTCGCCTACATGATACAGGAAGGCGTCGACCCGTTCAGCATCATGGCCCTCACCTTCACCAACAAGGCCGCCCGCGAGATGAAGGAACGCATCATGCAATTAGTCAACGCGAGCGACGCCCGCAACGTGTGGATGGGCACCTTCCACTCCATCTTCGCCCGCATCCTGCGCATCGAGGCGGAGAAAATCGGCTTCACATCCAACTTCTCGATTTACGACACCGACGACTCGAAAGCCCTCATCACGCAGATACTGAAGGACTTGCAGCTTGACGCCAAGGCCTATCCCGCCAAGCAGGTGCTGTCGCGCATCTCGTCGGCCAAGTCGAGCCTCTACTCGCCCGAAGACTATGCCAACGACCCCGAAATACAAGAGACCGACCGCAAGTCGAACAAGCCGCTCATCGCGCAACTGTTCAAGCTCTACAACGACCGCCTGCACCGCGCCAACGCCATGGACTTCGACGACATCCTGTATTTCACCAACGTCCTCCTGCGCGACAACCCCGACGTGCTCTACAAATACCAGAACCACTTCAAGTTCATCCTCGTCGATGAGTACCAGGACACCAACTTCGCCCAATACCTCATCGTGAAGCGCGTCGCCGCACTGTTCGAGAACCTCTGCGTGGTGGGCGACGACGCACAAAGCATCTACGCCTTCCGTGGCGCCAACATCCAGAACATCCTCAACTTCAAGAACGACTACCCTGACTATAAGCTAATTAGGTTGGAGCAAAACTACCGCTCCACCCAAAACATCGTCAACGCGTCGAACAGCATCATCGCGCACAACAAGGACCAGATCAAGAAAAAAGTGTGGAGCGACAAGGAGGCAGGCGAACTCATCGGACTCATCCACGCCAACAGCGACACCGAGGAAGGCACCCTCGTGGCCAACAGCATCTTCGGCTACCGCATGACGCGCCACCTTGCCAACAAGGACTTCGCCATCCTCTACCGCACCAACGCCCAAAGCCGCTCGATGGAAGAAGCCCTGCGCAAACAGAACATACCTTATAAGATATACGGTGGCCTCTCGTTCTACGACCGCAAGGAAATCAAGGACCTGTTGGCCTATTTCCGCGTCGTCATAAATCCCGAGGACGAACAGGCCCTGCTGCGCATCATCAACTACCCCGCCCGTGGCATCGGCAAGACCAGCATCGAGCGCATGATGGTCACGGCCAACGAGCAACGCACGAGCATCTGGAAGTGCATGGAGAGCAACGTGTTTCCGCAAGACTTCAACATGGGCACCATCAACCGTTTCCGCGACTTCATGGTGATGATCAAGAGCTTCCAAAGCCTTCAAGCCAAGATGAACGCCTTCGAGTTGGCCAAGCACATCACCAACACGATAGGATTAATAAAGGTATTGAAAGAAGACGACTCGCCTGAGGGCGTTTCGAGGGTCGAGAACGTGGAGGAGCTGCTCAACGCCATCATGGAGTTCAGCGACCGGCAGGTGGACGAGACCACGGGCGAGACCGCCCGCGTCGACTTGGTGCAGTTCATGGAAGATGTGGCCCTGCTCACCGACGCCGAGATGAAGAAAGACGACGGCAACGACGACTATGTCAGCCTGATGACCATCCACTCGGCCAAGGGCTTGGAGTTCCCCTATGTCTATGTCGTCGGCATGGAGGAGAACCTCTTCCCGGGCATCATGAGCCTCAGCACCCGCGAGGAGTTGGAGGAGGAACGCCGCCTGTTCTATGTGGCCGTAACCCGCGCCATGACCAAGCTCACGCTGAGTTATGCCGAGCAACGCTACCGTTACGGCAACCTCACCCTCAGCGAGCGGTCGCGCTTCGTCGACGAAATCGACGCCAGCCTCATCGAGCAGACGCAGAAGGCCTCGTTTAGAGGCACCTCGTCGATGGGCGGACGGTCGTTCAGTCGCTTCGGCGAGCCGCAGCAGCATGGCTTCCGCAAGATAGAGAACACGCCAACGGCAAGGCCAAGCCAGACGAGCCAGCCCGCCATGCCGCAAAACCTTCAGCCCTCTAATCCCGACCTCTTGCAGGAAGGCATGAGGGTGATGCACGCCAAGTTCGGCGAAGGCACCATCATCAGCGTCGAAGGCGCAGGAGCCAACAAGAAGGCTTCCGTCAACTTCGACAGCTCTGGCGTGAAGATGCTGATGCTGAAATTCGCTAAGTTGGCGATACTTAAAGAATAAATGACTATTTTTGCAACCCAAAATACGACACAAATGGAACGAATCGGATTGACCTACAACACGGAAAAAGAGCAAATCGCCATTTCGGAATATGGCCGTTGCATACAGGAAATGATCAAGAAGCTGCCGGAAATCGAAGACCGCGAACAACGCACCGAAGCCGCCAAATACATCATCAGCGTCATGGTGCAGATGAACCCGCAAATCAAGCAGTCGAGCGACTACGAGCACAAACTGTGGGACCACCTCTACATGATCTCGAGCTACAATTTAGACATCGACAGCCCTTACGACCCGCCCATCCCCATAGAACGGCAAAGCAAGCCTCAACATATTGGCTACCAGAACAATAACATCAAATATGGGCATTACGGCCAATACATCGTCAAGATGATTGAAGCCGCCTCGCAAGAGGAGAACGACGAGGTGCGCGAAGCCTTGGCCTACTCCATCGCTAACCAGATGAAACGCAACTACTTGGAATGGAACAAGAGCGTCGTCAACGACCAAGTGATTATGGACGACCTGAAAGCCATCTCCAACGGACGCCTCGTCATCGAGGAGGAATCGAAGCTCAACGCAACGGGCGAAATCCTCAGCAAGAGCCAGCAGAAACAGCAAGGCAAGAAGAAAAAGAAGAAAGTGCCGAACCTGAAGGCCAACATGAACAACCCCAACAACCCGGCCTACAAGAAACGAATGCAAGAGCTTGGGAAACTTTAATTTAAATGCGGAATGATGAATGCGGAATGCGGAATGATTCATACCTCATACTTCCTACCTCATAACTGACAACTGACAACTGACAACTTCCAACTGAGAACAATGGCATCCCTGAAGATCAAAGGCGGCTGCAAGCTGCAAGGCGAAATCACCCCGCAAGGCGCGAAAAACGAAGCCATGCAGATCCTTTGTGCCTGCCTGCTCACCGACGAGAAAGTCACCATCCACAACCTGCCCGACATCTTGGACATCAACAACCTGATTGCGCTGTTGGAAGGCATGGGCGTGAGCATCGAGCGACCCACTCGCCACGACATCATCTTGCAGGCCAAAGACATCGACTTCAGCTATTTCCAAGGAGAAGCCTACCAGCAAACCGCCTCGAAGCTGCGCGGCAGCGTGATGATGACCGGCCCGATGCTTGCCCGTTTCGGCAAGGCCCACATGCCCAAGCCAGGAGGCGACAAGATTGGTCGCCGCCGTTTGGACACCCACGTCATCGGCTTGCAGAAACTCGGCGCCCGCTTCGACTTCGACACCTATGAAGTCGGTGTGCAGCAAGGCGGACTGAAAGGCTGCTATATGCTCTTGGACGAAGCCTCTGTGACCGGCACGGCCAACATCGTCATGGCCGCAGTGATGGCCGAAGGCACCACCACCATCTTCAACGCCGCCTGCGAGCCTTATCTCGTGCAACTTTGCAAGATGCTCGTCAGCATGGGCGCCAAGATTGACGGCATCGGCTCCAACCTCTTGACCATCAACGGCGTAAGCCGACTTCACGGCACGGAACACACTTTGCTTGCCGACATGATTGAGGTGGGCAGCTTCATCGGCATGGCCGCCATGACCGGCAGCGACATCACCATCAAGGACGCGGGCATCGCCCAGTTGGGCATCATCCCCGACGTGTTCCGCAAGCTCGGCATCAGGATGGACTATCGCGGCGACGACATCCACGTCCCTGCGCAGGAGCATTACGAGGTGCAGACCTTCATGGACGGCAGCATCCTCACCGTGGCCGACGCGCCTTGGCCCGGCTTCACGCCCGACCTCATCAGCATCGTACTCGTGGTGGCTACGCAAGCCAAAGGCACCGTGCTCGTCCACCAAAAGATGTTCGAGAGCCGCCTGTTCTTCGTCGACAAGCTCATCGACATGGGAGCGCAAATCATCCTCTGCGACCCGCACCGCGCCAACGTCATCGGACTCGACCACGCGCACCAACTTCGTGGCATCCGCATGGCCTCGCCCGACATCCGCGCCGGCGTCGCCCTGCTCATCGCTGCTCTCTCGGCAAGCGGCACCAGCATCATCGACAACAGCGACCAAATCGAGCGCGGGTACCAATATATTGACAAGCGGTTGAATGCACTTGGAGCGCAGATTGAAAGACTATAGCCTTGGGCTACACCCCTCCCCTGCCATTTTGTCAAAATCCTGTCTTTGGCAAAGGATTTGATATGCTTTGCGGCAAAATGAGAAAAAAGTAAAAGCACATATATCATGGAAGAAAACGAAAACGTTAAGAATCAGGACGATGCATTGAATGACACCGTCAATCCTGACATTGAAAACAAGCAAGAGCAAACGCAAGCCGAACCCAACGAGGCGTCCTCCGAGGAAAACAAGGAGGCGGGTAATGACACCGTTTCGGACAAAAAGTCAAAGAAATTCAAGATCCGTCATGCCCAAGAGAAGGCGATGGAGGAAGCCAAGGCCAAATACGCCGAGCTGAACGACAAATACCTGCGCTTGTTCTCGGAGTTCGACAACCACCGCAAGCGCACCGCCAAGGAGAAATTGGAGATGTCGGCCACGGCAGCCGAAAACGTCATCAAGGACATCCTGCCCGTGTTGGACGACTTTGAGCGTGCCCTGCAAAACATGGAGAAGAACGGCAACGAGGCCGACCTGCAAGGCGTTACGCTGATTTTCAACAAGTTGAAGACCGTCTTGAAGAACAAGGGCTTGGAGGAGATTGAGGCGATGGACACCGAGTTCAACACCGACGAGCACGAGGCCCTGACGATGATTCCCGCCCCCGACGAGGACAAGAAAGGCAAGGTCTTGGACGTCATCCAGAAGGGCTACAAGCTCAACGGCAAGGTGATTCGCTTCGCCCGCGTGGTGGTCGGGAATTAAGAAAGGATATAGACAATGGCAGAAAAACAAAAAAGAGACTATTACGAGGTGCTTGGGGTGAACAAAAGCTCCACGCCCGACGAGATAAAGAGCGCGTACCGCAAGGCCGCGCTCAAGTGGCACCCCGACAAGTGGGTGAACGGCACCGACGCCGAGAAAAAGACCGCCGAGGAGAACTTCAAGGAGGCTTCGGAGGCCTATTCCGTATTGAGCGACGAGAACAAGAAGGCGCGTTACGACCGTTACGGCTTCGCGGGCATGGACGGCGGCGCGGCGGGCGGCGGCTTCGGCTTCGCCGACTTCGACCTGAACGACATCCTCAACAGCGTGTTCGGTCGCGGCTTCGACTTCGGCGGCGGCAGCTTCAGCGGGTTCAGCGGCTTCAGCGGATTCGGCAGAGGCAACAGCGGCGGCAGTCGTACCGTGCGCGAGCGCGGCTCCAACCTCCGCGTGAAGGTGAAACTCAACCTGCAAGAGATTGCCCACGGCACCAAGAAGAAAATCAAGGTGAGCAAATACGTCTCCTGCACGCATTGCCACGGCAGCGGCTCGGAAGACGGCCAAACCGAGACCTGTCCCACCTGCCACGGTCGCGGCCAAGTGGTGCAGACCGTCAACAGCTTCTTCGGGCAGATGCAGACCGCCTCGGTGTGCCCCACCTGCAACGGACAAGGCACCGTCATCAAGAAGAAATGCACCCATTGCGGCGGCGAAGGCATCACGAAAGGCGACGAGGTCATCGAGATCGACATCCCCGCAGGCGTGGGCGAAGGGATGCAGCTCACCATGCGCGGCAAAGGCAACGCCGGCCCGCACAACGGCGTCAATGGCGACCTGCTCGTCCTCATCGAGGAGGAAGCCCATCCCGACTTCGAGCGCGACGAAAGCACCTTGATCTACAACCTGTTCATCACCATCCCCGAAGCCATCATGGGAACGCAGGCCGAAGTGCCCACCGTCGACGGCAAGGTGAGGGTGAAAATCGCCCCCGGCACACAAAGCGGCAAGGTGCTGAGGCTGAGGGGCAAAGGCCTGCCCGTCCTCAACGGCTACGGCAGCGGCGACATGCTCGTCAACGTCAACGTGTGGATTCCGAAGAAAATCAACAAGGAAGAGGAGAAACTGTTGCAACAACTTGCCCAGTCAGAGAACTTCAAGCCCAATCCCACCGCCGAGGAGAAGAGCTTCTTTAGCAAGATTAAGGATTACTTTAACTAGTACACGCTTTGCGTCATTGCGAGCGTGGCGAAGCAATCCAGACAACAAAGCTCAATCCCTGGATTGCTTCGTCGTTCCTCCTCGCAATGACATCAAGCGGCAAATGGACAACAAAAACAACAGATGGCTGAAATAACAATCAACGAGGTCACGAAACGCTATGCCGACCACACCGCCTTGGACCACATGTGCATCGACATTCCCAATCGCTGCATCTACGGCCTTTTGGGTCCCAACGGCGCGGGCAAGACCACCCTCATCCGCATCCTCAACCAAATCACCGCGCCCGACAGCGGCGAAGTGCTCGTCGACGGCGAGAAGCTTTGCCAGAAACACATCGCCCGCATCGGCTACCTGCCCGAAGAACGCGGCCTCTACAAGAAGATGAAAGTCGGCGAGCAGGCCATCTACCTTGCCGAGCTGAAAGGCATCAAGAAGGCCGAGGCGAAGAAAAGGCTGATGCAATGGTTCGAGCGGTTCGAGATTGCCGGCTGGTGGGACAAGAAAGTCGAGGAACTATCGAAAGGGATGCAGCAGAAGGTGCAGTTCATCACCACCATCATCCACGAGCCCGAAATCCTCATCTTCGACGAGCCTTTCAGCGGCTTCGACCCCATCAACGCCAACCAGCTGAAAGAGTCGATGCTCGAACTGCGCGACAAGGGCGCGACGATATTGCTCTCCACCCACAACATGGCTTCCGTCGAGGAGCTTTGCGACAGCATCACCCTCATCAACCACGGGCGAAGCATCCTGCAAGGCAAGGTCGGCGACATCAAGCGGCAGCACGACACACACCAAAGGGAAATCGTGGTGCGCTGCGACGACACCCTCAAGGTGATGAACATCGCCGACACCTATAATAATATAAAGGTGGAGCCGACCGACGTTGCCGGCGAGACCAAGCTGACCCTGTTCAGCGCGTCGCCCAACGACCTGCTCAGGCAACTGCTCGAAGTGGGACAGCTCGTTTCCTTCAAGGAGGTGCTGCCCTCGATGAACGACATCTTCATCCGCGAAGTGCAATCCCAAAACCAAGCCTCATGAACAAGATCGGACTCATCATCAAGCGCGAGTACATGACGCGCGTGCGCAAGCGCAGCTTCCTCATCATGACCTTCCTCGGCCCCATCCTGATGGCTGCCATCTACATCATCCCCATCATGCTCGCCCTCAACGCCAGCAACGAGAACATGCGCATCGCCGTCGTCGACGAGAGCCATTGGTTTGAAGACCGCTTCACCAACAACAAGGAGCACACTTTCGTCACCATGCACGGCCAGCCCATCGACTCGGTCAAGGAAATGGTGAAGACAGGCATATTCGACATGGCGCTCTATGTGCCGCCCACCCAGCTCAACATCCCGTCGAATGCCGTGGTCTACAGCATCCGGCAGGTGCCGATGGAAGTGGAGACCTACATCAGCAGCGTGATGCAGAAGGAAATCGAAGACCAGAAGCTGATGGCCAAGGGCGTCGACCCCGACATCGTCAGCGCGGTAAAGACCAACGTCAACCTGCAAATCATGCGCATGGACGAGAAAGGCAACGAGAAGGAGACCTTCACCAAGGTACAGTTCACCCTCGGCATCGCCCTCGCCCTGTTGGTCTACATGTTCATCATCTTTTTCGGCGGTCAGGTGATGCAAGGCGTGGCCGAAGAAAAGACCAACCGCATCATCGAGGTCATCGTCAGCTCGGTGAAGCCCTTCCAACTGATGATGGGCAAGATCATCGGCGTTTCGTTGGTCGCCCTCACCCAATTCCTGCTCTGGATTGTCCTGACGGGTGTGCTATATTTGGGTTTCTCGGCCTTCATCGGCATCAGCCATCCCGACCTGCTCTCGTCGGGCACCGTGATGGCACAAGAAATCACCTCCACCGACATCATGAACAACGAGAGCGTGCAAAACATCATGCAAATCGTCCACAGCATCGACTTCGGCACCATCATCTTCAGCTTCCTGATATTCTTCATCTTAGGCTACCTGCTCTATGCCACGCTGTATGCCGCCGTAGGCTCGTTGGTCGACAACAACACTGACTCTCAACAGTTTACGCTACCCATCACCGTTCCTTTGATGGTGGCCATCATCTCCTCGTTCTACATCGTCAACAACCCCGACAGCAACCTTTCCGTCTGGCTCTCGATGATTCCGTTCACCTCCCCCATCTCAATGATGGTAAGGATCCCGTTTGGCGTCCCCATTTGGCAGGTTGTGGTTTCCGTCGTGCTGTTGGCCGCCACTTTCATTTTGATGACATGGTTGGCCGCCAAAATCTACCGCACGGGCATCCTGATGTACGGCAAAAAACTTTCATACAAGGAGATTTTCAAGTGGTTAAAATACAGATAACTGAATATCAATAAATTAAAACACATTTTAAAACATCAAGGCAGGCACAAAAAAGCAGATAAAAAAAGTATTTTTTGGGAATTGAAAAGAAAAATCCTATTTTTGCAGGCTCGAAATAAGGTAAAAACCATCGAATTGGAAATTTAACAAATTAAAAGTCAAATAATTAAATCAGTTTTACAATGCAAAACAAAGGAGTAATCAGGACGATAGCCATTATCTTCTCGCTCATCTTTCTCTACCAGCTCTCGTTCACCTTGGTGACCAAGCGTGTGGAAAAGAAAGCTGCCAAGTTTGCGGAAGCAGAGGCTACCAAACTCGCAAATGGAGACGAGTCGCAGTACAATCTTCTCAAGGACGAGAAGGAAACGTATTATTTGGACTCGGTCAGCAACGTGAACGTGTACAACTTGTTGTTCAAGAAATACACTTATCGCGATGCGAAAGAAAGAGAAATCAACTTGGGTCTGGACTTGAAGGGCGGCATGAACGTCACCCTTGAGGTCTCGGTGAAAGACATCGTCAACGCCTTGTCGGGCGAATCTCAAGACCCCACCTTCTTGCAGGCCATGGAGTTGGCCACCAAGAGGCAGGAAGAGAGCAAGGGCGATTTCGTCACCCTGTTCGGCGAAGCCTTCGAAGAAGTGGACCCCAACGCCCGACTTGCTTCCATTTTCCTTTATGAGTTCAAAGACAAAGGCATCACCGTCAACTCGTCGAACAGCGACGTGCTGAAGGTGTTGAAGAGCGAGAGCGATGGCGCCATCGACCGTTCCTACCAAATCCTCGGCACACGTATCGACCGTTTCGGCGTGGCACAGCCCAACATCCAGAAGTTGGAGAACTCGGGGCGCATCCTCGTCGAACTGCCCGGCATCAAGGACCCGAAGCGTGTGCGCAAGCTCCTTCAAGGCACGGCACAGCTCGAGTTCTGGGAGACCTACACCTTCTCGGAGTTGCAGCAATACTTCATCGACGCCGACGCCAAGTTGGCTGAGACCCGCAAGGCCAAGAGCAACTTGGAATCGACCGAGGTGACCACCGAAGAGACCCCTGAAGAGGTGGCCGAAGCCGAAGCTCCTGCCGAGCAAGAGGAACTGGCGGTTGCCGACAGCACCGTCCAAGAGAGCAGCCTCCTCGACGAACTCGCCGAGAACACGACGGAAGAGCAAATCACCGAAGAAGAAGACGTCAACCAATATGCCGAGAGCCATCCTTTGATCTATATGCTCAACATGGGCGGACTCTACGGTTCGTATGCCCGCGTGGGTATGGCCCAAGTGAAAGACACCGCCGCCATCAACCAGATGCTGGCCGAGACCAAGACCCTCTTCCCCCGCAACCTCAAGTTGGCTTGGACGGTGAAGCCCGACACCTATACCGGTGCCAATGGCGAAAGCGTCGAAATGCTCGACCTCGTGGCCCTGAAGATGTCGCGCGACAACAAGTGCGCCCTCGGCGGTGAAGTCATCACCGACGCCCGTCAGGACTACGGCCAAGGCAACCAAGTGGAAGTCACCATCCAGATGAACCCCGAAGGCGCCAAGGTTTGGAAACGCCTCACCGGTGAGAACGTCGGCAGGCAGATTGCCATCGTCCTCGACGACTACGTCTATTCCTATCCTAACGTCAACGGCGAAATCCCGAACGGTCGCTCGTCCATCAGTGGTGGCGGCATGACCATCGAGGAAGCGCAAGACTTGGCCAACATCCTGAAGGCCGGTAAGTTGCCCGCCCCCGCCCGTATCCTTGAGGAGCAGGTGGTTGGTCCTTCACTCGGTAAGGAAGCCGTGCAAAAGGGTATGTGGAGTATGGTGTTCGCCTTCATCCTCGTGTTGGTCTACATGGTGCTGTTCTACAACAAGTCGGGTCTCGTGGCCGACGTCGCCCTGTTGGTCAACGTGTTCTTCCTGTTTGGCGTGTTGGCCTGCCTTGGCTCGGTGTTGACCTTGCCTGGCATCGCAGGTATCGTGCTTACGTTAGGTATGGCCGTCGACTCGAACGTCATTATCTTTGAGCGTATCAAGGAAGAGGTGAAAGCCGGCAAGGGCATCAAGCTCGCCATCGAGGACGGTTACAAGAACGCCTATTCCGCCATCATCGACGGTAACGTCACCACCTTGATTACCGGTGTCATCCTGATCATCTTGGGTACGGGTCCTGTCCACAGCTTCGCCGTCACCCTTTGCGTCGGTATCCTCACCTCGTTGGCCACGTCCATCTTCATCTCGCGCCTGATCTTCGAGCGTATGTTGAGCAAGGACAAGGAAATCACCTTCACGACCAACTGGACGCGCAACTTCTTGCAAGGGACGCACTACGACTTCATCGGCTTCCGCAAGACCTCCTTCATCATCTGCGCCTGCTTCCTCGTCGTCGGTTTGGGTTCGCTCGCCATCCGTGGCTTGAACCTCGGCATCGACTTCAAGGGTGGCCGCAACTATGTCGTCCAATTCGACGACCCGAGCATGAAGGTCGAGACCGTCCGCGAAGCCTTGGCCGACATCGACATCAACAAGGATGCCATCCACAGTGCCCTTGCCATGAGAGAAGACCAAGAGGTGGAAGACTGGTCGACGCCTGAAGTGAAGACCTACGGCACCAACGGCCAAGTGAAGATTACGACCAAGTTCTTGATCAAGAACGACAGCCCTGAGGTCGACTCGGTCATCCAAGTCATCCTTTACGACAACCTGAAGGGACTCTACAACAACGACCTGAGCATGAGCCAGTTCTCTTCGGAAGACGAAACCGTGGGCATCTTGAGCACCCAGAAAGTCGGTGCCACCATCGCCAGCGA
>CALFIT010000114.1 GCA_937877465.1 uncultured Bacteroidales bacterium | reverse complement strand
TGGAATCGGGCGTGCGCCTGCGCTACCAATACAAAGACCCCTACACCGGCGAGGAAGAGGAAATCCTCATCGAGAACACTGAGACCCGCGACCAGCCCAAGAACCGCGAGAATGCCTTGCGCCTCCTGAAGTCGCAACTCTACGACCGCGAGATGCGCCACCGCATGGAGGAGCAGAACAAGATCGAGGCCGGCAAGTTGAAAATCGAATGGGGCAGCCAGATCCGCAGTTACGTCTTCGACGACCGCCGCGTGAAGGACCACCGCACCAACTACCAGACCTCCAACGTGCAAGCCGTGATGGACGGCGACATTGACGCTTTTTTGAAGGCATACTTGATGGAATTTGGCGGGAAGAAAACTGCCAACTGAAAACTGTTAACTGCTAACTGAACAACTATGATAACATTCTTCATCGCATTGGCCGTATTGATTCTCGGCTATGTCATCTACGGAAAACTCGTCGAGCGGCTCTTTGGCGCCGACCCGCAACGCGCCACCCCCGCCACCACCATGGCCGACGGCGTGGACTATGTGCCCATGAAGCCCTGGCGCATCTTCCTCATCCAGTTCCTCAACATCGCAGGCGTGGGTCCCATCATCGGAGCCATCATGGGGGCGCAGTTCGGCACGGCCTCCTTCCTGTGGATCGTGTTGGGCAGCATCTTCGCCGGTGCCGTCCACGACTACCTTGCAGGCATGATCTCGCTCCGCGACAAAGGCGCGAGCCTGCCCGAAATCCACGGCACCTATCTCGGCAACGGCGCGAAGCAGGTCATGCGCGGCTTCACCGTCATCCTCATGATCTTGGTCGGCGTGGTGTTCGTCAACACGCCCGCCACCCTGCTCAACGCACACTTCACACCGGGCTGGAACAAATACATCTGGATTGTCATCATCTTGGCTTATTACCTGATTGCCACCTTGTTGCCTATTGACAAGGTCATCGGCAAGATCTATCCCATCTTCGGCATCCTGCTGTTGGGCATGGCCGTGGCCATCTTCGTGGCTTTCCTCATCTACAAGCCTGAGATTCCCGAACTCTGGAGCGGCTTGCAGAACCGCCATCCCGACGCGGCCAACAACCCCATCTTCCCGATGATGTTCATCTCGATTGCCTGCGGTGCCATCTCAGGCTTCCATGCCACGCAGTCGCCGCTGATGGCGCGTTGCATGGTGAACGAGAAACAAGGCCGCCCGATTTTCTACGGCGCGATGATTACGGAAGGTATCGTCGCCCTGATTTGGGCTGCCGCAGCCGCCTATTTCTTCGGTCCCGACAGCGTGGTTGACGTGACGGGCAAGAGCGGAGCAGCCATCGTGGGCATCATCGCCAACACTTGGTTTACGCCGGTCATCGCGGTCATCACCATCTTGGGCGTCATCTCGGCTGCCGTCACCAGTGGCGACACGGCCTTGCGCTCGGCCCGACTCATCATCGCCGACTTCATGCACTACGACCAGAAGCCCATCAAGAACCGTCTGCTCATCGCCATCCCGATGTTCGTCGTCACGGCCATCATCTTGGTCTACAGCATCGCCGACGACAAAGGCTTCCAGCTCATCTGGCGTTATTTCGCTTGGGCCAACCAAGTGCTTGCCACCGTGACGCTGTGGGCCATCTCGGTCTATTTAGCCAAGAACAAAGGCAAGATGTGGTATCTCGTCACCATGATTCCCGCCCTCTTCATGACGATGGTCACAGGCTCGTTCCTCTTCGTGGCCAAGGCCGCCGACGGTGGTTTGGGTTCCATCCTGCCCCGTCCCGTGGGCTATGGCATCGGCGCGGCCATCACGGTTTTGGCCTTGGTGTTGTTCGCAAGGTTCTTGAAGAGGAACAAGAAAACGATGTAATCAACCAAATCAATAGAAATGCCCGACTGGAAACCTCCAATCGGGCATTTTCTTTGTTGTAGAAACGCGCCATGGCACGTCTCTACAATTGTTTATTTCGCGGTAGCCTGTTCGTAGCCGGCACGCACGGCCTGGATGTTGAGGTCGACGACCTCTTGGCCTTTCTTGCCGAAGATGTGGGCGATGGCCGCTTCCACCTTCTCCATCTCGATACCGAGGTAAGGCACCGTGGCGCCCAAAAGCACCATGTTCGAGCGGGCCTTCAGTTGCTTGGCAATCTCGTTGGCGTTGAACGAAACCACATGCTCCAACTTGCCCAACTCGGCGTTGATAAGTTCCATGTCGGGGTAGTTGTCGATGTTGACGAAGGGGTCGTTGTTGGTAATCACCCAGCCTTCCTTGCTCAGCCAAGGCAGGTAGCGCAAGGCTTCCATCGGCTCGCTGGAGAGGATGATGTCGGCCTGGCCTTCGGGGATGACGTCGGCGAAGATCTCGTTATCGGAGATGCGGAGGTGCGAGAACACCGAGCCGCCGCGCTGCGACATGCCGTGGATTTCGCTCTGTTTCAGGTTCATGCCCATGTTCAAGGCAGCGTCGGAGATGATCTTGGCCACCGAAACGATGCCGTCGCCACCCACGCCGCATAATACTATGTCTTTTTTCATTGGTTCAATCTTTTAAGTTATTTCTTCATGTGTTTCTTCAGTTCCACGATGCAGGTGCGGTGCGGGATGATGACCGACACGCCGTTGTAGTTGACCTCTTCCTCGATGACCTTGATGTTCTCTTCGAGGTTCTTGGGCAGCGGGACGATGTCGCGGATGTGTTCAGGCTCAACGCCAAGGCCTTCGCAGATGCGGCGGATCTTGTTGTTGGCCGACGAGGGCTGGCCGCCCGTCATGGCGGTGATGTCGTTGTCCAAAATCATGACCACGACGTTGGCTTTTTCGTTCACGCAGTCGAGCAAGCCCGTCATGCCGCTGTGACCGAAAGTGCCGTCGCCGATGACCGCCACGCTCGGGAAGATGCCCACCTCGCTGGCGCCTTTGGCCATGGTGATGGAGGCACCCATGCAAACCGTCGTGTTGATGGCACCCATGTTGAAGCCCAAGGTGTAGCAGCCGATGTCGCCAAACACCTTGCCGCCCTTGTGGTTGGCCATCACCGCGTTCAGGGCCGTGTAGCTGTCGATGTGCGGGCAGCCTTGGCACAGCGCGGGCGGACGGTTGGTAACCACCTCCGGCACCTTGAACATCGTAGGCACGTCCATGCCGAGGGCCTTGGCCACCTTTTCGGCGTTCAGCTCGCCGTCGCGACGGATGGTCTCGTCCAAGCGGCCCATCACGTTCTTGCCCTTGCCGAGGAAGCCCTTGATTTGCTCCTCGACGAAAGGCTGGCCGTCTTCGAGGACGAGGATTTCGTCGCACTCGTCATACAGCTTGTTGATCATGTCGTAAGGCAGCGGATATTGCGTCACCTTGACGACGGGATAGGTGCATTGTCCATCGGGGAAGTTCTCCATCAGGTAGTTGTAGGCGATACCCGTGGTGATGATGCCGAGTTTCTTGTTCGGGCCGTCGATGTATTTGTTGAAGCCGGCGTTTTCCGATGCCTCGTTGAAGGCGGGTTGCTTGTCGATAAGATTGCGGTAGAGCCGCTTGGCG
This sequence comes from uncultured Bacteroidales bacterium, assembly GCA_937877465.1. GTDB lineage: Bacteria > Bacteroidota > Bacteroidia > Bacteroidales > F082 > Limimorpha. The sequence continues at coordinate 5,753 of CALFIT010000114.1, read as the reverse complement.
TTGGCCGGAAGCAGCACAAACGACTTGGCGTCGGCAGGCTCAGTGAGGTCGTTTTGCGGACGCACGGGCTTGCGCACCACACCGGCACGGCTGTGGGCCAAGCGGGTTGGGATGCGGTAGAGCACCGGCGTGCCGAGCTGCTCGCTGAGTTCGAAGCCGTAATGCACCATGTCGTAGGCCTCTTGTTGGTTGGAAGGCTCCAGCATGGGAATCATGGCCCAATGGCCGTAGAAGCGGCTGTCCTGCTCGTCTTGCGACGAGAACATTGACGGGTCGTCGGCCACGACGACGAGGACGCCCTTCGTGCCGATGATGGCGGCGTTCATGAAGGGGTCGCCGCACACGTTGAGGCCCACATGCTTCATGCATGTCATGGCGCGTTTGCCGGCGTAGGCCACGCCGATGGAGGCCTCAAGGGCCGTCTTCTCGTTGGCGCACCAGTTGGCGATCACGCCCTGTTCCTTGGCTTGCTTCGAGTTGATGACATACTCTGTGATTTGGGTTGAAGGCGTGCCCGGATAGCTGTTGATGGCCGAGCCGCCAGCATCGATGAAGCCCTGTGCAATGGCCTCATCGCCTAAAAGCAGTAATTTCTCCATATCGTATGATTCAATATTTAAAATTCAAAATTTCAAATTAACGAAGATGGGCAAAGATACGGAAAAAAGCGATACGAACAAGAAAAAAGTCAGAATAAGTTGTGGATGCGTTCGATTTGCTCCAAAAGAGCCTCGTCTTCGTCGTCATTCTCATGCCAGATGACATAATCGGCCAGCAGGCGTTTGCCTTCTTCGGGCCATTGCTTCGACATTCTGGCGCGGACCGTTGCCTCGTCGCAGTGGTCGCGGGCCATGGCACGACGCAGTCGCGTGGCTTCCGAAGCCGAAACCATCACCACGGCATCGAACCGCTTTTCAAGACGTTTCTCGAAGACCAACGCCGACTCAAACAAGACGTAGGGAGCCGTTTGACTTTCCGTCCATTGTGCGAAGTCGACGAACAAGGCGGGATAAAGGATGCCTTCCAAGTCGCGTCGAGCGGTCTCGTCGCCGAACACCATGTCGGCGATATGTTTCCTGTCCAATTCTGAATCGGAAAGATAGACTCCTTTCCCAAAGCGTTGCACTATTTTTTGGCGCACTTCGGGGAGGAAATACATCTGCTTGGCGGCGGTGTCGCTGTTATATACGGGCACGCCAAACCGTTGCTTCCAAAGCTCGCAGACCCACGTCTTGCCGCTACCGATGCTTCCTGTGACGGCTATCTTTTTCATTGCACAATGAGGTATTCCACTTTGTCGGGACGGGTACTCAAGACCTGCACCGTAGTCGGCCAGGTGACCAAATGCACGTCAAGCAAAGGCTGCATGGTCTGCAACTGCTGCTCGTCGGCCACCGCGCTGAAGCCGTCGGCAACGACGGAGGCGTAGTCTTTCATCGCCACGAGGCATTTCACCGTCATGGCTTCGGGGAAAAACCTCACCTTCAGGCTGTTGTTCACTCGGATGGGCACTTCGACGTCGAGCTCGGTGAATTTCTCCACCTCGATGGTGGCACGCACCGTCTTGGTGTTCGACCGGATTTGTCCGCCAAGCAAATCGAGTCCCACCTCTTCGCTGAAGCCCTCGCTCACATTGGTCTTGGCAAGCACCTCCGTCTGCACCGAGCGCACCGTGTCGATGATTTCGCTCGGTCCGAAAATGGTTACTGTGGCAGGCTCCAAGGTGGGGATGCCGTAGACGCCGTATTGTCGCTGCGTCTTGATGTCGGAACGCATGACGACGGGCACCACTTTCGATTTCAGCTGGTCCATGGTGAAATAAATCAGGCTCTCGTTGAGGGTGATGTCGGCAGTGCTGATGTCGAACCCGTCGGCCACCTTTTCGGCCACATATTGGCTGCTGAACGAGTAGGTGTTGCCGCTCTCTTGATGGTAAGGCACCTCGGCCAATGAAATGCTGACGAAACGGTAAGACTCGCGGATCATCTTGAACCTCAGGGTGTGGAAGCCGTCGATGTTAAGCGACATCTTCACCGACTGGTCGGCTGACGAAATCCACTGGTCGGCTGGCACGTCGGTGAATTGCAGGCGGAACGTCGTCTGCGTCGTATAGTTCTCCGACAGCTTGACCAAAAACCACGCACCGGTGGAAATCGCCAAGAAAACGAGGAAAGTCAAGGCGGAACGCTTGCTTTTGCGCTCGACTTTCTCCTTGATATGCTTCAATTCTTCCGTCATGTCAACATGCTCCAATGGCTAAGCGGAATGTGGAACCGCCGTCCACATCCCGCAAGAAAATACGTTGGGCCACAAGGCTTAGGCCTGTCCGACCTTCGCGCCGTTTTGGACGAGGGCCGTCTTCTCCACTTCGACCTCCATGTTGGGGGCAAGCGAGATGATGACGGTGGTGTCCTTCACTTCGACCACCTTGCCGTGGAAGCCGCCGATGGTGACCACCTTGTCGCCTTTCTTCAGGCTTTCGCGAAACTGCTGCTCCTCCTTGGCCTTCTTCGACTGCGGACGGATGAAAAACAGCCAGAAAACGACGATAAGCAAAACGATGAAAATGAGGCTCGACCACATAGAACCACCGCCTTGCTGTTGGCCCTGAGCTTGCAAAAGAATAAATAAGTTGTTCATATTCAATAATTTAAGATTTAAAATTCAAGATTTAAAATTCCGCATTCCTAATTCCGCATTCCTAATTCCGCATTCCTCATTAACTCAAATCAGTACTGGCTTGGCGTCATCACCTTGGCTTTGATGTGCAGGATGTTCTTGGCCGGCATGGTGTTCGACATCACCGTAAGGGTGCGGTTTTGCATACCATAGTGGCTCTTGCTGTCGTACGTCGCCTTGATGCTGCCGCCTTTGCCTGGGGCGATGGGTTCGCGCGGATAGTCGCCCACCGTGCATCCGCAACTCGAATTGACGCTGCTGATGAGCAAAGGGGCGTTGCCCGTGTTGGTGAAGTGGAAGGAATAGGTCACCACCTCGCCTTGCAGTAGCGTGCCGAAGTCGTGTTCCTTCTTGTCGAAAGTGATGACAGCCTGTTTCTCAGAGGTTTGGCTTGCCGACTTGGGGCTTGTCACCAAATCGGGCGAGAGCTTCCCCCCTTCCGACTTCTCGTTGCAGGCCGTCAAGAAACACAAGGCCATTGCCACGATAAACAGATAGCGTTTCATATTGATTTTCATTGTCTTTGCGATTTGATGATCATCACCGAGCCTTGATAGGTGGCGTCTTGCTTCAGGCCGTGGCATTTCAGCTTATAGAAATAGGTTCCGTCCGACAATCCGCCGCCGTCCCAATCGTTCTGATAGTCCTTGGAATGATAGACGATGCGGCCCCAACGGTTGAAGACGGTCAGCTCCGATGCCTCGTAATAACGGCTCAAAGGCTCGTAGTTCTCGTATTCGAAGCTCGTTTCGCGGAAGCCCTTGCTGTCGGTGTCGCCGCCGCTGCTTGGCGTGTCGCTGCCGCCGTCGAGGGAGATGATGAAATAGTCGTTGATGCCGTCGCCGTTGGGCGTAAACACATTCGGAATCTTCAGCTTTACCGGCTCCACCCTGACCGTCTTATAATAAGAGGTGTCGCATCCCTGTGGGTTGTAGACCTTCAGCTCGGTGGTGAAGTCGCCCACGTCCACATAGGTGAAACGCGGCTCGTTTTCGGTGGAGGTGATGTTGTAGGTCTCGTTCAGGATCCAATAGAAATTGCTGATATTCAGCGTGTCGGCTGAAAGGTTCTCAAACGAATAGGTCACATGCGGGTTTTGCAGGTAGACCGTGTCGCCCGGGTCGGTGCCGATTTCGACCACAGGGTTGGGATAGGCCTTTGGGCTGATGCTGTCGCGTTGCGTGCAGCCGCGCCCGTCGGTCACCTTGATGTAATAGTACTTGTAGGCCTCCAAGCCGATGGCCCACGACGCGTCGCCAGGGGCGATATGCAACGGGCTGATTTCCCATTGATAGTTGAAAGGCGGATTGTAGACACCCGAAAGGCTGTCGACAGCCGCAATCACCTGGGCGTTGCGGCCGTTTTCCTCTTCGTTGTTGCTGCATGTCAACTTAAGCTGGCGAAACTTCACTTCGAAGCGCGGCATCACCTCGACGGTATACTCCGGGCGGCACACCACTTCGCCGGTCGCCGTCTCGCGGATTTCGACGGTGTAGGTCGTGGTGGAATAGGGATGCACGGTGATGCTGTTGGTGGTTTGCCCGCCCGGCACCCACACAAAGGAATACTGGTAATTGTTGGGCACGCTGAGCGTCACCGCCGACGCGCTGCAAACGGGCATTTCGACGTTGCATGTGATCTCGCAGGGGTCTTGCGCCTTCGCAAAGGCCGTGCCCAGACAGGCCACAACGAGCAGCAAGGCTTTGAATATGATGGTGTTGTTTCTCATTCCTTCTGAAATAGGTTGCAAAAATAGGAAATTTCTCAAGATGAACGCAACATGTCGCCGATTATTGTTTCTTCGCCACTTTATAGTTTCACCAACTTGACCACCTTGCCCATTTTCACCGGCTCGCCGTAATTGACAACATAAACTCCTGACGACCAACTGCTTGCGTCAATCTCGATGGAGCCGATGAAGCGCAAGCTGGTCATCAAGTTGCCGTAGACATCGGAAACCGTCACGTCCGTAAAACCCGTCCGTTCCGAAATGATGGTGAACGTGCCATCGGTAGGATTGGGGAACACGCCAGCGTCTATCTCCACGACTTCGGGTCCGACGGTGGTGGTGTCGATGGCCGTCCACGAGGCCTCCCATCCCGTCGAAGTGATACCGCAGTCGGAGCGGAACTCCACGCACATCACATTGCCCGACGCCTGCACCATTGCTGGGCTTTGCGTGTTCCATCGGCCTATCTTCGGGGCATAGACGTTGTCGCCGTCGTAAATCCAAAGGAAATCATAGTCGGCTTCCAAGCTGAAACTACTGAAATCCAATTGGATAACCGTTCCTTCTGGGCCACGAATGACCCAAATCCTGCGTTCGTCGTTGCCATAGTTCTGATGGTCGAACCGCCCCTCCGTGCCTTCCATCACGACAGAAGGCGTGCCTTCGTTGATGAGCTTGTAGTAATAGTTCCAGTCCCAATACGGTCCCGGGTCGGTATGGCTTTGGTCGGGATAATGCTGGTGGCCACGGATTTTGGTGCAAGCCTCCTCGCCGCCAAGGTCGTGAACGCCGTTGTTGAGGCAGGTGCCGTTGTCCAGCGTGTCGCGATAGAACGTGCGATGCCCGTTGATGACCGCATAGCGCGAGCAGATGTTGCGCACCAAATCGGCTGAAGATTGGTACATCGCCTCGGTGAAAAACTCCCAAACGTTGCCGTAGGCCTCGTGCTCGATGCCGATGGTGTAGCCGTTGGCGGTGCGGGCGTGCCATGCCTTGTCGGCCTCGCGCACCATCTGCGTCACCTGACCGTCAGCCGAGCGGATGACATAATGCGCCGAGACCTGCGCGTCGCAGTTCTTGAACCAGCTGATGCAGCCCGCGTAGGAGCCTTCGGTGTAATGGATGACCACCGCGCTCACTGGCAAGGTGCGCGGCTCCCAGTTGCATTCCGGCGCTGGGTCCCAAATGGCCGGCGGATAGTCGGGACTGCGCGAAACACCCAATCCTGGCGCACGGAGCAGGTCGTAATGTTCGGCAAAGACCGCCTTCAAGTCGATGTCGCGTTTCGGAAAGCCAAACTGCTGCGCCCGCTCGGCACTGTTCAGGAAAAGGCACACCGAATAGA
>CALFIT010000113.1 GCA_937877465.1 uncultured Bacteroidales bacterium | reverse complement strand
TTTCCCAGATGCGACCCGCCTGCGTGTAGGGCATGTCGCCGAAGATGTCGGTCACCTTGAAGGTCTGGTAGGCCTTCAGGATGTTGAGTTGGGCACGCACCTTGTCGCAAGCGGCATCGTCGCCTTGTTCCGCGTCGTAGGCGTCGAAGCGGCGTTCCAACTCGCGGATGTTGGACAGCATGAGGTAATAGTTCGACCAAAGTTCTGAAGTCCCAATCTGCGAGTTGCCCCAAGCCTCGGAAGTCAAGGCACCGAGTTCGGTTTCGGGGTACCAGATCTCGTTTTGCAGGTAGAACTGCTCGTTCATGCTCTGCTGCAACGAGCTTACCACGCCGTTAAACAGTGCTTCAATGGTCGTCCCCGTCGGCGAGAACGGGTCTTGGTTCATCTCTTCGAAGTTTTTGGTGCAGGAGACCAACAATAGGGCGATTGCACTTATTACAATGATACTTTTTTTCATAGTGTTTCTATTTTTGTCACAAAACTTACAAAACCCGTCAAAACCCTTTTTTTGGGATTGGGAAAGCACGCCAACCAGCTGCTTTCCGGCGGCGATGCGGTTGCGAGCCGCCATTTGTTTATTTTTAATGTTTTGCATTGTTTTGTTGGTTTTGTGATTAATTACAAACTGACTTTCAAGGTAAACATGAACGACCGCGTTCCGGGATAGGAGGCGTATTCGAGGCCTTGGGCGTTGCCTGAGCCTTGGGTGCCTTCGGGGTTGATGTTGTCGGGCAGGGTCTTGTAGATGTAGAACAGGTCGCGACCCACGAGGGAAACGGAGGCCTGCTTGAAGAGGTTCTGCTTGTCGAGCCACTTGCGCGGCAGGTCGTAGGTGAGCGAGAGCTCGCGCAGCTTGATCCAAGTGTTGTTGACGATGCCGGGGGTGCTGAGGATGTTGCCCCAACCGCCGAAGTTGGGCATGTATTTGTAAAGGTAATGCACCACGTTGTCGTTTTCGACGGCCTCGCCCGTCTCGGTGTTGATGCAATAGCCGGGCAGGATGACACCGTAGTTGCCGATGAAGTTGCCGTCGGCGTCGTAATAGGGCAAGCCGTTGCCTTCGCGTTCATACAGCGTCGCAAGGCTTTGGCCGGTCTGCATGGCCACCACATAGGAGGCGCAATAGATCTGTCCGCCCAACTTGGCATCGACCAAGGCGTAGAGCGACCAGTTCTTGTAGGAAGCCCGCAGGTTGATGCCGCCCGTCACCAAAGGTGCGCAGTTGCCAATCGGCACACGGTTGTCGGTCTTCAGATAGGTGGTGCCCGTCTCGTTGAGCAGCGGCAAGGGCTTGCCGTTCTCGTCGTAGAACGGGCCTATCACGGTGCCGTCGGCCATCGTGTACTCATAGACATAGTCCCAGCCGTAGATGGTGCCGTATTCCTCGCCTTCCTCGACGGCGATGGCGGGACCGTTCGAGCCCCAAATCTCGGAGAGCAGGTACATGTTGGAGCCGGCCAAGTCAACGATCTTGTTCTTGTTGCGGGCCAAGTTCAAGCCCACCTGAACGCCGTAGTCCTTGCCTTGGGCGATGTCGTAGGTCAGGATGGCCTCGATGCCCTTGTTGGTCACCACGCCGGTGTTGATGGTCACGTTGTTGGCACCCGACGAAGGAGCCAAAGGCGACGAAAGGATTTGGTCCCAGCTGTAGATGTCGTAGTAGGTGAAGTCCATGTTGAAGCGGGCGCCGAGGCCGAGGTCGAAGCCGAGTTCATAGCTGCGCTGGCGTTGCGGCTTCAGCTCCAAGGGCGGCACAACGGTGGGCAAGGTGGCCGAAAGCTGGTGGCCAAACGAACCGGTGTTGTAGGTATAGGTCAACTGATACGGGTCGGTGTCGCTGGCGGTACGTGCCCACGATGCCCTCAGCTTCAGGAAGTTGACGGGTCCCCAGTTCCAGTTCTTGAAGGCCGAAGTCGGCACGAAGCTCAAGGTGGCCGAAGGATAGAAATAGCTGTTGTTCGTGATGGGCAAGGTTGACGACCAGTCGTTGCGACCGGTGATGTCCAAGAACATCCAGTCGCTGTAGCTCAGGTTGAAGAAGGCGTAGAGCGAGTTGACTTGCTTCTCCCACTTCGACTCGCCAAAGGTGCGCTCGGTGGCGTTGGAGTAGTTGTAAATCGTGTAGAGGTTGGCGTAGGCCCATGTGCCCGAGGTGCCGTTGATGCCGTCGCGGTAGCCGTAGTATTGCTCGCCGCCGGCCGAGAGGCGCACGTTGAACTTCGAGCCGAAGATCTTGTCCTTGTAGGCGGTCAGCAGGAAGTCCATGTCGCGGGTCACCGAGTTCGACTTGCTCTTCGAGTAGTAGCCGCCCGCCATGCCGTCGATGGTGGTGGGCTTGTGTTTGGTGGTGTAGGTGTCGGCGGTCCAGTCCAAGGCGACCTTTGCGCTCGCGCTCAGCCACGGGGTGATGTCGTACATCAGGCGCACCGAGCCGTACATCTTGTCGCGGTCGAGGGTCGTGTTGTTGTTGTAGAACGTCCAGAACGTGCTGTTGTAGATATACATGTAAGGATAGCCGTCAAAAGTGTTCATCGTGCCGTCTTCGTTCTCGTAGCTCGTGACTTCGAGTCCTTTCCAGCTGCGGGGCCAACTGTAGAGCAGGCCTTTGTTGAAGTTGCTGTTCGACTCACCGATTTCAGGCGAGTTGAGGCGGTAGTAGTCCAAATAGTTGAAGGCCACGTCGACCTTGATTTTGTCCGACACATTAATCAAAGTACCCACGTTGACGGTGGTCTGCCGCAAGTTGCAGTTGTCGATGATGGCGTCGGTGCGCGAGTCGGTGAAGGAGACGCGGACGCTGCCGAAGTCGCCGGCGTTTTGCAAGGCGATGTTGTGGTTCATCGTGTGGCCGTTCTTGAAGAGCATCTTGAGGTTGTCGGGTTGGGGCGAATAGTCGCGCACCACGCCGTCCCACCAGAGGACGCTCTCGCCGTTCATCTCGGGACCCCAGCTTTGGGCGCCGCCGTAGTAGCCGAAGGTGGTGTTGGTAGGCTCGCCCGCCGGACCGTTGTCGACGCTGTAGATGCCCGGATACTCATACACTTGGTTGCCGTTTTCGTCAAACATCCCGTCGATGGGCGTCAAAGTGGGCGTGTTGAAGGTGATGGGACCACCCGCGCCGTATTTGTTTTGCACCGAGCGATAGAGATAAGGCGTCGTGATCTTGAAGCCGGCGGAATAGCTGATGCCCAAGCCGCGTTGCTTCGAGCCTTTCTTGGTCGTGATGAGCACCACGCCGTTGCCGCCTCGCGAGCCATACAATGCCGCCGCCGTGGGGCCTTTCAGGATGTCCAAGCTCTCGATGTCCTCTTGGTTGATGTTGTTGAGGGCCGTACCCCAGTCGCGGCCACCGCTCCAGCTCGTGATGCCGCCTTCGTTGGTCATCGGAACGCCGTCGACCACGATGAGCGGCTGGTTGTCGCCGAAGATGCTGTTGTTGCCACGGATGGTGATACGCGACGAACTGCCGTCGACGCCGTTGGGGTTGATGATTTGCACACCTGCCGAGCGACCGCTCAGGGCACTGATGATGCTGCCCGAACCCGACTTGGCAATCAGGTCGCCGCCGATTTCTTCAGTGGCATAGCCTAACTCGCGCTTCTGGCGTTTGATGCCGAGGGCCGTCACCACCACGTCGTCGAGCAGCTGCGCATCCGACTCAAGGGTCACGTTGATCTTGTTTTTCCCCTTGATGGCGATTTCTTTCGTCTTGAAGCCTACGAAGCTGAAAACCAGCACGTCCTGGCTGTCGGCACTGACTGAATAATTGCCGTCGAGGTCGGTCACCGTACCCGTTGTGGTGCCTTTCACTTGGATGGTCACGCCGGGCAGGCCCAAGCCGTCGTCGCTCGAAACGACCTTACCCGACACCGCAATCGTTTGGGCCAATGCTGCAATAGGCGAAAGCATCAGCGCAAAAAGAAAAAGCGTAAAAACATTTGATTTCTTCATATTACAACAATTTGACGGCAAAGATAGGGATTTTCTTGACATTCCCAATACAAAACCCCGATTTTGCCATTCAATTTCAGTTCAAAGACGAATGATAACATTTCCTTTCGTCCAAAGCACTACATTGTCATAGTAGCACATCTTCGATTATCTTCATCGCCTTCCGGGCAGGCATGCCTTGATGCAGCACTTGGTAGGCTGTTACGGCAATAGGGTTCATAGCCGAAAATCAGTGACATTTTGGAATATGTGGTGCCGTCGTCGGCAATCTCGACTTGCACTTTGCATTCCGTTTCGCCCACGGCGAGATGCGTGAAACGGAATTCGACTTGCTTGTCCTCTTCGGGAATTAGCACGTTGAGGAACTTGATGCTTCTTGCCGCCGTCAGTTGCACGGGCCGCCCCAACTTCTGCTGAAGCAAAATGCCCGCCGTTTGCAACAGGCAAACCCCCGGCGTGATGGGATGTTCTGGGAAATGGGCTTGATAGATAGGATGTTGTGGATTACACACAACCCGCACCACAAAACCGTCTTCGGCTTCGGCCGTGGTCATGCCCATAAGCGAAATGATATTGTCCGTAACATTGAAGATCATACGTTTACCTCCCATTTTTGCTTCCATTCCTCATAAAAGTCGGGACTCGACAAGACGAGTTCGTAGGTGTTTTTGTCCATGAAGACCTGGACGGAATGCCCCGTGGCAAACACTTCCTTCGTCTCGCGGTCGCGGATTTCGTAGTCGAAGATGATCTTGGCCGCAAGAGTAGGACGATAGACGACCTCGATTTCGGGCTTCATGCCGTAAATCAAGGGGTGCTTGTATTTGAAGGAAAGCTCCACCAAAGGCTCGAAATAGCCCTTGGCATACATCATCAGGTAGCCCAAGTCGTATTTCCGGCCAAACTCCTCGCGTGCGTCCTCGAAATACTTGGCATAATGGCCGTGCCACACCACGCCCATCGAGTCCACTTCGCTGAAGCGGATCTCAAAAGGCTTGACAGCCGACAATGTGCTTTCTCTTTCCATGACTTTCATCCATTAGAATCCATTTCGGTTAGGGCAATCTTTATCTTGCACCGCGCCAACTCCTCGTCGCCGCTTTTGACGACAGCTTCGACGAGTGTCACCTGAAACACTTCCTCAATCAGTTTGACGGTCGTCACCAAACGCTCGCCCACCTTGGGTGTGCGCACGACGGCCAACTTGTCGACGGCCCCGATGACCCCGATTCTGATAGGCTCGCCGCTGTTCAAGCTGATGTAACCAATGCGTGCGGCACAGGTCTGGGCCATGTTTTCCACCATTCCCGACGGCGTGAGCCGACCGTTTTCGACAAAAACGTTGTCGGGGCGTACTTCAAGTTCGGTGACCGTAAAAACCGTGTCGCACGACACCAACCGGTCGATCATCACAAACGGAGGCCGTTGCGGGATCAGTTCCTCCAAAGTTATGTCTTCAATCGCTCTCATGTTGCCAAAAATCAAAAATGCCCATGCCCGTGATGACGACTCTCCTTATGTGTAAAGCCCTCCATTGATAGAAATGACTTGTCCCGTGATGTAGGCCGACTCGTCAGAAGCGAGGAAGCTGGTCAAGGCGGCCACTTCTTCGGGCTTGCCGAACCGACCGAGCGGGATGAGTTTCTTCAGCTCAGCCTCGTCTAAGTCTTTGGTCATGTCGGAAGCGATGAAGCCCGGCGCGATGGCGTTGACGGTCACCTTGCGGGCGGCCACTTCCTGCGCCAACGCCTTGGTGGCCCCGATGAGGGCGGCCTTGGCAGCGGAGTAGTTGGTCTGTCCGGGCAGGCCCTTCAGTCCCGACAGCGATGCCATGTTGATGATGCGCCCGTTGCGGTGGGTCATCATGTCCTTCAGCAGGCGGCGCGTGATGTAGAAGAAGCCGTTCAAAGTGGTGTCAAGCACTTGGTTCCATTGGTCTTCCTGCATGAAAACCAACAAGTTGTCTTGTCGGATGCCCGCGTTGTTGACCAACACTGAGATGTAGTCGCCGGGGTGTGCCGCCGACCAAGTGTCCAAAGCGCATTCGATGGCTTGTGGGTCGGCCACGTTGAAGGGCAAAAGCTCACCCGTGCCGCCGGCGTCTTGCACCTGCTTCAAGGTGTCCTCGGCAGCCTCTTTGTTGGACTGGTAGTTGATGATGACGGCAAAGCCGTCCTTGGCCAAGCGAATGGCGATGGCTTTCCCCAAACCTCGTGAGGCGCCGGTGATGAGTGCGTATTTCATTATTTCAGTTTCAAAGGATTGTTTTTCAAATAGTTTTCAAGGATGGCGATTTCGTTCATCCAGACGGCGGCAAGGGTAGCCCTGTCGAACAGGGTCTCGGCGTTATGCTGATTGACGACGCTGATGCCATAGATGACCTTCTCGGCGGCAAATTTCTCCAAAACCCTGTTATATTAGTGGCGCAAAACTACAAAAAAATCCCATACCCAAGAAACTTCTTCACACAAAGTGAGAAACATTTGCCTCAACCAATCATTTTATTTCCTATCTTTGACCCCAAATTTTCATCATCCTATCTATGACAGAAGAAAACAGCAAATGGTTGGTCGTCGTCAACCCGAAAGCCTCGGTCGGAAAGTCGGGCAAAGACTGGCCGTTGATTAAGCAAACGCTTGTCAATGAAGGCATTGAGTTCGATGACATACTGACCGAATATCCCCGACACGCCATCGAAATCGTCCGCAACGCCATCGTCGAGAAAGGCTACCGCAAGTTCATTTCGGTGGGCGGCGACGGCACCAACAACGAGGTCGTCAACGGCATCTTCACCCAAGACCTTGTGCCCACCAACGAAATCACTATGGCGACCGTTCCCATCGGCACGGGCAACGACTGGAGCCGCACCTTCGGCTTCCCGCTTGATTATCAACAAGTCGCCAAAATCATCAAGGAAGGCCACACCTTCATGCACGACATCGGCAAGGTGACTTATTACAACGACGGCGACCCACAGGTGCGCTATTTCCTCAACGCCGCCGGCACGGGCTTGGACGAAGCCGTTTGCCAGACGACCAATGCCTTGAAACAACAAGGCAAGGGCGGCGCGGCACGTTATATGGTCAGCGTGGCGAAATGCCTGTTCAAGTTCGACTGCGTCCACATCCGGCTTGAGGTTGACGACCAACGCGTCTTCGACGACGAAATCCTCAGCCTCTCGGTGGGCAACTGCCGCTTCAACGGCGGCGGCATGATGATGATGCCCGAAGCCATCCCCAACGACGGCCTTTTCGACATCACCGTCATCCGCAAGGTGGGCATAGCCAAGTTCGCCGCCAACATCAGCAACATCTACGACGGCTCCTTCACGAAAAAGATGAAGGAAGTCATCCAGTTCCATGGCCGAAAAATCAGGATAACGTCCGTTCCGCCCCATTCCATCAAGGTGGAGACCGAAGGCGAAACCCTCACCAACTCGCCCTTCGACTTCGAGATGCTGCAACAGTCCATCAATATGGTAGTGCCTGAAACACATCAATTTGGCAGTTAGCTAATTGCCAAAAACAATTCAACAATTCAACAACGCAACAATTAAACATACAAACACCATGGTAAACATCGATCAAGTCAATTTCCAGAACAAGCGCGTGGTGATTCGCGTCGACTTCAACGTCCCGTTAGACGACAACTTCAACATCACCGACGACACCCGTATGCGGGCCGCCCTGCCGACTATTAATAAGGTGTTGAACGACAACGGCATGGTCGTGCTGATGTCGCACCTCGGCCGCCCGAAGAAAAACCCCGACCCGAAGTTCAGCATCAAGCCGATTATCAAGCACTTGGAGGAACTGTTGGGCCGTCCCGTGCAATTTGCCGACGACTGCATGAAAGCCGCCGACCAAGTGAACACCCTGAAACCCGGCGAGGTGCTCGTGCTCGAAAACCTCCGCTTCTATGCCGAAGAGGAAGGCAAGCCGCGCGGCATCGAGAAAGGCGAGGAAGGCTACGACGAAGCCAAGAAAGCCGTCAAGGCCTCGCAGAAGGAGTTCACCAAGACCTTGGCAAGCTACGGCGAGTACTACATCAACGACGCCTTCGGCACCGCCCACCGCGCCCACGCCTCCACCGCATTAATTGCTGATTATTTCGATGCCGACCACAAGATGTTCGGCTACCTGATGGGCAAGGAAGTGGCCGCCGTCAACAAGGTGATGACCGACATCCAGCGTCCGTTCACGGCCATCATGGGCGGCTCGAAGGTCTCCACGAAGATCGAGATCATCGAAAACCTGCTCACCAAGGTCGATAACCTCATCCTCTGCGGCGGCATGACCTACACCTTCAAGCGCGCCTTGGGCGGCAAGACCGGCAACTCCATCTGCGAGGAGGACAAGCTCGACCTCGCCTTGGACATCATCGAGAAAGCCAAGCAGAAAGGCGTCAACCTCTACCTCTCGTTCGACGTGGTGGTGGCCGACCGCTTCGCCAACGACGCCAACACCCAAGTCGTCGACCCGATGAACGTGCCCGATGGCTGGGAAGGCCTCGACTGCGGTCCCGAGAGCCGCAAGTTCTACGCCGACATCATCAAGAAGTCGAAGACCGTGCTTTGGAACGGTCCCTGCGGCGTGTTTGAGTTCGACAACTTCGCCCACGGCTCGCGTGCCTTGGCGGAGGCCATCGTGGAAGCCACCGAGCAGAACGGCGCGTTCTCGCTCATCGGCGGCGGCGACAGCGTGGCCTGCATCAACAAGTTCGGCTTGGCCGACCGCGTGAGCTACGTCTCGACCGGCGGCGGTGCCCTGCTCGAAGCCATCGAAGGCAAGGAACTGCCGGGCATTGCGGCCATCAAGAAGTGATTACACAAATCAAGACGAAAAGGCGGCTTCGGTCGCCTTTTTTTGTTGTGTATTTGTTTCAAATTTTACTTTCTAAAGTAAAAAACAAACCACAATTTATTATTAGAAAGTAAAAAATTGAGTAGAAATCTGCTTTTCTAAAGTAAAAAATCGTATTTTTGCAGCGAGAAATACAGAAAACCATGGACAATCTATTTAAAACCTACGGTCGTTTGTTGGCCGACACCGACTTGAGCTTCACACGCTATCTTTACGACAAGATCAACTGGGACAACCGCCTGATCGTCATCAAAGGGGCGAAAGGCGTGGGAAAGACAACCATGCTATTGCAACACATCAAACGCACTTTTACGGACATCGAAAAGGCTTTGTACGTTTCGTTAGACAATATGTGGTTCGCCAACCACACCTTGCTTGAATTGGCCGAATACCATTATACTCACGGCGGTACCCATCTCTTTTTGGACGAAGTACACAAATACAAAGGCTGGCAGCAGGAAGTCAAGAACATCTACGACTCCTATCCACACTTGGATCTTGTGGTGACAGGCTCGTCGATGCTCAGGTTGGAGGAGTCGCTCACAGCCGACCTTTCGCGTCGGCATCGAGCCTATACTCTTGAGGGACTTTCGTTTAGGGAATACCTGCAATTGGAACAAGTGGCCAATTTGCCCGTGTTGTCGTTAGAAACCATCTTGAACAACCATTTCACCGAGGCTTCGCAAATCACATCGAAAGTAAAGGTACTGCAACACTTTGAAAAATACATAGAATCAGGATATTATCCATTCTATCGCGAAGAAGGGGACGGTTTCTTCGACCGGCTGCAGCAGGTGATTGACACCGTTGTCACCTCTGAAATCCCTGCTGTGAGCAAAATCGAATACGATTCGGTCTATAAGGTCAAGCAACTTATGGCGGTGTTGGCCGAAATGAAGCCTTACACCTTGAACATCTCGTCGCTTTGCAACACCTTGCAAGCCTCGCGCAACAACGTGTTGAAACTCTTGGATTTGATGGACAAGGCGGCCTTGGTAAGACGACTCTATGCCACGGAAAGCGGGATGAATATGTTGACAAAACCTGAAAAGATACTCTTTTACAATACCAATTTGATGTACTGCCTGACGCCACAAGTCGAGGCGGGAACCATGCGCGAAACCTATCTTGCCTCGCAAGTCGGTGTAAACCACAAACTTTATATGCCCAACAAGGGCGATTTGGTCGTGGACGGCAAATGGCTTTTCGAAGTGGGCGGAAAAGGAAAGAACTTCTCGCAAATCAAGAACATTGAAGACAGCTTCGTCGTAAGCGACAATATGGAAATTGGCCACGGAAACAAAATTCCGCTGTGGCTTTTTGGTCTGTTGTATTGATGAAATGCTTATTTTTGCCGTTAATTTGAAACCCCATAGAAAATGAAAAGAACAACCTTGATTTTAGCCTTGTTACTCGGATTCATTCCGATGCTTCACGCCCAATGGACCAGCCCGGGCAACGGCACGACCTACACCTTCCCTGACTTGGTGGCCGCATCCAACGGGACAGTGACGCAAGCAGGAACCAACTTCACCATCAACGGCGACCTCACCATCTCGCAAAACGACGTGCTGCAAATCGACGACCAAGTGACCAGAATCGACGCCGTCGGCGTGCTCATCACCATCAATGGCTCCATGATTTGCGACAACACGGCGCGTGTCGGCATCTACGGCTCGATGAACGCCAACCAACAGTTCAGCATGAGGTTCGAGAACGCCACCGATTGCCATCTGAAGACCTTGTATTTCAGCGACGGCGCAGGCATCAAACTAATAGAGTCGGATGTGCGTTTCATCGACTGCAAGTTCTTGTATTTCACCCGCGATTATTCCAATGCCGTCATCGATTTCATGAACTGCAATCCCGTCATTGAAGACTGCTATTTTCTCCGTAACGAAGGCGCGGCCATCAGCTCGCCCGCCAACGGACAAGGGTCACCGCGCATAGTCAACAACCAATTGGAGGAGAACGTTACCAGCGACATAAACATCCCACAGATCAACCTTGGACCTGGTGCCGAGGACACCGTCTACATCGTCGGCAACAGCATCGACGATGACTATGCTACGCATCGCGTGGGCGGCATTAGCATTTATAACCCCGGAATTGGAGAAACAAAAGTGCTGGTCAGAGGCAACAATATTGCCAACGGCAAGTATGGCTTTGATCAGGAAGGCACAAACATTTCCTCTGTGGTCGAATGGAACCAAATCAGAGACAATTGTTTCTCGGACAATCCAATGCTTTACGGCAGCGGCATCAGCATCTACGGCATGGACGAAAACAACCGCGCCGTCATCCGCAACAACGTGATTACCGGCAACTTGTGGGGTATCA
>CALFIT010000112.1 GCA_937877465.1 uncultured Bacteroidales bacterium | reverse complement strand
TTTTTTCGTTAGGTTGCCTTGCCTTAGGCCTCTTCCGTCAGGTCGACGACTTCGGCTTCGGGGGCGTTCTTCATCACCGAGGCGATGCCGTTCTTCATGTTGACTTCGTTGGCATACATCTGGCTGGTGCCGATGACTTGGCCGTTGGTGGCCATCAGGTTGAAGTAAGGCTTGCCGTTGCTGGCTTCCTTGACCTCGAAGCGTTTCTCTTCCTGGCTGTTCTTCTTGACGGACTCGACGCCGTTGAGGCAGGTGGCCTTGGTCTTGTAGCCTTGGCTGGTGAGGATGACTTGGCCGTTGGTGGCCTTCAGGTTGAACTGGAACTCGCCGTTCTTCCTGCTTGTGATTTCAAATTTACCCATGATTTTCTTGTTTTTAAGGTTGGTTTAGGGTGCAAATATAAGTTTTTTATCTCAATGTCAACCAACAAACTGCATTTTTTTCGATTTTATTGCAGTCGGGCAAGCAGTTCGTCGCGGTAGCTGGCCCCGACGGGGATCTTGTTGCCCATCACGGTGACGTCGCTCTTGTCCAAGTCCTGGATGTGCTTGAACGACACGATGTACGACTTGTGGACGCGCACGAAACGGTCCTTGGGCAGCATCTCCTCAAGGTCCTTCAAGGCAAAGAGGGCCGTGATGCGGCGTTGCAGGGTGTGGAAGGTGACGTATTCGTGCTGCCCTTCGATGAACAGCAGGTCGTCGTAGTTGATCTTGTACAGCTTGTAGTCGGCCTTCACGGTGATGAAGTCGTTCGACTTGCTTACGGTGTCGGCCACGGGCTTCGGCGCGGCTTCGGCCTTGGGCTTCACGTTGCCGATGGCCTTGTTGATGGCCTGGAAGAAACGCGGGAAGTCGAAAGGCTTGAGCAGGTAGTCGGCCACGGCCAAGTTGAAGGCGTCGACGGCATACTCCGAATAGGCCGTGGTGAAGATGACGGCGGGCTTCTTCTCCAAGCCCTTCACCAACTCAAGTCCCGTCAGGTCAGGCATTTGGATGTCCAAAAGCATGATGTCGACGTGGTTCTTCTTCAAGGCCTCCATCGCCTCGAAAGCGTTGGAGCAGGTGGCCACCAATTGGAGCGCCTCCACCTTTGAGACATAGTCCTGCAAAAGCTTCTGTGCCAGATACTCGTCGTCGACGATAATCACATTATACTTCTCGTTCATAGTTCGATCTTGACTTTATAGATTCCTTTATCTTGTTGAATGTCAAATATATAATCCTCTCCATAATGCAACATCAGGCGTTGTCGCACGTTTTTCAGCCCAATGCCCGACTTCTTCTCCGTGTTGGCTGGCACGGGCAAGGGCACGGCGTTTTGCGCGATGGTGTTCTCGGCCTCGAAACTGAACTTTTCGCCCGACTGCCGCATGACGATGTGGACATGGCCTTCGGGATGCGTCTCCAAACGGCTGTATTTGAAGCAGTTCTCCACGATGGGCTGCAACAGCATGGGGACGATCATGTAGCTTTCGTTCTCGATGTCTTTCTCCAACTTCACGTCGCGGGGCGCGCCCATGCGCATCATCTGGAAGTCGATGAAATTCTCTATGTAGTTGATTTCCTTGCTGATGGGAATCATCTCGGCCTGACAGTCGACGAGGACATAACGCAGCATTTCCGAAAGTTTCAGGACACCGTCGGCGGCGTTGTCGTCGTGCGTGTAGACCATCGAATAGATGTTGTTCAAGGCGTTGAAGAGGAAGTGCGGGTTGATTTGCGACTTGAGGTAGCGCAACTCCATGTCGAGCTTCTCGCTTTTCAGCTGGTCGGCGAGGACCTTCTCCTCGTTTTCCTTGCGTTGGTAATAAAAAATCAAGACGATGGCAAAGATGGCGATGAACCAGATGAGGCGAACCATGTAGGCCACGAAGCTCAACGGGAAGGAATAGGTCGTAGCCAAGGCCACCTTGTCGATGAGATGGATCAGGAGCAAATCGAGTGCCGTCGACAATGCCGCCCAGACGGGTACGGTGAGCAGCGAAAACAGGATGAACAGCACCACGCGGCCCTTCTTCAGGAAATGCTCGATCAGCACCTTATTAATAAAGATGACCTCAAGGATGACCATGACGACGAAACACAGCGAGCTGGCCGCCCTGTACAGGTAGCCGCCATTGGAGTGCATCGTGAAATGGATGAGGAACAGCACGCCCCAAATGACGCCGTTCTTGTAGAGCCGCTCCAAGAGGTCGAGATTGGCCGTCGGCAACGTCGGCTTTTTCATTTCCTTGATTTTCATGGTGCAAAAATACAACGAAATACCATAAACCCTATTGTTTTTCAACGAAAGGAAACAAATCGTCAACCAACCCGCCTTTGCGTGTGACTGAGGCGGAATTGTCGCCAAAAAGACATGTTTCCGCCCCAATTTGGCAATTCGTTGAAGCAGAACAATTCTTTGTTGAAATAATGCGCGGCGAGCCAATATTTTTCGTTATTTCGCGTTTCAAAATCCATCAAAGCAATTTAATCGTTTTTCTATTTATGAACAGATTGGTTTTTAAGATTTTAGCGGTTTCAGGAGCCTTGCTCGTCCCCTTTGTGGCGAAGGCTCAGGACACGTTGAGGCTCACCCTCGACCAAGCCTTGGAAATCGCCCTTTCGGAAAGCAACACCATCAAGATTGCCGACATGACCGTCGAAAAGAGCGGCTACGCCCGGAAAGGCAGCTACGCCGCGCTCTATCCCAACGTCAGCATCAACGGGTCGTACCAGCGCACTTTGCAGAAGCAGGTGATGGTGATGGACATGGGCGGTCAGGCCATGGAAATCAAGGTGGGCCGCGACAACAACATCAGCACCTCGGCCACGGCCAGCATGCCCTTGGTGAACGCCCAGCTGTGGGAGAGCCTGAAGCTGTCGGGCATGGACGTGGAATTGGCCGTCGAGCAAGCCCGCTCGTCGAAAATCGCGATGGTGAAGCAGGTCAAGCAGGCCTATTATGCCGTGCTGCTCGCCCAGAAGTCGCTCGACGTGGTTTCCGACGTCTACGACAACGCCCAGAAGAACTTCGAGAAGACGGAGCAACGCTTCAACGTGGGCAAGGCCTCGGAGGTGGAACGCCTGCGTGCCCAAGTGACGATGATGAACGCCGAGCCTAACGTGTCGAGCGCCGCAAACGCCGTACTGCTCGCCACATGGCAGCTGAAGGCCGTCATGGGCATCGACTTGGCGACCAACGTGAAAGTGGTCGGAGAACTCAACGAATACACCGCCGAACTGCTGACGCCTTTCGTTTCGGAAGACGACCTCAGCAACAACAGCTCGCTCCTGCAATTGGACATCCAAGACCGGATGCTCGAATCGACCATCAGGATGCAGAAAAAGCAATACATCCCCACCCTTGCGGCCAGCATCAACTACAACTATAGCGCGATGGGCGACGAGGAACTGCGTTGGTTCCCCTCCTCCACTGCCGCGCTGAGCCTCAGCATCCCCATCTTCGACGGCTTCGCGAAGCACTACAACATCAAGCAGACCAAGGTGAACAAGAACATGCTGGAGCTGCAACGCATCGACGCCGAGCGCAACCTGCGCATCGCCATCCGCAACTACAACGACCAGATGGCCCTCTGCGTGAAGAACTACCAAGCCGCCAACGCCACCGTCGCGATTGCCCAGAAGAGCTACGACATCTCCGAGAAGATGTACGAGGTCGGCAAGGCCACGCTTGTGGAACTCAACGACGCGCAGACCGCATTGGAGCAGGCGCAACTCACGCAGGCCCAAGCCATCTATAACTTCATGGTGACCAAAGCCTCGTTGGATGAATTAATAGGAAAAGAAGAATAAATCATAAAGCAATGAAATACACTAAATTAGCCATTTTCTCCTTCGTCGCAGCCGCGTTTTTGACGGCTTGCGGATCGAAGTCGACGGACAACACCGCCCAAACCACCACCGAGAAGGCCGCGCCCGTGGTCAGCGTCATCACGGCACAGGCCGAGGACGTGGACCTCACCAACACCTTCACCTCCAACATCGAGCCTTTCGCGACGAACAACATCGTGTCGCAGACGGCAGGCCGCATCGTAAGCATCAACGCCGAAGTCGGACAAAACGTCCGCAAGGGCCAGCTCTTGGCCAAGATGGACGACGTCAACCTGGCCAAGACGCGGATGCAATACGTCAACGACTCGACCGAACTCAGCCGCCTGACGGAACTATATAAGATAGGTGCCGTCTCGCAAGCCGACTACGACATGGCAAAATTGGCCTTGAACGTAACCCAAAAGACTTACCAGAACCTTGCCGAGAACACCTACCTCCGCAGCCCCATCAACGGCGTGGTGACCGCCCGCAACTACGACAAGGGCGACATGTACAGCATGGCCCTGCCCATCTTCGTGGTGCAGCAGATCCAGCCCGTCAAGATGCTCATCAACGTGTCGGAGAGCTATTTCACATACGTGAACACCGACATGGAGTTTGACATCAGCGTGGAAGCCTATCCCGACGAAGTCTTCAAGGGCAAGGTACACCTCATCTACCCCACCGTCAGCGCGACGACGCACACCTTCCCCGTCGAGGTTGTTTGCCAAAATGCCGACCAGAAGCTGCGTCCCGGCATGTTTGCCCGCGTGACGGCCACCTTCGGCACCAACCACAGCGTCGTGGTGCCCGACGTGTCGGTAGTGAAACAACAAGGCTCGGGCGAGCATTTCATCTATGTGCTCAACGCCGACAACACCGTGACCTACACCAAGGTGGAACTCGGTCGTCGCTTGGGCAATCGCTACGAGATCCTTTCCGGCATCAACGAAGGCGACCAAATCGTGACCGACGGACAAGTGAGGTTGAAGAATGGAGTGAGTGTTACCGTGAAATAATGTTGAGAACATGAGCCTACAAAGAACAGCAGTCAATAATCCGGTGACGACGGCCTTGGTGTTTGTCGCCATCGCCATCTTCGGCATCTACTCGTTGATCAACCTCTCCATCAACCAGTTGCCCAACATGGAGACCAACTTCATCATGGTGATGACCTCCTACCCGGGCGCCAGCGCAGCCGACATCGAGACCAACATCACCAAGACCTTGGAGAACACCCTCAACGCCGTACCCGACCTGAAGCACCTCTCGTCCACTTCGCGCGAGAACACCTCGGTCATCTCCCTCGAATTTGAGAGCGGCATCGACATCGAGACCGCCACCAACAACGTGCGCGACAAGTTGGACATCGTGCGAAACTACCTGCCCGACAACTGCACCAACCCCGTGATTTTCAAGTTCAACGCGGAGGACATGCCCATCATGCTCATCAGCGTGACGGCAGAGGAGAGCCTGCCCGCCTTGGAGAAAATCATCGACGACCGCATCACCACGCCCTTGGCTCGTGTGAGCGGCGTGGGCACAGTGTCGGCCAACGGTGCGCCCAAGCGCGAAATCCAAGTGTATGTCGATCCGAACAAGTTGGAGGCCTACAACCTCACCTTGGAAGGCATCTCGCAGACCTTGGCCACTGAAAACCAGAACATTCCCGCCGGTTACATCGACATCGGCTCCAACAGCTACAGCCTGCGCATCCAGAAGGAGTTCACCTCCGCCGCCGAGATGGAGAACATCGTGGTGGGCACACGCGGCACGGCCCCCATCTATCTGCGCGACGTGGCGCAAGTGAACGACGGCTCGGAGGAACGCATCCAAGAGTCGTACAGCAACGGTCGCCAAGGCGCCATGATCACGATTCAGAAACAAACCGACGCCAACACGGTCAACGTAATCAAAGGCGTGAAGAAAACCCTGAAGCAAATCGAGCCGACCTTGCCTTCCGACGTGAAACTGAGCATCATCGTCGATGGCTCCACTACGATTATCAACAGCATCAAGAGCTTGGAAGACACCATTCTCATCACCTTCCTCTTGGTCATGCTTGTGGTGTTCGTTTTCTTGGGCCGTTGGCGTGCCACCTTCATTATCATCTTGGCCATCCCGATTTCGCTCTTGGCCTCGTTGATCTACCTGTTTGCCACGGGCAACACCTTGAACGTCATCTCCATGTCGGCACTGTCCATCGCCATCGGCATGGTGGTTGATGATGCCATCGTGGTGCTGGAGAACATCACCACGCATATCGAGCGAGGGGCCAAGCCCAAAGAGGCCGCCGTCCATGCCACCCAAGAGGTGCAGCTATCGGTCATCGCCTCCACGCTCACCATGCTTGCCGTGTTCCTGCCCCTGACCATGATCAAGGGCATGGCCGGCGTGATGTTCCGCCAGTTGGGTTGGATCGTCTCCATCATCATGATTGTTTCCACCTGCGGCGCCTTGACTTTGGTGCCGATGATGTGCTCGCGTATGCTCGTGAAAAACCCGCACGAAGGCAAGCTGCACAAGGCCATCTTCCGCCCCATCAACAAGGCGTTAGATGCCATCAGCAACGGCTATGGCCGACTTATCAGATGGGCCGTCAACCATCGTAAGGTGGTGATTATCGGGATGTTCCTGCTGTTTGTCGTGTCAGTGGTATTTCTCGCTCCCACCTTGAAGACCGAGTTGATGCCGCGCGGCGACGAAGGCCGTTTGAGCATCAGCATCGAGTTGCCCGCCGGTACGGGACAAGACGTGACGGGGGCTTTCGCCAAGAGCCTCGCCGAAGACTTCATGGCCATCCCGGAGGTGCAGATCTGCAACTTCAACTTCGGCCAGGCCGACTCCGACAACGCCTTTGCCTCGATGCGCAACAACGGCACCCACATCATCTCGTTCAACCTGCGGTTGGGCACCAAGACCGAGCGTCGCAAGGCCGGATTGCGCAAGACCAGCGAGGTGGCCGACGAGATCCGCGCCAAGCTCAACGCCATGCCCGAAGTCAAGAAAGCCAACGTCAGCGAAGGCGGTGGCGGCATGGGCGGCATGAGCACCGTCAAGGTGGAGGTCTATGGCTACGACTTCAACACCACCGACAACGTGGCCAACGAAATCGCACAGCGGCTTCGCGACCGTGGTATCATGCAGGTCATCGTCAGCCGCGACGAATACACGCCTGAATATCAAGTCGACTTCGACCGCGAGAAGTTGGCCCTCAACGGCTTGAACAGCACCACGGCGGCCACCTACGTCAAGAACCGCATCAACGGCTCCGTGACCTCCTACTATCGCGAGGACGGCGACGAGTACGACATCCGTGTGCGCTACGCCCCCGAGTTCCGCAAGAGCGTGGAAGACATCGAGAACATCAAGATCTACAACGGCTACGGACAAGCCGTCCGCGTGGGCGACCTCGGCCAAGTGGTCGAGACGCTGACGCCGCCCAAAATCGAGCGCAAGGACCGTGAGCGTTTGGTGAGCGTCACCGCCGTCGTCGGCAAGGGACAGGTACTCAGCGACGTGGTCAAGATGTGCGAGGAAGCCATCGAAGAAACGCCGGTACCCGCCGAAATCATGACCAAGATCACCGGCGACTACGAGACGCAACAGGAGATGTTTGGCGACCTGCTCACCTTGCTCATCCTCATCATCATCTTGGTCTATATCGTGATGGCCGCGCAGTTCGAGAACCTGATGAAGCCTTTCGTCATCATGTTCTCCGTGCCCTTCACCTTCATCGGCGTGTTGCTCGGCCTGTGGTCCACCAACACCGCCTTGGGCGTGATGGCCTTCATCGGCATCCTCATCCTGATGGGCATCGTCGTGAAGAACGGCATCGTGCTCATCGACTACACCACCCTGCTCGAAGAGCGCGGCATGGAAGTGAAGGAAGCCACCGTGCA
>CALFIT010000111.1 GCA_937877465.1 uncultured Bacteroidales bacterium | reverse complement strand
GAGCTGCTCAACGACGGCCCGGTGACAATTTTGATGGACTCGAAACGGAGGGAATGAAAAATTATGCCTATTTTTGTCCTCTCTTTAACTGACAACTGATAACTGCCAACTGATAACTGAAATAAGATGGACGGAAAACGATTAGAAAAAGTAAACCGACTGATACAAAAGGAGTTGGGCGATATTTTCCAGAAGGAACTGAAACCGAAAGTGCCCATGCTGATGATTACGGTGACGCATGTCAGGGTCACTTCCGACCTCAGTTATGCCAACGTGTATCTGAGCGTCTTCGGCGTCGACGACAAGAAGAAAGTCGTCGAAGAGGTGGCGCAAAACGGCAAGGCCATCCGTGGCTTGCTCGGCAACCGCGTGCGCCATCAGATGCGCGTGGTGCCCGAACTGCGTTTCTTCGAGGACGACTCGCTCGACTATATCGAAAACATCGACAACCTGCTGCACCCCGAAAAGTGAGACTGCCGCTGTTCATAGCAAATCGTTACCTGCTCGCCAAGAAGAGCCACAACCTCATTAATATCATCACATGGATTTCCATTCTCGGTATTAGCGTGGGGGCTTTCGCGCTCATCGTGGTGCTGTCGGCTTTCAACGGCCTTGAAAAGGTGATTTCGTCGATGAACAACCGCCTCGCGCCCGATTTGGAAATCGCCGCCGCCAAGGGGAAGACCATCGACCTTGCGCAGTTTCCATTGGGTCAACTCCGTGAAATTCAAGGCGTTGAGTATGTCATCCCAACGATTACCGAAGACGCGCTTTTCCGCGCCAACGACAAGCAGCATATCGGTCAGGTGAAAGGCGTAGGGCTTGAATATCAAGAGATTGAGCGGTTGAACGAGGTCGTTTTCGGTGAGGGCGACTTGTTGCTCTCCGATGGCGACCACGACTTCGCCGTGCCGGGCGCGGGCGTGGCGTGGTGCCTTGGTATAAACGCCTACAATCCTTACGCGATGGTGCGCGTCTATGTGCCCAAACGCGGCAACGCCTCGCTGATGAGCCTCGAAAACAGCTTCAACTCCGACGTGCTGACGGTGCGCAGCGTGTTCTCCACCGAGCAGGAACAGGACGAGAAACTCGTTCTCGTGCCTTTCAGTTGGCTCTCGGAACTGCTTGAATATGAGGATAAAGCGAATAATGTAGAGCTTTTCGTCGCGCCAAATGCGGATATTAATAAGGTGAAAAAGGAAGTGAAGGCCGTGATAGGGGAGGGCTTCACCGTGAAAAACCAGCAGGAGCAGCAGGAAACGCTCTATCGCATCATGCGTTCCGAGAAATGGGCGGTCTATGTCATCCTCACATTCATCTTGATTTTGGCCACCTTCAACGTGGTCGGATCGCTTTCCATGCTGATGATTGACAAGCGCAAGGACACAGAAATCCTCAAGGCGATGGGTGCCGACAACCGATTGATACACAAAATCTTCATGAACGAAGGTCTGCTGATTTCGGTGGCAGGTGGCATCATCGGATTGCTGTTGGGCATCGTCGTGGTGCTGTTGCAGCAACGGTTCGGTTTCGTGAAGTTCGGCACGGGCGGCAACTATGTCGTGGATGCCTATCCCGTCTTGTTGACGTTTAAGGATGTCGCGCTGATTTTCGCCACGATTTTGGTCGTGGGCTGCACTTCGGCGTTCCTCACGGTGCGCCATGCGTTGCGGAAATCAAATTCGTCAAATCAATGAATTCCTGCACCGACAGTTGCTCGGGGCGTTTGTTGAAGACCTCATCGCCGATGATTTCGGGGCTGAGCATCGGTCGCAGCGAGTTGCGCATGGTCTTGCGGCGCTGGTTGAAGGCCTGCTTGACGACGCTCACAAACAGCTTCTCGTCGCAGCCCAAGTCGGTCGTGGCGTTGCGTCGCATCTTGACGACGGCGGATTTCACCTTCGGCGGCGGGTTGAAGACGTTCTCATTCACCGTAAACAGGTAGTCGATGTCGTACCAAGCCTGCATCAGCACGCTCAAAATACCGTAGGTCTTGCTGCCTTCCTTGGCGGCCATGCGCTCGGCCATCTCCTTCTGCACCATGCCGACCACTTCAACGACCAATTCCTTGTGTTTCAGCACTTGGAAGAATATCTGGCTGCTGATGTTGTAGGGGAAATTCCCGATGACGGCCATGTTTTGCTTTCCAAATTGGCTGAGGTCGGTGCGGAGGAAGTCGCCTTCGATGAGCCGCTCGCCGAGCACGGGGAAATGCTTCTCCAAATAGGCGATGCTTTCCTTGTCGATCTCGATGACATGGAACTTGTCGAGGACGTTTTTCACCAAATATTGGGTCAAAACGCCAGTGCCGGCGCCCACTTCGACGACGCTTTCCACGTCGGGCGACAACTGCTCCACAATGCGCTGGGCTATGTTTTGGTCGGTCAAAAAATGCTGACCTAAACTCTTTTTCGGTCTTACTTCTTGCATGGTTCGTTATTATTTGGCATCCGCCAATTTTCCCGACGTTTCACATCGGGCTATAATAATACGCCCTTTCAGGGCTAACTCATACCTCCTACTTCCTACCTCAAACCTCATAACTTCCTGTAGTTCTTTTTCGCTTGCGCCGTGTAAATGCTCGTCGGGTAGTCGTCAATCAGCTTCTCGTAATGCTGTTTTGCCAATTCATGGTCATTCAATTCGTTCTGTTCTATCAAGGCGGCTCGCATCAAGGCAGCATCGGCCATGTAGCTTTGGGGATATTGCTCCACGATTTGCAGATACAAGCCCTCGGCCTCGGCGAAACTCCTCCGTTTTTCGGCGATTTCGCCTTTGCGGAACAGCGCGTGCGGCTTGCTGACTTCGTTGCCCGAGGCCACTATCTCTTCGAGCAAGGCAACGGCTTCGTCGTCGCGTTGCTGGTAAATCCGGTAGTCGGCTCGCGCCAAACGCTTGAGTTCCAAGCCCAAGGTGTCGGCTTCGAGGTTGTCCTTGATGATGAGTGAGAGCGTCATGGCGTCGTTGGCGATGAGCTTCGAGGTGGCGGCTTTCAGCACCTTTAGCTGGCTTTCGGCCCATTCGTATTCTCCGATGAAATAGCGCAGTTGGGCGTTCTTGAAGCGGGCCTCGTGGCCGAGCGGCTCCTCTTTCAAGCTTTTGTCGACTTGGCTGTAGAGCAGCGTGGCTTCCCAAACCTCGTCCTCGCGCAGGTAGATGTCGGCCAATTTCAGTTTCAGTTCGGCTTGGTCTTGCTTGCCGCCAACGGTCTCGATGGCGTTGGTGAGCAGTTGTATGGCTTCGTCCGACTGCCCAAGTCGATAGGTCAAAATGTCGGCTTGGATGAGGGTGAGTTTGGTCAAGTCGTTGGTATTGATGTCGTTATAGGCGTCGTCGATGCGTTTCGAAAGTCGTTCAAAGGCCTTTTTGTCGGTGCTGTTCTCGGCCAATAGTTTCAGGTAGTCGGCCTTGATGGTGCCCGTCAGTGCCTGACCATAGAAAGGGTTGCTTTTGCCTTTGTCGAGGATGTAGGAGAAGCCCTCTTTGGCGACGTCGAACTGCTTGTTGTTGAGGCAGATGCTTGCCAAGTTGTTGATTTGTGCGTCTTGGTCGTGGGTCTTGCGGTCGATGCTTTGGCATTGGGCCAAGGCAATGTCGTAGTCCTCTTGTTGCAGGGCAAACCAGACGAGGAGTTGGGCCAATTCGAGGTTGTCGGGCTTCTCTTGGGTTTTTTGCAGCAGTGCCATGCGCAACTCGTCGCTGATGCTGTGGTTGACGTCGTAGAACAGCATGGTTTGCAGGCGGTTGCGTATGTTGTTGTATTGTCCGGGATGCACTTCCAATTCAAGGAAATAGTAGCGGAAGGCTTCTTGGTAGTTGGCGGTCGACTGGCTGAGGTAGGCCATATCCATGTAAAGCGTTTCCTTGCCGTCTAAGAGGGCGTTGCCTTTTTCGAGCACGGTCATGGCCATGTCGTTAAGGCCTCGGTTTTGGAAGGCGTAGCTGAGGTTGCGCAGGGTTGACGCATGGGCCGGCAGGTCCTTGGTGATCTCGTTGAACTGCTTCCGTGCCTTGTCGGCCTTGCCTTGCAGAGTGTAGACGTAGACGAGGTCGACGGCGGCTCTGTAGTAACTCGGGTCCTTTCGTGCAAACGATTTGAGTTCCTTTTCGGCCTTGCCGTAGTCTTTCAGCTGAAGCAGGCATTCTATATATTGCTGGAAATGATGCGATTGGCCGTATCTCTCGTAAAGTTGCGCATAAAGGTCGCGGGCGTTTTCGTAGTCTTGGTCGCGATAGTATTGGGCAGCCAACTGCTCGTCGATCTGGAGCTGTTCCTTCTGCTGGCCGCTCATTTTCTTCCCTTTGGGCGGAGTGCCTATTTGGGCATTCGCTTGGATGACGAAGGCGGCATTAATCAAAAGGACGAAGAACCAGTGTTTGCTCATGATGGCGTGGTTATCTTTGTTTTTTCAGGGCGGCGATGTCTTTCTGGCATTTGCCGAACCGGTCTTGGAAATAGCGCACTTGGTTGTTCAGTTTGTCGACGTATTCGGCTTCGCTGTCGATGTAAACCGCTACCAACGAGTCGGATAGGTAATGGCTCTCGGCATCGGCCTTGAGGCGGTCGAGCTGGAGCAGGGTCGAGTCCATCTCGGCTTGCATGTCGGGTTGGGTCACCTTGAATTGTTCAAGGTAGGCCTGCACCAATTGCAGGGTCTCAAACGACTTGTCGATTTGCTCTTGGCTCATGTATTGCAGCAGCGAGTCGCAGGTGCGGAAGTCTTTCGCGAGCGCGGCGTAGTCGCGGGTCTCAAGCTCGTGCAGGGTTTGCGCGTCGGCCTGCACTTGTCTTCTGAGGTCGTCGATTTTCTCGACGTTGGTCTTGGTGTGGTTTTGGCAGCTGCCCAAGACCAATGCGAGGGCGGTCAGGCCGACGAGGAAAGCCGGTTTTGTAAGTCTCAACTTCATGATGCTTCATTAAGGTGTGCAAAGATACGCATTTTGGCTGAAACGGCGTTGGCGTGAAACAAAAATCCCGACCATCGCACAGCGGTAGTCGGGATTGGTTATGATTCTGTTGTAGGTTATTCGGTGATTTCGGCCTCAACGGGGAGGATGGAGACGTAGGACTTGCCTTCTCTCTTCTTCTTGAACTCGACGATGCCGTCGCACAAAGCATATAATGTGTGGTCCTTGCCCATGCCGACGTTCTTGCCGGGATAGTGCTTCGTGCCGCGCTGACGGACGATGATGTTGCCAGCAATGGCGGCTTGTCCACCGAAAAGTTT
Source organism: uncultured Bacteroidales bacterium (assembly GCA_937877465.1). Classification (GTDB taxonomy): domain Bacteria; phylum Bacteroidota; class Bacteroidia; order Bacteroidales; family F082; genus Limimorpha. Next base: position 873 of record CALFIT010000111.1, on the reverse strand, counting down.
CACTCCGAGTCGCTTGCTCGCTGACTCACGACCGTTCTCAGAACTACCAACGCCTTTTTTGTGTGCCATATCTCTTTAGTTTTTTCGGGTTTTTATTCAGTGATGTTTTCAATCTGGATCTTGCTCAGATACTGACGGTGACCGTTAGACGTCTGATATCCTTTTCTTCTCTTCTTCTTGAAAACGATGATCTTGTTGCCTTTGAGGTGCTGCAACACCGTGGCTTCGACATTGGCGCCGGCTACCGTCGGGGCTCCCACTTTCGTCGAACCTTCGTTTCCGATTAATAAAACCTTGTCGAAAGAAACCTTGCTTCCTTCTTCTTCGTGCAGCCTGTTGACGAAAATCTGTTGTCCCTTCGTCACTTTGAACTGTTGTCCTGCGATTTCTACTATTGCGTACATTTCTCGATATCTTTAAGTTAGATACTGTCTCTCTTTTTTTTCGGACTGCAAAAATACACATTTTTTCAATCGGTCAAGATTTTCTTTTCTTTTTTCTCAACTTTTTTCTTCGTTTTTTGTTTTTTATCTCTGTAACAATCTAAAATACAATGGAATGCAAATCCTACGAATTAATGCTTCCGACTTTGCCATGCCTTCTTTATGCGGCTTTTTCATTCCTTTTCGACGGCGTTTTGTAAAAATGCTTACCTTTGCCGTGCCATTTGTCGGGCACATTAATGCCATTAATTGACGATGAACGAACACGAACTGAACATCCTGCTCGAAAAGATGAAGGCGGGCGACCGGGAGTCATTCAACGTGATTTTCCGTCGCTACTATCCGCCTTTGGTGCGTTTTTGCATCCGTTTCGTCGGCGACGAGGACCAAGCTGCCGAAATCGTGCAAGACCTGTTCGTCAAGCTATGGA
>CALFIT010000110.1 GCA_937877465.1 uncultured Bacteroidales bacterium | reverse complement strand
CTATTGGACTGATGGTAGGCGTAAAGCTCCTGCAACGCCTTGACTCTCAAAAATCTACGATTCAACATAAGGTTTGGTTTGTGCGTAAAAAAACTGAATGCAAAAATAAGAAAAAAACATACGCGGATACAATAAAAAGGCCTATCTTTGCGCTCATCTTGAAAATTCAATCCAACACAACAAAAATCAAGCACAATGATTAGCAAGAAATTAGCAAAGGCCATCAACGACCAGATCAACGCCGAAATGTGGTCGGCCTACCTCTATCTGAGCATGTCGCAAGACATCTACGCCAAGGGCTTACACGGCATCGCCCATTGGTACAAGGTGCAATTCCTTGAGGAGCAAGCCCATGCCGCCATCATGATCAACTACATGCATTCGCAAGACGCCAAGGTCGTCCTCGCGCCCATCGCCAAGGTGCAGACCGAATGGACGAGCGTCTTGGCCGCTTTCGAGGACACCCTCGAACACGAGAAGAAAGTGACCGCCATGATCAACAACCTGTGCGACATCGCCGACGACGACAAAGACCGCGCCGCGGCCAACTTCCTCGCCTGGTTCATCGACGAACAAGTGGAAGAAGAAGAGAATGCCCGCGACCTCGTACGTCAAGCCACGATGATCGGCGACCATATCGGAGGCATGATCATGCTCGACAAGGAGCTTGGCGCCCGCGAGTACCACACGCCTTCGCCGCTGAAATGATTCCATGTGGCGACAAAATGCAAAACTCCGCTCCCCAAAAGAAGCGGAGTTTTTTTGTTTCCCATGACGCTGCCTCAGGCACGAAATCAAAGCTCTCCGGCCTGTTTCTTCGCCCAAAACTCCTTGAAGTCGGCGTAGTTCCTCTGGAGCAGGTCGGGCGTATCCAAGCCGTAAGGGCATTTGGAATGGCAGGTGTTGCAGTGCTTGCACTTCTCGATCAGCTTCATCTTCTCGGCCCATTCCTCGGTGAGATACACGTCGAGCGGGGCGCGGCGCAGCAAGAGGCTCATCCTTGCGCAATCGTTGATTTGGATGCCGACGGGACAAGGCATGCAGTAGCCGCAGCCACGGCAGAACTCGCCCGAAAGCTCGTTGCGCTCCTTCTCGATCTTGCGCCACGAGGCGGAGGTCAGCTCAGGCTCGCGCTCCTGATAGGAAAGGAACTCGTCCAATTCCGTCTCGCGCTGTATGCCCCAGATGGGCAGGGCGTGGTCGAACTGGTTGAGGAAGGCATAGGCCAAGGCCGAGTCGGTGATGAGTCCGCCCGCCATGGCTTTCATGCAGATGAAGCCCATGTTGTGTTTGCGGCAGGCTTCCACTATCTTCTGGTCTTCTTCGGCGGCGAGGTAGGAGAAGGGATACTGGAGCGTGTCGTAGCAGTCGCGCTCGATGGCTTCCTGCGCCACCGCCTGACGGTGGTTGCTGATGCCGATGAAGCGAATCTTGCCTTGACGCTTGGCCACCTTCATGGCGTCGAAGAGGCCCTGCTTGTCGCCCGGGCGCGGGCAATAGTCGGGATTGTGGAACTGATAGAGGTCGAGGTAGTCGGTCTTCAGGTTGCGCAAGGTGACGTGAAGGTCTTTCCAGAAGTCCTCGACGGTGGTGGCGCCAGTCTTGGAGGCGATGATGACCTTGGAACGCCTGTCGGCAAACGCGGCGCCTAATTTCTCCTCGCTGTCGGTATAGAAACGCGCCGTGTCGTAGAAATTGATGCCGTTGTCGTAGGCCTTGTGCAACAGGTAGACAGCCTCCTTCTCGCTGACGCGCTGTATGGGGAGCGCACCGAAGCCGTTCTTGTTCACCTTCAGGTTGGTTTTGCCTAATACGATGGTTTTCATGGCTGCATGATTTTTCGACACAAAAGTATAAAAACTATTGATAGACACCAACTTTTTGAAGAAAATTTTTCGCCCAACCGCCAAAAAAGGCTATTTTTGCAAAAAATTGAAAGATGAACATCCTCATCGTCAACGGACCCAACCTCAATCTTTTAGGCAGACGCGAGCCCGAAATCTACGGCACGGTTTCCTTCGAAGCCTTTTTCGATGAGCTGGTGCGCCGTTTCCCGAAGCACCGGCTTTCGTGCTACCAATCGAACCACGAGGGCTGCCTCATCGACAAGCTGCAAGAGGCCGACGGCCTTTTCGACGCGGTGGTGATGAACCCTGGGGGCTATGCCCACACGTCCATCGCCTTGGCCGACTGCATCCGTGCCATCGGCGTGCCCGTCGTCGAGGTCCACATCTCCGACATCACCAAACGCGAGCCTTACCGCCGGCATTCCTACACGGCTGAGGCTTGTGTGAAGAGCTTTATGGGATTGGGATTGGAGGGCTATGCCAAGGCTATCGAGTTTTTGACACACTAACAAATCGACGTTCACTTCGTAAACCTCTCAGCCTTCAACTGGCTGAACTTCTTCTTGCCGCGAAGGACGTTG
>CALFIT010000109.1 GCA_937877465.1 uncultured Bacteroidales bacterium | reverse complement strand
CGTGCAAGGACCGTCGAAGTTCTCGTCGAGGATGTAGTCGACGGGGCTGGTGGTCTGGTTGTAGGTGATGTTGATCGGGTTGCCCTGGACGGGTTCGTAGATGGTCTGGTAGCCGCTGCAGGCCGCCTGGCCGTCGTAGGAACCGGCATACACAGCGCCGCTGTAGTAGCCAGTGGCGTTGGTCTGGAAGGTGTAGGTGTGGCTGTCGCCGAACTCGTCGGTGCCGGTCATCGTGACGGTGGCGCCGGCGATGCCGGTCTCGCCGTCTTGCTCGTAGACGTGGCCGTTGACGTTGCCGCGACCGCTGACCTTCACGTTCACCGTGTTCGACGGGGCGCTTTCGCCTTCGTCATAGACGGCGGTCACATAGTAGTTGTAGCCGTTCATGTTGTAGGCCAAAGGACCGTCGGTGTAAGTGGTGGCGCCGATGTTGTTCGTCGTGGTTTCGCCAACTTTCACGCCGTCGCGGTAGATGTAGTAGGTGCGGAAGGTACGATCGACCACGGCAGTCCAGTGCAGCACAACCTGCTCGTCGTTGAAGATGGTCTCATCCTCGGCGTAGAGGTTCTGCGGGATGTTGAGGTGGGTCGTGAAGCCCCAGATGGGACCGCTCACACCCTCGCCGCTGCAAGAACCGTTGTTGCGGAACTCCACTCTCCAGAAGTAGTTGGTGTTGTTCCACAGGTTGCGCACGGTGTAGCTGCTCGACTCGCCAGTGATGGCCATCCAGTCGGAAACCTCAGTCTGGGGTTGTCCGGGTTCCGGATGGTAGTTGGTGCCGATGATTACGCGGCACTCGGTGGCGTAGGCCGGGTTGAACCATTGCAGGGTGACGCTGGCGGGTTCAATCTCGTCGGCGTCGTCGGCCGGGAACTCGCCGAAGGCGAAGTCGTCAAGCGACGGGCAAGGCATCTGCTCGGCGTTGATGTACACCTCGAAGTCGTCCTCAGTGGAGGAGGCCACAAGGTAGTAGGTGCCGGCTTCGATGGCTGCGGCGTTGATGATCGGGCCGTAGCTCACGCCTTCAGGCATGGCAGGCGCTTCGCCGCCGCCATTGTTGGTATGAGGCATGTCGTACTCGAAGAACACGCCAGCGGTAGGCTGTGAGGTCTGCGAGTAAAGCACGGTGCCGTTGGCAAGGGTGATGGTGAAGGAGCATTCATCGTCCCAAGAAGAACCAGAGACCCAAGTGAAAGTGAGATGGGTACCGCCATTGGCGAAGAAGCCGTAAACGCCTTCAGCGCCATCTTCCAAAGTGATTTCCTCGTCGGTCGTGCCGTCGCTGAAGCTCACATTAATATAGGAGCCATTCCAGCCGTCGCCGTAGCTGTCATTCATGTTGACGAGCACAAGACCGGTGTCGTTGGTGGCCGTAGTGGGAACGACGAAGCTGCCCAAGGTGCCGGCAGAGGGCTCGTCGGTCTGAGCGAACAGCAGGGAGCCGTCGTTCAGGTAGATTTCGAAGGTGCATTCATCGTCGTAGCTGCCTGCGGTCCAGTTCAGGGTGACGTTGGTGCCGCCGGCGATGCTGAGGATTTCAGTGCCATCGGCACCATCATCAAGCGTGTAGCTTTGGCTGCTGCCGCCGTAGTTCAGCGTAAGGGTGCCGCCATTCCAGCCGTCGCCGTAGGCGTCGTGCATGCTGATGACGAGAGCCATGTCGTCGCGGTTGCTGCGGCCACCGGCGATGAACTGCGTGTTGGCGCGCAGGGTGTTGCTGCGGGTCAGGCTGTAGGTCGTCGTGCCGGCGCTGTAAGGCGTGCCGTCTTGGTAGACGTAGCCAGCAGCATAGAAGCCCGGGTTGTGGCTCTTCCAGTAGATGGAGCTGCTCCAGTTGCCGTTGTTCATCTGGGTCATCACGAGCACGTTGCTCGAGCCGTCCCAAGCGAAGCTGCCTTGGTTGAACTCAAACGTGTTCCAACCCACGACTTCCTGGAAGTTGCCTTGGTAGACCAAGGTCATGCCGCTGCCGAGGGGCGAGGTCGCGCTCACCTCGGTGTCGGTCACGTTGGCCATCCAGATGCTGATGTTCTGGATGTTGTAGCCATAGGTGCTCTCGCTGTACCAGCCGATGCTGTTCATGGCAGCGGTGGTGGCTCCGGCCTCGGCCAATTCGGTGCCGAGGAAGAGCTGCGTGCTCAGGCTGTAGTTGTAGAGGTAGCACATGGGCAGGTAGTAGCTCGTGGTGGTGCTGCTCTCGTCGCCAATCATGGCGGTGTAGGGCTGTGCGGAAGCGCCACCACCGTTGCCACCCATGGGGCCTTGGTAGTAGTTGTGGGCCATGGGGCCGCCTTCGCCGTAGAAGTCCTCGGTGTAGAGGGCCACCTTGCCGTTTTCGGCTTCGGGATCGACGTAGGCATCAAGGATCATGTCGTTGGCGAACACGAGCTTGTAGACGGCGTCGTTGCCTTCGGGAATGGTGTCGAAAGGCAGCGTGTAGTCGTTGTGCAAGGTCATGTTGTGGGCCGAGGCGGGCATCTCCGTGAACGGGAAGCTCGTGGCTTCTTCGCAAGCCAGCTCCCACACGTCAGGCGTCTCCGGCGCGTACATCTCGACCACGATGGGCCAGATGTGGGCGGCGCGGTTGCCTTCGGTGATGGCCACAAACTGACGCTCGATGACGCCTTCTTGGGTGGTGTTGGTGCCCATCGTCAGTTCGACGTCGGCATTGGGAGCCACTTGGAAGGGCAGTTCCTCACCTTCGACGACGAACATGCCGTCGCTGGGGGTGAAGTCGAGGACGGTCACCGTGTAGTTGGGGCCTTCGCTGTACATCGTGAACTGGAAGGGCTCCATCCAGGCGCCAAGAGGACGCACGCCAAGGTTGAGGCTGTCGATGACCTCCTCCTCGTCGGCGTTCACATACTTCACATGGAGTTGGTCTTCCATGCCGCCACCGCCAGGAGTGATGTCGATTTGCACATTGCTACGATAGGTGTAGCGCATTTTGCTACCGCTGTACGAACCGAGGTTGTACGGGTCAGGGCAGTAGGAGTCGCTGTAGTAGCGCAGGGCCATGTAAGCCGAGCCAGGCGACGTGGTTTGGCGCCAGTTGTAGCTCGTTCCCGGATAGCCCGAAGTCCCGTCGAAGAAGGCCACAAGCAGGTTGCTCGTGCCGTCATACTGGAACGGGGTGTCGAGGGTGAATGTGTACCAACCGGCGGCGGTAGGCGCAATGTCGCCACTCCACACGATGTCGCCCAAAGCGAGCGGCTCGTAGTCGGTGGTCGACGAGAACTCCGAACGAGATACATTCTTCATGTACATCGTGATGTTCGGTGTCGTGTAGGCCGTGCCGTAGTTGTAGTAGAAACTGATGGCATTGATGGTGCCAGCAGTTCCCAACTCCTCAGCGAAATAAATCTGCTGAGTGCAGGAGTAGTTGAAATAATTGTCGATAGGGAAATAGTACGTCGTACCAGTTCCTTCGCCAATCGTCACAACATCCGCCTTAGCCACGCCTACGAAAGCGAGGATAAGGCCCATCATCAAAGAAAATACTTTCTTTTTCATAATGATTTGAGTTTGGTGAATAAATAGGTGAATTGATTGTCTGTATTAGAACTCGCACCGCTTGGGGCGGCGGTCACTTCTAATCGTGATGGAAAATTCATCATATAGCTATGATGAGTGGTTTTCATAGATAAAAATTTAACGCGTTAAGAATCTAGTTCAACTTGTATACATTATAAAGACTAATAAACCGTCGCCTACCCTTAGTCTATTTTTACCTTTATAGGACACTGATAATGGATTATAATTCCAAAATTAACGATTTTTAGGACAAAAAGAAAAAAGGTGACCCAAAACGGGCCACCTTGTGCGCTCGGAGCGTCGTCCATCGCCGAAAAAGCGACAATGTCAGATCCACTTGACCAACGGGAAGTCTTGGCGGTGGGGCAGCATCTTGTTGGTGGGATAGACGCGGAAGGTGAAGTTATAGACACCGGCGCGGCTGATGGGCACCTTGATGTAATACTTCACCCAGCCGTCGCCCGAATCGACGAGCTTCATCTTGTGTACCTCGGTGATGGCGTTCACCACGTCGTTGTTCTTGTCGCCAAAGAGCAACTCGATGGCGAGGTCGCCGGCTTCGAGGTCGGGCGTGAGCAGCGTGACTTCGGCGATGAACTGCTCGCCGAAGGTCAGCGGGCGCACGTTGGTGTCGGGCAGGATAATGGACTTCACCTCCACCCTGTCCCAAGCGTTGCGCACACGGTTTTTCCACGCATTGATCTCGAAAGCCTTCTGGTAGCGGTTGGCCCGCATCCAATTGGTGCGCTTGATCAACTTGTTGTAATACAGCTCGAAATAGTCGTCCATCATGCGTTTCATCGTGAATCGCGGCGAAATCTCGTTGAGGCATTTCTTCATGGCCGCCACCCAGCCCGTGGGCACTTTTTGGGCATCGCGGGCGTAGTAGAGCGGGACGATTTCGTTTTCGAGGGTGTTGTAGATCGTCTCGGCATCCATCTCGTCCTGATAGCGTTGGTCTTGGTAGGTGCGCTTCTCTTGGATGGCCCAGCCCGCGCCTTGGCGGTAGCCCTCGGCCCACCAGCCGTCGAGGACGGAGAAGTTGAGCACGCCGTTCATCACGGCCTTCTCGCCACTCGTGCCAGAGGCTTCGAGCGGGCGCGTCGGCGTGTTGAGCCACACATCAACGCCACTCGTCAGGCGGCTGCCCAATTCCATGTCATAGTTACTGATAAACAATATCTTACCGACAAACTCAGGCCTACGCGAAATGTCGATGATCATCTTGATGAGGTCTTGACCCGCCTTGTCGTTGGGGTGGGCCTTGCCTGCAAAGAGGAAGATGACGGGGCGTTTCGGGTCGTTGACCAACTGCGAGAGGCGTTGCAAATTGCCAAACAGCAGGTGGGCGCGTTTGTAGGTGGCGAAACGACGGGCGAAACCGACGATTAAGGCATTCTCGTTCAAGTTGTTGACGGTCTGAAGTATCAGCTTCGGGCTTTCCTGTCGTTGGCGCATGTCTTCCTTCAGCTTCTCGCCGAGATAGGCAATCAGTTCGTGCTTGAGCTGCTTGCGGATGTCCCAGATTTCGGCATCGGGCACTTCGTGGATCCGTTCCCACATCTTCACATCCGACTGGTTGCCAACGAAATCGTCGCCGAAGGTCTGCTTGTAGAGGCGTTGCCAGCGGCGGTCGGCCCAAGTGGGCAGATGCACGCCGTTGGTGACGCTGCCGATGTGGTTCTCCTCGGCGAAATAGCCGGGCCACAGGCTTTGGAACATCTCCCGCGACACGCGCCCGTGGATCTTGCTCACGCCGTTCACCTCTTGGCTGAGGTTGGTGGCGAGCACGCTCATCGAGAACTTCTCGTTGGGGTCTTTGGGGTTGAAGCGGCCCAAGCCCATGAAGCGTTCCCAGCTGATGTTCATGCGGTTGGCATAGTGGGGCATATAGGTGCGGATGAGGTGCTCCTCAAAGGCATCGTGACCCGCCGGCACGGGCGTATGCGTCGTGAACAGCGTCGAGGTCCTGACCAACTCAAGCGCGACGTCGAAGTCGAGGTTGTGCTTGTTGATGTAGACGCGCAGGCGTTCCAATCCGCTGAAGGCCGCGTGGCCCTCGTTGCAGTGGTAGATGGTCGGCTTGAGGCCCAAGGCTTCGAGCAAGCGGATGCCGCCCACGCCGAGAAACATCTCCTGCTTGATGCGCATCTCGCTGTCGCCGCCATAGAGCCTGCCCGTGATGCCACGGTCTTCGGGCGAGTTCTCCTCGATGTCGGTGTCCAAGAGGTAAAGCCCTACCCTACCCACATTGACGCGCCACGCCTTGGCATGGACCGAGCGTCCGGGGAAGGCGATGCTCACCGTCACCCACTCGCCCTTTTCGTTGAACACGGGTTGCAGCGGCAGTTGCGAGAACTTCTGCGGGATGTAGTCGGCCCTCTGCTCGCCCGACACGGTGATTTCCTGCGCGAAATAGCCGTAACGATACAGCAGGCCGATGCCCACCATGTTGGCGTTGGAGTCGGAGGCCTGCTTCATGTAGTCGCCGGCGAGGATACCGAGGCCGCCCGAATAGATCTTGAGGCTCTTCATCAGGCCGTATTCCATGCTGAAATAGGCAATAAGGTCCTTTTGCTGCGTCGGCTGCGCCATATAGTCCTTGAACTGTTCATACACTCTGTTCAGACGACTGATGAAGTCCTCATTGTTCTCCAAATCAGCGATTTGCTCGACTGAGAGGCCTTCCATCAGCGCGACGGGGTTCTGCTCCGTGGCCTTCCATGCCTCCGCGTCGATGCTTTCGAAGAGTTCGATGGCATCCACGTTCCAGCACCACCAGATGTTGCGCGACAGCTCTTCCAGCTTCTGCATCTCCTCGGAATAAACGGGTTTCACCAGCACCTTCTTCCAACTCGGCGTGTCGTTCTTTTGGTAGACCACCTCGTGCAGCAACTCGGCGTAAGGCACGGGTTCGAGCATGTAATGGCGGCCCGCCGACTTCTCCAAAGCCACGTCGTAGGCCTGTTCATAGCTGACAATCAGGTCTTTCCAAAGCAGTTTGTCGGCCACTTGCAATGCCAAGTCCGTGATGGCGGCCATGTCCTTTTCGTCCATCGCGAGGAAACGGCGCATAGCGGCCACGATTTCGTCTATCACCTTATTAATATCTCCCGCCTCACGCGGCACGACGGTCACGGAGGCGTTGCCCGCGCAATGCTGCTGCACAAACTTGCCGAAGCCAGAAACGTCGCTCGTCAAGGTCGGAATGCCCAAGGCCACGCTTTCGAGCGGCGTGTAGCCCCAAGGCTCGTAGTAGGACGGGAAGACGGAGAAATCGAAGGCGGCAAGGAACTCGGTATAGGTCAGGTTGAAGATGCCGTCGTTGCCGTTGAGATAGGCCGGCACAAACATCACTTTCACCTTGTCGTTGGTGTCGTTTTGCAAGCCGGCATTGCGCAAGGTGTTGAGAATCGCATCGTTCTCATACTCAAAGATATGGTGCGTGGCGGGAAAATCGGTGTGGCCCATGATGGGATTGGTGCCGTCCAAGCGGTGCTGCAAGTCCTTGGAAGGACCCGCGATGTTGCCCGGCACGGCGATGACGGCCAAAACCGTGCGTTGCAGGCTCTTGTCCTCGTTGAGGCGGCGCAAGGCCTCGATGAAGAGGTCGATGCCTTTGTTCTTGAACTCATAGCGTCCGCTGTTGATGACCATGAGGCAGTTGCGGTCGATAGGCTCGCCGCAAAGCGTTTCGGCGATGCTGAGGATCTTTTCGCGCGAGGCGTTGCGTTTTTCAGCAAAAACCTCGTGATGGCGACGCAACGGGTGGTCGATGCCGTTCATCGTCACCATGTCGGGCTTGCGGTAGAGGAACTGTTCGCACTCCTGCGCCGTGATGTCGCTCACCGTCGTGAAGGCGTCGGCGTTCTTGGCGGCCTTCTGCTCCATCGACTGCTGCGAAACGATGTTGAACTGCATGGCCATCACCGACGGCAGGTAGGACTTCAGGTTGTCGTAGAGCGAGAGTCCGTTGCCCGAGATGGCGCGACCGAGGTAGGTGGCGTGGGTGGTGAACACCGTGGCCACCTGCGGGCAATGCTCCTTCAGGTAAAGCACGCCCGATCCAGTCATCCACTCGTGGAAATGTGCCATTATATTGCTGGTTTGCTGCAAGTTGAAGTTGCAGAAGCTCTCAATCACCTGACCAGCGGCATAGCCGAAAAGCACCGGCTCGATGTAGTCCCACTGGCCACGGATGCTGTCCAATTCGTATTGCTCCCAAAGATGGCCGAGAATCTCGTTCTTAGTTTGATACAAAGGCGTGTAGTCCACAAGGATAGCGATAGGGCTGCTCTCGATTTTCCAGCGACCTATGCGGAACTTCAGGCCTTGGGCCAAAGCCCGCTCGCGCCACTCGGGGAAGAGTTCGTTGTCTTCGACAAAATACAAGGTTTCATGCGCTTCCTTGACCACATCCGGCCCAACCGTAATGTAGTGGTCGCCAAGCCTTTGACGCACCACATTTGCCTTTGTGGAAAGCACCGTGTAGATGCCGCCCACCATGTTGCACACTTCCCAACTGGTTTCAAAAAGGTATTCAGGGGTTTTCATTTCAGATTTAAAATTCAAAGATTTAAAGATTTAAAATTTAGAGATTTAAAGATTCAACGACTTACATATTTTCGCTTTTCCAAAAGTGGTTTTCGACAATTATTTAGTTTTCAACGACTTCCAAGACCGCTTTTTTCCGCTTTGAGAGTTTATGTACTCGATCGGCGAAGTCGGTGAGGACGTTCATATAGTTGATGTAGGCGTCGTAAGGCGAGGCGTAGTGGTTGAAATACTTGTGAACCACGCCATCGGAAAGCCACTTCGTACACATGTAGTAGAAATGGTCGGAGGTCTGGAGCAGCGTCCAGTCCTGTTGCAAGTCCTCGTCCTTGATGCGGCGCACCTTGGCGGAGAGGTCGTACAAGGCGCGATAGGCGTCGTCCTGCAAGGGGTTGCCGAGCCAAGCCGTAAGGTCGCGCTCCTCGTCGCTCCACGAGAGCACGTTGGGCACGTTGACGACACTCACCGGCTGCAAGGTCTTCTCCAACTCGTGCGGCGTGGCGAACTTGAACTTGCTGCCCGTCAGGATGGCCTCGGGCAAACGCTCCATGAAGTCGAAGATGCCCGTCTCAGCCGACTGGTGCTCGCCGAAGGTCTCGTAGTCCATGAAGATGTTGACCACCTCCTCGTCATCGGGCAAGGCGTTGAGCCAGCCGACGAAGTCCTCGGTGCGGAAGCCGTCCTGCACGAAGCGGAAGGCGATCTCGTCGCTGAACTTGAAGTTGCGCAGCAGCACCTTCAGCTTCGGGTTGATGGCGTTGGCGTACATGTAGTTGGGGCTCTTCCAGCCCAAGATGTGCTTTGCGCCCTCGGTGAGCATGAGGCCGTAGCCCATGTCGGCCACCGCCGCCCCGATTTCGTCGCTGTAGATCAGTTCGGTGTTGCGGAAGGTCTTGGGCGTGACGCCAAACACCTCTTTCATCTTGCGCTTGTGGGCCGTCACCTGGCGTTTGAACTCGTCGGGGCTGTTGAGCGAGGCCAACGAATGGGCGTAGGTCTCGGAAAGCACCTCCACCTGCCCCGTGGCGACCAACTTTTGGAAGCTCTCCAGCACATCCGGGGCGTATTGCTCCATCTGCTCGATGGCCACGCCCGAAAACGAGAAGGCCAACTTGATTTGGTCGCCGAAGCGTTCGATTTGTCGCAGCAGCAGCTCGTTCATGGGCAGGTAGCACTTCTCCGCCACGCGCCGCATGATCATGCGGTTCGAGTAGTCGTCGTAGTAGTAATGTTTCTTCCCGATTTCGAAGAAACGATAGGTGCGCAGCCTATAAGGCTGATGCACTTGGAAATAGAAACAGATTGATTTGGTCATATTGATATTCTTTTGATTATATTCCTCAATTTTCAGTTGTCGCAGATTTTGCGAGGACTCTTTATGATGCCGTATTGGCATCTTATGACACACCTTTCAGCCTTTCGATTTCTTCCCTTATTTCATCCACCACTTCTTTGTTGGCGATTTCCTTATCCAAACTGAAAACCACAAACACTTTCCCACCATACCGTTCAGTAAAATCGGCGAAACTGGCTTTCATCCTTTCGGTCAAGGAATACGAGCCAAAATTCGCCTTTGCAGTAACAGGCTTGATTTGGATACCTATCGCCTTGTCACAAACTTTTGCAACGTAATCAATGTCTCCAGCATGGTCCAATTCCGGGTCGCTCTCTTCAAAAACGACATCCGGGAACAACTTGGCCAATCCATCATTGATGACGGACTTTTCGCGCAGATAGCCGTCGTAGGTTCTATTAATGGTCAGATTGTAAATATATGCAATGCAATCATCCTTTGTCAATTGACGGAAAGCTTCCTCCCATTCAGGGATAACGACTTCGGTGATTTTTTCATATAGCCGTTCACCCAATTCTGTTAAGCTCTCATGTGTAATCTTAAAAGAGTTTTTCCCTTCGGTTCTGGCATTCTCAAAATACCATGTTTCCCATTCTTCAAAAGTGTTAGGTTGGCAATCTCTAATCAAAGCCATGACTGCGCCAACCTTATTCGGGCGTGACAATTGATAAGTCTGACACGCATAATTCAACACACGTTCTTTCTTGCCGAAATCCAACGAATATCTATTGTTTGCTTCCTTCGCCATAATTATAGTTTTTGAAATTTACTCTTATACTTGAAATCCACGCTATCATCGACCAAAGCCAACTTCTGTTTCAGCAAATGGGCATTGATAAAGGTCTTGTTCTCCAAATAAAGATACACCATCAAATGCTTGTCTTCGTCATATTTGGTTTCATCAAACCTTAGAAACACTTTCTTGCCCTTCAACTTGGAAGCCAAAAACTCCGCAGCCTTTCCATTAACCAACGGATCTTGTTTTACGCCTATCAGTCTAACAGTCAATCCGTTATTCAACAACAACAATTCTGGGGAGATGATTTCCTTAACCGTAAAGTAATCCTCTCGGCTCGACTCACTATCCTTGTCGATCTTCGATCCAAACCGCAATTTCTTGACATCCAATTGTTTGTCAATTTTTTGTGTGTCCACAAAGCGATAAGGCAGTCTTTTCATCTCCTCTTCAAAATCAACTCTCGTGTCTTGATGAATAATTTCGACTTTCGCATTGTCGTAAAGGGTTTCTCCTCCTATCCTATTCTTAATCAACGGAACAATTTCCGGATTAATCTCATACCCAATGGAATTCCTTCCCAAGGCACGAGCCACCGCAGCCGTGGTGCCACTTCCCATAAATGGGTCAAGAACTGTTTCATTTGGGAAAGAGAACATCTTTATCAAACGCTTTGGCAATTCCTCCGGAAACATGGCTAAATGCTTGTCCTGCTTGACTCCGTTGAAATACCAATGCCCATTGAAATAGGTGTTCCACTCTTCGTTGGTCATCGTCGCCTGCTCTTTTTGTTCTTTACTTGGTTTTGGAGCTTCACCTAGCTTCTTGAAAAGCAGGATATACTCGAAATCAAGCTTTACGATGCCATTTCGTGGATATGGGAAGCTACCCATCACAGCTCCGCCACCTGTCGTGTTCATTGTGGTGGCTTTTTGCCAGATGATTTGCCCCATAAAGTCGAAGCCAACCGATTCGCAAAACCTAATGATTTCAGAATGAATGGGTATGACTTTGTAACGGCCATAATAAACGGAACGTGCAAACTGGTCGCCAATGTTGATGCACAAACGACAGCCATCGTGCAACACGCGGTGACATTCTTTCCAAACCAAGTTCAAATGGTTGATATACTGCTCGTATGAATCGTTGAACCCAATCTGGTTATCTGATCCATAGTCTTTTAATTGCCAATATGGGGGCGAAGTGACAATCAAGTGAACACTTCTGTCACCCAATTCAGCCATTTTTCGGCAATCGCCATTTATTATAATATGTTGAGTTTCGTTCATTTTATAATCAAACCAAGGGTTCACACCACACTCTCATACACCGCCTTGATCTTCTTCGCGGCTAATTCCCATTTGAGGCTGTCCACTTCGTCCTTGCCTTCGTCCTTGAAGCAGTCGGCCAAGGGCTGGTAGTGGCAGAGTCCGTATATGGCGTCGGCAAGGCCGTTGATGTCCCAGAAATCGACCTTCAAGGCGTGCTTGACGACCTCCGAAACGCCCGACTGCTTGCTGATGACCACCGGCACGTTGAGGCGCATGGCCTCTAACGGCACGATACCGAAAGGCTCTGATATTGAAGGCATTACAAACACATCGGTCATGGCAAACATCTGATCGACGGCCTCGCCCTTCAGGAAGCCCGTGAAGTGGAAGTGGCTGCCCATGCCGAGCTGCGCCACGCGGCGGATCATCTTCTCCAACATGTCGCCCGTGCCCGCCATCACGAAATGGATGCTCGGATCGACTTGGTGGATCTTGTAGGCCGCCTCGATGAAGTATTCCGGCCCTTTCTGGTAGGTGATGCGTCCGAGGAAGGTCACCACCTTGGCGTCCAAGCCGCTGCGCTCGTATTCCGACTTGGGCTTGTCGTTAGGCTCGACGGCGTTGTGAACCGTCACGACTTTATTCGGGTCGATGCCGTATTTCTCGATGACGATGTTGCGCGTCAGGTTGCTCACCGTGATGACGCGGTCGGCGGCCTCCATGCCCCTTCGCTCGATGGCATACACGTCGGTGTTGATGTTCTCGCCCGAGCGGTCGAACTCGGTGGCGTGCATGTGGACGACGAGCGGCTTGCCCGTGGTCTCCTTCGCCGCGATGCCTGCCGAATAGGTCAGCCAGTCGTGGGCGTGGATGACGTCGAAGTCGTATTTCGTGGCCAACGACGAGCCAATCAGGGCGTAGCGCGACACCTCCTCCATCAGGTTCATGCCGTATTTGCCCGAAAACTGGTAGTTGCGCGCAAACACCGAGCCGCTGCGGTTGAAGTTCTCGACCACATGACGGTCGTATTCGAGCACGTTGGCGAAATCCTCCGGCCCGACATACGGGATGATGTTGGAGCCAATCTCCATGTATTGCACCCGTTCCCAATAGCTGCGGTCTTTCTCGTGGTCGATGTCGATGGTCACGTCGCTGGCGTTGAGCAGGCGGACGTTGGTCTCGTCCTCGTCGCCATAGGCACGCGGCACCACGAAAAGCACCTCCACGCCGTTCTTGGCCAAGCCTTTGGTCATGCCGAAGCAGGCCGTGCCGAGGCCGCCCGTGATATGCGGGGGAAACTCCCAGCCAAACATCAAGACTCTCATTTTGGGCCTCCTTTCTTGTTAAGTCCGTCAATCAAATACTTGAGATACAGCAACGCCCCGACGCTCGTCGATTGCGAGATGCAGCCACGCGCCTCGAAGGGCGGGTTGCCGTCGTAGATCTCCGACACCGTCCCGATGCCGTTGTCCTTGATGGCCTCCTCGAAACCGTTATACAAGTCTTCCAAATATGGCAACGAGGTCTTCCCAAACAGCTTCACCGAGAGGTCGGCATAGAACGCAATCAGCCACGGGAAGGCCGTGCCGTTGTGGTAGGCACGTTCACGCTCACTGTGGTTGCCGATGCTGATGCCCTTGTAGCTCTCGTCGTTCGGCGACAAGGAACGTATTCCCCTGGGGGTCAGCAGCTCGGAATGGGCGATGTCGAAGGCGCGTTTTTGCATAGTTTCCGTCATCGGGCTGAAAGGCAAGGCCGCAGCAAGCATCATGTTGGGGCGCACCTGCGCGTTCTTTTCGCTGCTGTTCACGAAGTCGTAGAAACCGTCGGTCACTTGGTTATGGAAGGTGTCGGCAAACGAAGCCTTCACCTTATTAATAATGGTTTTCCATTTCTCCAAAAGCGGGTTCTTCGGCTCGGCGGCCTCCGAAAGCTCCACGGCATAGCACAAGGCATTGTACCATAGCGCATTGACCTCAATCGCCAAACCCGTGCGCGGTGTCCAAGGTTTGCCTTGGGCGAAGACGTTCATCCATGTCAAGGCAAGGTCGCGGTTGCCGGCATAGAGCAGGCCGTTGTCGAGCACATGCACGTTGAAGTCGGTGCCCGCGATGAAGCTCTCCAAGATGGTCGTCATGGGTTTCTTGTATTTGCGCCAGATGTCCTTCTTCGCCTTGCCGAGCATCTTCTCGTAAAGTTGCAGCACGAAGAAGAACCACAGCGGCGAGTCAACCGCCGTGAAATACAGGCTCTTCTGGTAATAACGATGCGGGAAGAACGGCCCTTGCATCCTCGAAACCAGGTAGTCGAGCGCGTCGGTGAAGGTCTTCTCGTCGCCTTGCGCCAAGGCGATGCCGGGCAAGGAGAGGAACGTGTCGCGGCTGCAACTGCCGAACCACGGGAAGCCTGCCCAGAGGCGTGTGCCTTTCTCGTCGCGGATGATGAACTGGTCGGCGGCCTTCACGAGACAGTCCTCGTAGCTCGTCTGCGGCAGCAGTCGTTTCACCTCGGCCTCGCACTGCCGCTTGATGTAGGCCGGATTCTCCTCCTGCAAGCTGACCGACAGCACCACCGTGTCGCCTTGTTTCATCTGGAGTTCGAAGAATCCCGGAACAAACTGATCCTCAATAGCTTCATAGCCACGTTCTTGCTCACGGATGTAGAACATGTTGTAGTACCAATGCGGCACATGGGTGTATTCCGCCGACTTGGAGAACTGGAGATACAGCCGCGAATAGTCCTTGTAGAGCTGCCACGACGCGCCGTTTTTCACCAACTCCACCTTGTGGCTGGCATCGTAGTTCTCGTGCGTCAGCATGTGGACGTTGCGGAAGGCGAGGAACGGCAACACGCGCAAGGTGATGGGCACAACCGACTCCTTCAAGGTGTAGCGCACAAAGAGTCGCGCCTCGGTGGACGAGAAAATCAGCTCCTTGTCGAGCACCACGTTGCCGATGCGGTAGGTCAGCTTGGGCATGGGGTCGGCGCTGAAGTCGCGGATGTACTTGTGGCCACGGGGGGCAAACACGCCGTCGGGGTACATGTGTACGCCCAAATGGAACTCCTCCTTGTTCTCGATGACGGTCTCGTCGAGGCTCGACAGCAAGACATGGTTGTTGTTGTCCAATTGCGGTTGCGGCACGACCAACAGACCGTGGTATTTACGAGTGTTGCAGCCAATCACCGTGGTGGCCAAAAACGCCCCTTTTGCATTCGAGCGCAGTACCTCACGGTTGAGCGTAAACTCAAGATTGACCAGTTTCTTCTTGTCCCAGGAAATGTAACTCATAATAGTTTTTCTTTCAAAACGACTACAAAAATAGTGATTTTCTTTTATGCAAGCAAAAAATGTATAATTTTGCAGCAAATAAGCCGCAACGCCCAAATCAGCAGCCCGACGGCTTTCCAAACATCACAAAAACGCGCACATGACCCCTCAACAACAGAAAAAGGCAGCCAAGCATTTTGCCGAATCATGGCAAGGCAAAGGCTATGAAAAGGGCGAGACACAACGCTTTTGGTTGGATTTGCTCCACAATGTCTTCGGCGAGGACGACCCGACAAAGACGACACAATTCGAGATTCCCGTCAAGACCATCACCAAAGAGAAAGGGGCCGACTTCATCGACGGCTACATCACCCCTGCCAAGGTGCTGATTGAGCAGAAAGGCGCACATGTTGACTTGGCTGCAAAGGCCAAGCAAAGCGACGGCTCGGAACTCACGCCCTACCAGCAGGCACGCCGCTATGCCGAAGGCCTGCCCTTGTCGCAGAAGCCACGGTGGATTGTCACCTGCAACTTCAGGGAGTTTTGGGTTTACGACATGGAACGGCCCAACGGCGAGCCACAGAAAATAGCGTTGGAGAACCTTGAAAACGAGTATTATAGGCTCCAGTTCCTCGTCGACCTGAAGAACGAGAACATCCGCCGCGAGGAAGAGGTTTCGCTGAAGGCGGGCGAATTGGTCGGCAAGCTCTACGACGCGCTCATCAAGGAATACATCGAACCCGACGAAAGCAGCTTGCGCTCGCTCAACATCCTGTGTGTCAGGATTGTATTCTGCCTCTATGCCGAAGATGCAGGACTGTTTGCCACGCGCACGAGTTTCGAGGACTACATCCGCAGCTTCAACCTGCCCGACCTGCGCGACGGTATCATCAAGCTGTTCAAGGCCTTGGACACCCAAATGGAGCAACGCGACAAGTACGACCTGAAAATCAAGGCGTTCCCATACGTCAACGGTGGCCTTTTCGCCGACCAAGGCATCGAAATCCCGAACTTCACGGAGGAAATCGTCGACGTGTTGGTGAACCATTGCTGTCCCTTCGACTGGAGCGAGATTTCGCCCACCATCTTCGGAGCGGTGTTTGAGAGCACCCTCAACCCCGAAACGCGGCGCAAGGGCGGGATGCACTACACGAGCGTCGCCAACATCCACAAGGTCATCGACCCGCTCTTCATGGACGACCTCAACGCCGAGTTCGAGAGCCTCATAGGAGCGCGGATGTCCCCATCCACGAAACGCCAAAGCCTCCTCGCCTTCCAGCGCAAACTCGGCTCGCTCACCTTCCTCGACCCCGCCTGCGGCAGCGGCAACTTCCTCACCGAAACCTACCTGAGCCTCCGACGCTTGGAAAACAAGGTGATTTCCGTGCTGAACAAGGGCGAGAGGGTGCTCGGCTTCAACGAAGAGTTCATCAAGGTGAACATCAACCAGTTCTACGGCATCGAAATCAACGACTTCGCCGTGACGGTGGCCAAGACCGCCCTATGGATTGCCGAGAGCCAGATGGTGGCCGAAACCGAGGCCATTTTGGGCATGAACCTCGACTTCCTGCCCTTGAAAGACCACGCCAACATCGTGGAAGGCAACGCCTTGCGCATGGACTGGAGCACGCTTGCCGAAGACACGCGCAGTTCCTACCTCTATGCCAAAAAGCTCAACGTGTTTGAAGTCGAAAACCTTCCCGACGAAATACTCAACGCCCCAATTATGGCGTGCGAGTCGGGGGCGGAATACGGCAAGGTCTATGACGAGTTGAACGTCGTGGCTATGGAGGTCGAAAAGAAGACGCTACCGTCGAGGCCGATACCCAAGCCCGTCGTCTACGACTACATCATCGGCAACCCGCCGTTTGTGGGAGCAAGCATGATGAGCGACTTGCAAAAGCAAGATGCCGTCAGTATTTTCGGGAAGGTCAAGCTGTCAAACAGCATTGATTATGTTGGCGCTTGGTATCACAAGGCAGCCGAATTGATGTCAAAGAATCCTAAAACGCACACGGCATTCGTGTCCACCAACAGCATTTCGCAAGGCGAGCAAGTGGCCGCGCTTTGGAGTCCCCTCATCAAAAGATACAATGTCGGAATCGACTTCGCCTATCGCACATTCCGTTGGGACAGCGAGTCAGAACAAAAAGCCCATGTGCATTGCGTCATCATCGGTTTTTCTGTCAACGATTCGGTTTTCAAAAAAGCAACGCCTTGCCGCCTCTATCTTGCCGACGGGCAAACCATCGACGCCAAGAACATCAATCCCTACCTGATTGACGCTCCCAATGTCCTAGTGGAAAGCAGGCCGAGGCCAATATGCAAAGTGGAGTGTATGATCTACGGGAACAAGCCTACCGACGGAGGCAATTTCATACTTTCGGAAGAGGAGAAAGATGCCATCTTGCGCAAGGAACCTTCGCTGCAAAAGTACATCCATCCATACATCGGGGCCGTTGAGTTCATCAACAACAAGGTTCGCTATTGCCTTTGGCTGCAAGGTATTTCGCCTGCCGAATTGAGGAACAGCCCTATTTTATATGAGCGGGTCCAGAATGTCAAGCGATTGCGGGAAGCCAGTAGTTCCGCTGCAACGAGGCAAAAGGCAGCCGTGCCGCATGAGTTTTTCTTCATGTCGCAACCGGCAACGCCTTATTTGATTATCCCGCGCGTGTCGTCGGAAAACCGGCTTTATGTACCTATTGGTTTCATGTCTCCCGAAACCATTGCCTCCGATGCCTGCTCCATCATTCCCAACGCAACGCTTTTCCATTTCGGGATATTGACCAGCCAAGTCCACATGGCTTGGATGCGCGTGGTTGCAGGCCGGTTAAAATCCGACTATCGGTATTCGGGAAGCGTGGTTTACAACAACTTCCCGTGGCCCCTCAAGGACGCGAAGATTGTATCTTCGCAAAACAACACCAAGGACGCGAAGATTGAATCTTCGCAAAACGACACCAAAGCAGCGAAAGGTGAAGTTGGAAACTTCACCTCCTTGATTGAGTGTACCGCCCAAGCCATCCTCGACACAAGGGCGAAATACCCCGACTGCACCTTGGCCGACCTGTACGACGAAACCTTCATGCCCGCCGACCTCCGCCGTGCCCACCAAGCCAACGACCGCGCCGTGATGCAAGCCTACGGCTTCGACCCGAAAATGTCGGAAAGTGAGATTGTGGCCGAACTATTTAGAATGTATAAACAACTGATAACTGAATAACCGAACTGCTGTTGCCCATAGATTCCCGCCAACCCACAAATCAGCGCAGGAATGACATGGGCGAGAGCAACTGAACAACTGAACAACTGAACAACTGACAACTGACAACTGACAACTGCTATGGCAAACCCCGACGACAAAAAAATCATCTTCTCGATGGTGGGCGTGAGCAAGGTCATCCCGCCGTCGCGACAAATCCTGAAAGACATCTACCTCTCGTTCTTCTACGGCGCGAAAATCGGCATCATCGGCCTCAACGGAGCGGGAAAATCGACCCTGCTGCGCATCATCGCGGGCAAGGAGAAATCCTACAACGGCGAAGTGGTCTTCTCGCCCGGCTACTCGGTCGGGATGCTCGACCAAGAGCCGCAACTTGACGACAACAAGACCGTCCGCCAAGTGGTGGAGGAAGGCGTGCAAGAGATTGTTGACATCCTCAAGGAATACGAGGACATCAACAACCAGTTCGCCGAGCCTGACGCCGACTTCGACAAGCTGATTGCCCGCCAAGGCGAGCTGACCGAACTCATCGAGCAGCACGACGCTTGGGAACTCGACAGCAAATTGGAACGCGCCATGGACGCACTCAACTGTCCCGACGGCGACACCCCCGTGCGCAACCTCTCGGGAGGCGAGCGTCGCCGCGTGGCACTGTGCCGACTGCTCCTGCAAGAGCCTGACATCCTGCTCCTTGACGAGCCTACCAACCACTTGGACGCCGAGTCGATACAATGGCTCGAAAGCCATTTGCAGCAATACAAGGGCACCGTCATCGCCGTCACCCACGACCGTTATTTCCTCGACCATGTGGCCGGCTGGATCCTCGAACTCGACCGTGGCGAAGGCATCCCGTGGAAAGGCAACTACTCGTCGTGGCTCGACCAGAAGACCGCCCGCCTTGCCATGGAGGAAAAGACCGAGAGCAAACGCCGCAAGACCCTTGAACGCGAGTTGGAATGGGTGCGCATGGCCCCGAAAGCGCGTCACGCCAAGGGCAAGGCCCGTCTGGAATCGTATGAGAAGATGCTCAACGAAGACGTGAAGGAAAAGGAAGAGAGGCTCGAAATCTACATTCCCAATGGCGACCGCTTGGGAACGAAAGTCATTGAGGCACACGACGTCACGAAAGCCTACGGCGACAAGCTCCTCTTCGAGAACCTCAGCTTCAGCCTGCCGCAAGGCGGCATCGTGGGCGTCATCGGACCGAATGGCGCAGGCAAGACGACCTTGTTCCGCCTCATCATGGGCTTGGAGCAACCCGACTCAGGTACTTTCGAAGTCGGCGAGACCGTGAAAATCGGCTATGTCGACCAGCAGCACGCCGAGATAGACCCCGAGAAGACCGTCTGGGAGGTCATCAGCGGCGGCAACGAACTCATTCAGCTTGGCAAACGCAGCATGAACTCGCGGGCCTACGTGTCGCGCTTCAACTTCGGCGGCAACGACCAGCAGAAGAAAGCCGGCGTGCTGTCGGGCGGCGAGCGCAACCGTATGCACTTGGCCTTGACTTTGAAACAGGAAGCCAACGTCCTTCTCCTTGACGAACCCACCAACGACATCGACGTGAACACGCTGCGTGCCTTGGAGGAAGGCTTGGAGAACTTCGCGGGCTGCGCCGTCATCATCAGCCACGACCGCTGGTTCCTCGATCGCGTGGCCACCCACATCCTCGCCTTCGAGGGCAATTCGCAGGTCTATTTCTTCGAGGGCAGCTATTCCGAATACGAGGAAAACAAGCTGAAACGCTTGGGCAACGTGGAGCCGAAACGGTTCAGATACAAAAAGCTGAAAGCGGATTAAACATTAATTCATCGGCGCGTTACTTTCCTAACAGTGGACGCACCTAATTATTAATTGCAACATTGAAGTCAAACAACAAAAATACATTCAATATGAAAAAGCTTTATCTGACCCTCTGCCTCATCGCTGCCTGTATCGGTAGCCTGACGGCTGGTCATGTCGACCAACAGAAAGCCCAAAGAGTGGGAACCAAGTTCTTGATTACCACCACTTTGTCCCAAAAAACCACTGACATCCAACTGGATTTGGTCAGTGTCGCCACCGACCTTGAGCGTGGTGGCATTGACTATTACGTCTTCAACGTCAGAGGCGGTGAAGGCTTCGTCGTCGTTTCGGGCGACGACCGCGTGAAACCCATCCTCGCCTATTCCACCACCGGCCAATACAACCCCGACGACGTGGCCGACGGCTTCGCGTTCAAGTTGGCCACCTTCCAGAAGGAGATCCAGTATGTGCGCCAACACGACCTCAGCGCCACCACCGACATCATGGCCGAATGGAAGTCGGTGACTGAGACCGGCTTCATCCAGCAGGGCCGCGCGACCCGCGCCGTGGTGGGTCCGCTGTGCCAAACCACTTGGAACCAGAACTATCCGTGGAACAGCCAATGCCCCGAAGACCCCACCGGCAACGGAGGCCACGTTTACGCCGGCTGCGTCGCCACGGCCATGGGTCAGGTGATGAAATACCACGACTGGCCGCCACAAGGCACGGGTTCCTACACCTACAACCCGTCGGGCTATGGCCCGCAAACCGCCAACTTCGGCGAGACCGACTATCACTTCGAGCTGATGCCCTATGCCTTGGACTCGACCAGCACCGACGAGGAGATTTTCTATGTCGCCCAGTTCCTGCACCATTGCGGCATCGCCGTCGACATGCAATACAGCGGCGACGGCAGCGGCGCCTATTCCCAAGACGTGCCGCCCGCGTTGCGCAACTATTTCATGTACTCTTGCGACGAACATCTCACCAATTGGTGGCAATACAACAACGCGCAATGGACCAATGTACTGAAAGAGAGCGGCTTGGATGAGAACCTGCCCTTGTATTACAGCGGTTCCGACGACAACAACCAAGGCGGCCATGCCTTCGTGTGCGACGGCTACGACGAGAACAACTACTTCCACTTCAACTGGGGCTGGAGTGGCCGCGACGATGCCTGGTGCCCCGTCGGCGCACTCAACACCACCCGCTATGCCTTCAACACGATGAACGGCATCACGGGACACATCTGCCCGCTGTCGGACTATTACTTCATGCGTCCCGACACCATCTCCGACATGCACATCGAGGAGAAAGAAACCCTCAACAGCGTCACCATCAGTTGGGTCAACCCCACTTTAGACCTCGTCGGCGAAGAGCTTTTCTCGCTCCAATCGGTCACCATCCTGCGCGACTTCGAGGAAATCGCCGTGCTGACGGATGTTGAAATCGGCGGTGCCATGAGCTACGAAGACACCGGTTTGGCACCCGGACTCTACGAGTACGAAATCCACGTTTCCAACGAAGCCGGTCCCAGCCACAACGTGTGCCGCTCCGTCATCGTGGGCGAGAAGTGCGACATCACCTTCAACCTCCACGACCAAGGCGACGACGGCTGGAAAGGCGCCGCCATCAGCGTGGCCGACGCCAACGGCGTACGCCTCGCCGTCATCACCATGACCGAAGGCTCGGAGAAGACCGTCACGCTGCCCTTGCTGCGCGGTCAGCTCAACTTCATCTGGAACCACGGCTGGTACCATTCCTACCCTCAATACGACACCGACTCCGAGTGCTCCTTCACCATCACCGACTTCAACGGCAACACCATCTACACTTCCGCCAACCTCGAAGACGGCGTGTTTTTGAGCTACAACAACGACTGCACCGATGCCGTCGACGAAGCCTCGGAAAACGACCTCGTCAGCCTCTATCCCAATCCGACCACAGGCCTGCTCAACATTGAAGGCCAAGGTGCAATGCGTATCAGCGTCAGCAACCTCTTGGGACAGAAACTGATGGATGCTTCTGCCGAAAACAACGCGACCCTCGATATGGGTCAATTCGGCCAAGGCCTGTACCTCGTCCGCATCGAGACGGCCAACGGCATCACCGTACAGAAGGTGAACGTGAAATAAGGTTCATTCAACCATCAACAAATCGGGGCGACCATTTGGCCGCCCCGATTTGTTTCTTACCACTTCAAAATCTTCTTGAAGTCGTAGTCCTCCGGATTGGGAAGGTAGGCCTTCGCCGCTTCGTAGTCGGCGGGGCTGATGTATTGCAAACCGTCGTTGAAGATCAGCTCGGCCTTCGGGCCGTTGAGGTTCACCAAGCGCGGCTTGATCTTGCCGTTCTCGTCCTCCACATCCTTCAGGTAGAGCGGCACAATCTCACCCTTCGGGTTGGCCGTGACCATCGCGCCACTCACACCCTTGTCGTAGAGCTTCTTCACGCCGTAGCCCAAAAGCGAGCAATAGGTCAGGTCGTAGCCGTTAGGCTCGACGCAACGGATGCCGTAACCGATTTCGACGGGACGGCTCTTCACGTTCATACCCAAAGCCTTCAGCCTTTGTTGCAGCAAAAGGTTGAAAATGTGAGCCTTGCTGACATTACCAAGTTCGGGATGACCGTGTTCGTCGTAGGTAAAGGCCACGCCCGACTTCTCGATTTCGTCGTCGCTCATGAAGTGGAACACGCCCTCGCTGATGATGGCCACACCGTAGTTGACACCCAACAGCTTGCGCTTCACGATGGAGCTGACCACGAGCTTGATGATGGCGTCGAAGGTGACTTCCGCCTTGTTGAACATCTCAGGGATGACCACCATCGGGCAGTGGCAGGCCGACGTCATGCCGAAAGCCAAATGGCCCGCCTCGCGCCCCATCGCCGACACCACGAACCAGTTGCCGCTGGTGCGGGCGTCTTCGTAGATGGTCTGCACGAGATGCACGGCGGCGTCCTTGGCGGAATAGTAGCCAAAGGTCGGGCTGCCTTCGGGCAAGGGCAGGTCGTTGTCGATGGTCTTGGGCACATGAATGTTCTGGATGGGGAAGCCACTGTTGGCCAAAAACTTGGAGATGCGGTTGGCCGTCGAAGCGGTGTCGTCGCCGCCGATGGTCACCAGCAGTTTGATGTTGTTGTTGACGAAGAAGTCGGTGTTGAACTCCTCGTTCTTGGGTTTGTAGCGGCTCATCTTCAGGGCCGAACCGCCTTGTTTGAGGATGGCGTCAGCATAGAGGAAGTCCATCTCGACCACGTCGGGATTGGGCTTGAAGAGGTTCTTGTAGCCTTCGTTGAGGCCGAGCACACGGTAGCCGTCCTTGAGGAAGGTCTTGGCCACGGTGCTGATGACGGTGTTGATTCCGGGAGCCGGACCGCCGCCGGCGAGGATTACGATGGATTCTTTCATATTATTTCATTTAATAGTTATCATTCTATCACCAATTCGTCGCAGAAGATCCAGCACTTCTGGCCTGCGCCAACGTGGCCTTCGGGGCAGATGCCGAGGGTCTTGGCCACCATCTTCACATAGCGGGCGTTGGTGCGCGGACGCACTTCCATCTCTTGGATGTAGGCATTGTCGGCATCTACGGGGATGTCGTTTTTCACCTTGCCCACGCTGCGGAACGTCTTGCCGTCGTCGCTGACGAAATACTCCACCTCGGTCGGCATCCAGATCCACGAGTAGGCCTCCTGCAAGAAGCTACCCGCCACGCGGTTGATGCGCTTGGGCTGGCCCAAGTCGACGGTGGCGATGAGGTCGACGCCGTAGTAGCCTTGCCATGCGCCCGTGCGGAAGTTCTCGCCGCCGCGCTGATGGTCGATGAGGGCCTTGAGTCCTCCGGCGGCGTATT
Organism: uncultured Bacteroidales bacterium; assembly: GCA_937877465.1. GTDB lineage: Bacteria > Bacteroidota > Bacteroidia > Bacteroidales > F082 > Limimorpha. Next base: position 5,975 of record CALFIT010000109.1, on the reverse strand, counting down.
GCTCGTTGTAAGGGTTCTCCAACTTCACGCTGTGGCGGGCGTCGATCAGGTAATACTCGGCATCCATGACACGGCTCCAGCGACCGTCTTGCAGGGCGGCGGCACGCACGGTCGCGCTTTCCTTCAGGCAAAGGGGCTGTTCGTAAAGCAGGCTGTTCGCGTCAGGCTCAGTGCCGTCGAGGGTATAATAGATCTTCGCACCTTCCACGGGATGGCTCATGCTGACCATGAGGCTGTCGAAGAAGGTGTCCGACAAGGCGTCGATGGTCGGGACGATGACGATGCCCTCACCCGCGATGCGCATCACGGGGCAGTTTTCGGGTTGTGTGGCCCAGTCGGAATCGGGTCGGTCGGTCATGGTGAACTCCAACGTGCCGCCGCTGTAGACCTCCTCGAAGGTGATGTAGCTGCGTTGCAAGGGCTTGCCGTTCAGCTTCACCGACTTCACATAGCAGTTCTTCTCGCTCAGGTTCTTGGCGACGACTTCAAACTGCTTGCCGTTCTCGAAGGTCAGCTTGAGGTTCTGGAAACGCGGCAATCCGAGCACATAATAACCTGCAGCTGGCGTGGCAGGATAGAAGCCCATGCACGACAGCACGCCCCACGCCGACATCTGGCCGCAGTCCTCGTTGCCGGCATAGCCGTCGCGACGGTCGGTGTAGAAGTCGTCAAGCACTTTCTTCACATAAAACTGTGTCTTGCTCGGCTGCCCGACGAAGTTGTACATATACACCGTGTTGTGGCTCGGCTCGTTGCCGTGGGCGTATTGCCCGATGAGTCCAGTGATGTCGGGCTGCTCGCGTCCCGTCAGGTTGGAAGGGGCGTTGAAGAGGGCGTCGAGTTTGGCCTCATAGCTGTCGCTACCGCCCATCAGGTCGATATGGCCATTCACGTCTTGCGGCACGAAGAAGCCGTATTGGTAGGAGTTGGCCTCGGTCAGCGTGAAGTTGACTTGCGCGGGGTCGAAGGGATGCATCCAGCCGCCGTTGCGCCTACCTTGGAAGAATTGGTTTTCAGGGTTGTAGATGTTCTTGTAGGCCTGAGCGCGGGCGTAGAACTCGTCGGCGATGTCCTGTTTGCCCATAGCCTCGGCCATGCGGGCCACGCACCAGTCGTCGTAGGCATATTCGAGGGTCTTGGAAACGGCCTCGCCTTCGGCCTCAATCGGGATGTAGCCGTATTTCATGTAGGCACCCATGCCACGGAAGTCCATCTTCGACGAGGCGACCATGGCCTCCAACGCCTTCTCGGTGTCGAAGTCGCGGATGCCAGCAAAATAGGCATCGGCGATGACGGGGATGGCGTGGTTGCCGATCATGCAGTAGGTCTCGTTGGCGGCCAATTCCCAAATGGGCAACAGGTGGTGGGGGTTGGTCTCGTACTTATTAATAAAGGTGTTGATGAAGTCCAAGGTGCGCTCGCGTTGCATGAGGCTGAACAGCGGGTGCAGGCTGCGGAAGGTGTCCCACAAGGAAAAGACGGTATAGACCGGCCTCTCGGACTGATAGACTTTCAAGTCGTGGGCGCGATAACGGCCATCGGCGTCGCTGTAGAGGTTGGGCGCAATCATGGTGTGGTAGAGCGCGGTGTAGAACACGGTCTTGTTCGCCTCGTTGGGGTCGGCCACTTCGTAGCGTTTCAGCTCGGTGTTCCATTGGTCGTAGGCCTTTTGGCGCAAGGCATCGAAGTCGAAGTCACCATCGGCCAATTCAGCCTTCAGGTTGTTCTTCGCGCCTTCCACGTCGACGGCAGAGAGGGCCAAGCGCATCACAACAGGCTGACCGTCAGCCACATCGAAGTCGAACCACGCCTTGATGAAGTCGCTCTCCACCCTTTCGTCGCGGGTGGGCTGGCCCTTATTGATAAAGGTGTATTCCTTGAACGGCTTCGAGAACTCGGCGTAGAAGTAAAGGTATTGCTCGCGGGCCCAGTCGCGGGTGCGGCGGTAGCCGCTGATGGCGTTATCGCCCTCGATTTGGAGCCACGAGTCATAGACGAGCTCGTCGTTGACGCCTTCCACCATGTCGAGCAGCAAGTGCGCGTCGGCACCTTGCGGGAAAGTGCAGCGCATCATGCCCACGCGGTCGCCCGTGGTGAGTTCCACCTTGGTGTCATAGTCGTCGAGGAGTACGGCATAGTAGCCCGCCTTGGCATCTTCGTTCTCGTGCTGGAAGGCCGAGCGGTAGCCCGTGGCGGTGTTGTCTTCGTCGCCTTTGCCGAAAATCACTTCACCCGTCATGGGCATGAAGCGGAAGTCGCCGTAGTCGGAGCAGCCCGTGCCGCTGAGGTGGGTGGTGCTGAAGCCGAGGATGGTGTGGTCGGAGGTGTGGTAGCCCGAGCAGCCGTCCCAGTCGTTCATGCGGGTGTCGGGGCTGAACTGCACCATGCCGAAGGGCACCGTGGCGCCGGGGAAGGTGTGGCCGTGGCCGCCCGTCCCAATGAACGGGTCGACGCAAGTGGCAGGCTCTGTGACGTAATCAGCCTTGGGCTGCGAGGTGCAGGCCGCAAGGACAAGGCATATTGCCATAGGAAGAAACAGTCTTTTCATATTTTTTTGAGTTTACAAGATCTCTCTTTCACGCCGTAAAAATAGGAATAATCTTCATTCGTTTCGCGAAAAAATGCCAAAAAGCCTCATCGTAAATGAAAAATGTCTATATTTGTAGCCCCATTGTCGGGACAAATCCTAATTATTAACTAAATAACAACATCATGAAGAAAGTATTATTCATGTCATTGGCATTGGCCGTCGCCATGACCGGCTTTGCCCAAAGAGTTACCGTGAGCAATCAGGTAAAGAACGCGAGCGCAACGGCTGAAAAGCCCAGCGCACTCCGCCAAGTCGACGGGTCGCAAGCACAAGGCATCCAATTCAACATGCCTGAAAATATGACCCAAGCTCCCCGCAGCAACAGATACTCGGAGGAGTTCACCACCATGACCACCAACTACGACTTGCAGTCGAACTCGGCCCTCGGCAACCGTATCGCCGTTTGGCCCGACGGCTCGGCTTCCGTCGTTGCCACGTGGGACCACAGCCAAAACACCAGTTTCCCGGACCGTGGTGCCGGCTACAACTTCTACGACGGCGAGAGCTTCGGCGAAGAGCCTGAAGTGCGCCAAGAGCCCGTCAAGTCGGGTTGGCCCACCGTAGCCGCTTGCGGCGACGGCGAAGTGCTGGCTTCGCACGCCACCGGCGTCAACCTCTACTATCGTCCCACCAAGGGCGAAGGCGAATGGCAGCTCATCTACAACTGGGGTGCCGACTACGGCAGCCCCACCTGGCCGAGAGTGGTCGTCAGCGGACCCAACGACAAGTATGTCCACCTCGTCATGTGCAAGCAAATCAGCCTCCCCGACGGCACCTATGACAACCACATCTACTATGTGCGCGTCACGCACGATGGCGACACTTGGGACATCCCGGAAGAACTCAACGACCTCCCCGGCCTCGACAACGACGCCGACGGCGACTACCGCAACCAATTCAGCGCCGACGACTACGTGATGGCCGCCAACGGCAACAACGTGGCCGTCATGCTCAGCGCCTACACCACCGAGGTGATGTACATGATTTCGCACGACAACGGCGAGACCTGGGAACGCCAAACCATCGCCCCCTACCCGATTCTTGGTGAGGACGGCGATCCCGTCCACGCCGTCGCCTTCGCCGACTATCCGGAAGGCATGACCGACTCCATCGTCACCAGCGACAACTCGCACAGCATCGCCATCGACAACAACGGCGTGGTCCACGCTGCCTTCGCCCTGTTCCGCTGGAGAGTGACCGACGACAGCCACTACACCTATTGGCCGGCCTACAACTACGGCATCGTGTATTGGAACTCCAACTACACCAACGAATTGGGTGGCCACGAAATCCTGCCCTTCGGCCAGTCGAGCGTCGACTCCCAATTCCCCGAATATGCCAGCAACGGCATCGGCTGGACCCTCGCCGTCGACCGCATCGAAGCCTTGGCCGCAGTGAACGGCCAGGAAGCCAACCTCCACCTCTTCGGCTATGTCGACGAAAACGGCAACGGCCAAATGGACTATGAAAACATCATCGGCGCCACATGGCACTACCGCAGCCTCGGCCTTGCCACCATGCCTGCCGTTTCGGTCGACAACCTTGGCAACGTCGCCATCGTCTTCAGCGTTTGGTCTGAACTGAGAATCAACGCCGGCACCGAGTTCTCCTACAGAAGCGCCTACGTCACCCTGAGAGACTACACCGGCACTTGGTTTGACCACGCCTACAACCTGACAGCCGACTTCATCCACGAATACGAAGAAGCCTATCCGACCATGGCCAGCCCCGTGGCTTACGACGGCTCCTTCTGGATGGCTTTCTCAGCCGACGAATACCAAGGCCTCTACTTGGACATCAGCGACACCTACCCGAACAGCAACAATGGCGGCCTGAGCGAGAACTACATCTACGCCGTGAAGCTCACCCCGTCGCCCGAAGACCCCGGCATGGAGACTTGGGCCGTCGAAGACCACAGCGCCGTCAACCCGATGACGAGCACCCGCGTCTATCCCAACCCCGCCACCGACGTGCTGAACATCGAAGTGAACGCCTCGCAGGCCTCCGAGATGAGCATCAGCGTCTACAACATCATGGGCCAAAACGTGATGAACAAGACCGTGAACATCAACATGGGTATCAACTGCCCGAACATCAGCACCGCCGAACTCAACAGTGGCATCTACTTCGTCACCGTGAAGGCCAACGGCTTTGAGAACACCATGAAGTTCATCGTGAAGTAATCCACCCTGAACACAAAACGAAAAAGGAGGTCGTCGGGCCTCCTTTTCTTTTTTCACCCGCATCACAACGGCTGGCACAATCTTTGCAGCACAGAAAAATCGCTGAAAAAAAAGCCTAAAAGTATCATCATAACCGAAAATTGCATATATTTGCGGCCTCAATTATGGAAAACAAATCACACACAAATCACTAATTATTCATTAAAAACCAACACAAAATGAAAAAGGTATTACCCTTATCGCTCATCCTTGCTATTGGGATGATGGGTTTTGCTCAAGTGCCGGCCAAGAAGTCGGACGTTGCAAACACCCCCGTGCTGACGCACGTTAAGACCGCCATCGAAGCCGAAACTCCCGCACAGAGCTTCAATTTCGAGGCCATGACAAGAATTGCCGCGCAGAGAGACACCGACACTCTGCTGGAATTCGAAACCATGATGACCAACTACGACCTTCAGACGAACAGCGCGTTGGGCAACCGCCTCGCTGTGTGGCCTGACGGGACCGTTGCCGTGGTCGCCACGATGGACAACACTGGCCAAAGCAGCTACCCCAACCGTGGTACTGGCTACAACTACTACGACGGCGAAGCCTTTGGCGACATGCCTGAAGACCGCATCGAAGACGCCTATTCCGGTTGGCCGTCCATCGCCACTTGGGGCGACGGCGAAATCGTTGCCTCCCACGCCGGCGGCAATGTGAACCTCTATTCGAGAGCCACCAAGGGCGAAGGCACCTGGGACAAGGTCTACACCTTCAACACCACCACTTGGCCGAGAATCGCCACCACCCACAACGGCCAATATGTGCACGTCGTGAGCGCCCAGCAGAACAGCAGCAACACCCTGCTTAACTATGTGTATTACATGCGTTCCACCGACGGTGGCGTAACCTTCACCGACTTGGCCGACCCGCCGTTGGTCGACGTCGAAGGCATGTACATCAACGACATCGGTGCCGACGACTATGTGATTGCCACCAACGGTGACCAAATCGCCATCCTCTTCGTCAGCATGAACTACGACCTGTTCTACATCATCTCGCGCGACAACGGCGAGACTTGGGAAAAGCAAATCATCGCCGAGTTCCCCTACAACCACGCTTTGGACTGGAACCAGACCGCCATCACTTCTGAGACCGACAGCATCTGGGCTCCTGACAACTGCGCCACCATCGCCATCGACAACCAAGGCACCGTACAC
>CALFIT010000108.1 GCA_937877465.1 uncultured Bacteroidales bacterium | reverse complement strand
AAAGAAAAAGCAGAAAAGCTCGGATTAATTGCCTACTTTTGCATTTTAAAAACCTTTTACATGAAAAGAATTTCAGTACTTATTTTATTGGTTTTGTTCACTTTAAACCATTTTTATGCGCAACCGGCGCAACAAATCACGGAAAGCCAAGCCCGACAAACTGCATTGGCTTTCGTCAATGCCAACCAGAAACTCCAAAACGCGGAATTGGAGCTGGTTTCGGCCTCCAAGATTTTTATTTACAATGTTGGCAACCAAGGCTTTGTCATCATCTCAGGCAGCACCGTCCTTCCTCCCGTCTTGGCTTATTCCGACGAGGGCACGTTTGTCGCCGACGACATGCCAGAGCACATTGCCTCATGGTTAGCCCATTATGGCGAGATGCTTGACTTCGCCGAAGCCAACCACATCCAGCCCGAGGCGGCAATCCTACGCCAATGGGACGAGGCCTCGAAAGGCGTTTTCGGCGCGAAGGAGGCCAAGACGGTGGACCCCTTGCTCAGCACGAGATGGAACCAAGACTGCCATTACAATGCCTATTGCCCCGTGGCCAACGGTCCCTGCGGGCACACCTACGCGGGCTGCGTGGCCACCGCCTTGGCGCAGGTGCTGAAATACTGGAGCTATCCCGAGCAAGGCTGGGGGATGCACTCCTACATCCACAGCGACTACGGCGAGCAAAGCGCCAACTTCGGCTACACCACCTACCGCTGGGACGAGATGCCCGACCAAGTTTATGACGACAACGACGCCGTGGCCACCCTGCTCTACCACTGCGCCGTGGCGGTCAACATGGACTTTGGCCCCAGTTCAAGCGGCGCAGCGGCCACCAGCGCCACCAACGCGATGCGCCGTTACTTCGGCTATTGCGAAGCCACCTACAAAAACAAGGCCGACTTCACCGACGACGAATGGATCGCCCTGCTGAAGGCGGAGCTCGACCTCTCGCGCCCGCTGTATTATGCCGGTCGCGACGAGTATGGCAACGGTCACGTCTTCGTTTGCGACGGCTACGACAACAACGACCGTTTCCATTTCAACTTCGGCTGGAGTGGCTTCGACAACGCCTTCTACTCAATCTACGACGTGAACGGATACGACCGCGTGCAAGGCACCATCGTCAACGCCTATCCGTATGACATCCAAGCGGATGGGAATGGCATCATCTATGTCGCTCCCGACGGCGAGGGCAACGGCTCGTCGTGGGAAAACGCCACAGGCAAACTCGATATCGCCTCGGGCGTTTCAAGCGGCAACAACATCCGCGTGTGGGTAAAAAAAGGCACCTATTATGGCGATGGCATCGATGAAGAAAACGCCTTTTACATCATGGAAAACAACCGAGTCTATGGCAGCTTCAACGGCGACGAAGACCCCGACTACGACCTCTCGCAGCGCGATTTCGTCAACAACGCCACCATCATCGACGGCCAAGGCCTTCGTCGGGCGCTGTGCCAAGAGATGTCTTTCGATGCCGATTTAGGGGCCATCTGGGACGGCTTCACCCTGCAAAACGGGGCGGCAGGAAGCGGCGCAGGCGCCTACCTCAACAACTGCGGCACCTTGGCCAACTGCCGCATCATCAACAATGCCGCTACAATGTTTGGCGGCGGCGTTTACATTAACTCGGGCGGTTCGACCCCCAATTCCGACCTGATTCGTTGCACCATCACGGGCAACAGCGCAGCCATGGGCGGCGGCGTCTGCGACCGTCTTGGCGCGACCTACGACGGCTGCATCGTCAGCAACAACACGGGCACGGCCAAGGGCGGCGGGCTATACCTTTATAATAATACCAGCGCGTCGTTCGCCAACTGTGTCTTCGGCAACAACACTTGCAAGGAAGCCGCAGCCATTTACGCCCGAGGCAGCGTCACGGCCTACAACTGCGACTTCGTGATGAACCTTGCCACCGAATCGAGCGGTGCCATCTTCAACGAGCTGACGCACAACAAATACTACAACTGCATCCTTTGGGGCAACCTCGCCAACGGCCAGCCCAACCAAAGCAACGGCTCAGCCGATTTTGAGTATTGCGCCGTACAAGGCGACATTAACGGCACGGGCAACATCGCCTTGCCTGCCGAAAACGACGGCGAGGAGCCTGGCGTATTCGTCCGTTTCGCCCAACTGCCCGATGGTGCCGGCGTCGACTTCCAAAACGAGCGTTGGGCGTTGCAACCGAACAGCATCTGCCTCAACGCAGGCAAGCCCAACACCACCGGAGCGGGCGACACCGACATCGAAGGCAACCCGCGCATCCAGAAAGGCCGCATCGAAATCGGCGCCTACGAAAGTTGCGCCTCGCTGACATCGATTGAGAAGCATCTTTACGAAAGCAGCCTCCCCTACTCGTTTTTCGGCAGGGAACTCACCGAGTCAGGATACTACACCGCTGTGCTCGAAGGTCAAGACTGCGACAGCGTCATCGGACTCACGCTAATGGTATTGGAAGGTGTTGAAGAAGGCGACCCTTCGACAGGCTCAGGGGCCTTTGTGGTTTGGCCCAACCCGACAAACGGACTCATACACATCGACATGGAAAGTGATTTCGTCGTGGAAATCCGCAACGTTTTGGGTCAGTTGATGATGCAAGCCGAAAACGCCACGACGCTCAGCCTCGACCTATTCGAAAAAGGCGTTTATTTCCTGATTGTCAAGAACAACGAAGGTCTTGAAGCTGTCGCCAAAGTCATCAAGGAATAAATGTTTTGACAATCTATCCAATCGTGGATAGCGGCCCGCTTTTTTGTCTATATTTGCGCCCAAATTCTTCACCTATGAAAAACGTTTCACTCGTCCTTTCGTTGCTGCTTGCAACCGTTTTACACTCTTTTGCCCAAACGACCGTCAGGGTCGACGAGGCCACGGCTCGCCAAACGGCGCAGCTTTTCGTCAACGCCGAAACGAGATTCCAGTCCACGGACTTGGAATTGGTGTCGGCTTCCAATATCTTTGTGTATAATATTGGAAAACAAGGTTTTGTCATCGTTTCGGGCAGCCAAGTGCTGCCGCCGGTCTTAGGCTGGTCGGACCAAGGCTGTTTCCCCGACATGACGGACGCGCCCGACAACGTCAGGTCGTGGCTTGACCACTACGGCGCGATGATTGACTTTGCCGAGGCCAACCATTTGCAGCCCGAGCCTTCGGTCAGGCGCGAATGGGACGAGGCCGCTCAAGGGAGGTTCGTCAAGGGCACGAAGACCGTCAACCCCTTGGTCAACACCCGTTGGAACCAAGACTGCTATTACAACGAATACTGTCCTGCCACAAGCGGCGGCTGGGGCGGCGGTCCGTGCGGCCACGTCTACGCGGGCTGCGTGGCCTGTGCCATGGCCCAGGTGATGAAATATTGGGACTATCCCACGACGGGCTTCGGCTCGCACAGCTACACCCACAGCACCTACGGCGAGCAAAGCGCCAACTTCGGGGCCACCACCTACCACTGGGACGAGATGCCCAACAGCGTCAACGGCCACAACGACGCGGTGGCCACGCTGATGTACCACTGCGGCGTGAGCGTCGACATGAACTATGCCCCCGACGGCAGCGGCGCCTATTCGGCGGACGTGGAGACCGCCATGCGCTCCTACTTCGGCTACTGCGGCGCGAGATACCGCCAGAAATCGAACTACTCCGACGAGGAATGGATCGCCATGGTGGAAGCCGAGCTTGACCTGTCGCGCCCGCTCTACTATAGCGGCTCGAGCAGCAGCAGCGGCCACGCCTTCGTGTGCGACGGCTACGACAACAGCGACCGCCTCCACTTCAACTTCGGCTGGAGCGGCAGCAGCGACGGCTACTACACCATCTACAGCGTCAACGGCTTCAACCAGAACCAAGCCGTGGTGATGAACGTCTACCCCATGAACATCCAAGCCGACGCCAACGGCATCATCTATGTCAGCCCCGACGGCACGGGCGACGGCTCGTCGTGGGACGACGCCACCGACAAGCTCGAGTTCGCCACCGCCCTTTCGAGCGGCGGCAGCACCAAAGTATGGGTGAAGACCGGCACCTACTACGGCGACACCACCGACACGGAAGGCGCCTTCCGCATCACGGCGGGCAACCGCATCTACGGCGGCTTCGAGGGCAACGAAGCCCCCGACTTCGACCTCGCGCTCCGCGACTTCGAGAAGAACCCCACCATCCTCGACGGCCAAAACACACGGCGCGTGCTGCTGCAAGACGAGGCCTTCAACGCGGCCACCATGCCCGTCTGGGACGGCTTCACCATCCAGAACGGCAGCATCGGGACGGGCGCGGGAGCCTACCTCAACAACTACGTCACCCTCAGCAACTGCATCATCGTCAACAACGCGGCCACCATGTTCGGCGGCGGCGTCTACATCAACTCGACGGGCGGCACGGCAAGGGTGACGCTGAGCAACTGCTCCATCACCGACAACAGCGCCTCGATGGGCGGCGGCGTGTGCGACCGCATCGGGGCCGACTACACCAACTGCCGCATCAGCAACAACACGGCCACGACCAAAGGCGGCGGCATCTACCTTTACATGAACACCGAGCCGACCCTCAAGAACTGCGTCGTCAGCAACAACACGGCCAAAGACGGCGGCGGACTTTATGCCCGTGGCCGCTTCACCGCCTACAACTGCGACTTCGTGATGAACCTTGCCACCGAAAGCACAGGCGGCGTGTTCAACGAGGAACGGCACAACAAATACTACAACTGCATCCTTTGGGGCAACATGGCCGACGGCCAACCGAGCCAAACGGACGGCGTGAGCGACTATGAGTATTGCGCCGTGCAAGGCGGCGTGGAAGGCACCGAAAACATCAGCCTGCCTGCCGAAAACGAAGGCATGAGCCACATCTGGTTCAACCACATCGCCGAAGGCGCAGGTGCCGGTTTCGTCAACGACGACTGGAGCCTCAACGCCGTCAGCGTCGGACTCAACGCGGGCAAGCCCAACACCACCGGCCTTGGCGCGACCGACATCGCCGGCAACCCGCGCATACAGAAAGGCCGCGTCGAGATAGGAGCCTACGAGAGCTGCGCCACGAAGTCGGAAAGCGAAGCCACCACTTGCGACAACGAGCCATACCTCTTTGACGGACAGGAACTTACAGAATCGGGAATGTATATGGCTATCCTCAACGGCAGCGACTGCGACAGCGTGGTGCGCCTCACCTTGAGCGTGATGGAAAGCCCCGTGGTAGGCATCGAAGGCGACAACACCGTCCCCGTGGGCGGCAGCGTCACCCTCACCGCGACGGGAGCCGACAGCTACCTCTGGTCGACGGGCGAGACCACCGAGAGCATCACCGTCAGCCCGACCGAAAACACGACCTACAGCGTGGTAGGCACCAACGAAAACGGCTGCTCCAACGAGGCCGAATTTGCAGTGACGATGGAACAAGGGACCCACGAAGCCACGACGAGCCGCCTCAAGGCATGGCCCAACCCCACGACGGGCATCCTGCACCTTGATGGCGACGACATCAACACGGTGGAAGTCAGCGACATCTTGGGACAAAGGGTATTGCATTCGGAAAACACCGAAACCATCGACCTAAGCAGACTCGAAAACGGCGTTTATTTCCTGATTGTCAAGGACAAGGAAGGATTCGAGACAGTCGTTAAAGTCATCAAGAGATAAGCGAGCGGGTAGTCGCGGGCGGTGAACTCGACGTACTTCACGGCTTGGCCTTTTTCGAGGACATAGACCTCGCTGATGTTGCGGCCTTGCTTGTCGGTGATGGTGCTGAGGGTCATCGTTTGCACGAATTGTTCGTTCCCGCATTGCAAATGCTCATATTGATTCCTTCCGAATTGCAAATTCGGAAGCACGGGCGGGGATGGGATAGAGAAAAATTTTGAACAACCTATTTATTAATTGCAGCTCACAAAGTATAATTTTGGAAATATTCACTATTTTTGCACCAATCAAAAATTTGAGCTTTTATGCCTAGGTCAAAAAGTGCTGAGTTGCGAATTAAGGTCATCGATTGTTGTTTGAGCGACCGAAAGCGGAGCGACAGGTTCACGGTGGCCGACCTCACTGGCGACGCCTTTGCGCTGAAGGGCTTACAAGAGTTGAACAAATAACTAAGATTACAGTTATGACAATACATGACATAGAGCGGCTGATAGCCAAGGGCGAGACCCAGACGTTAGAGTTGAAGAAGAGCACTGGCGAACTGAAGGACGCCATGCATACGGCCTGCGCCTTCCTCAACAGTGATGGCGGGTGGCTGTTGTTTGGCGTTACGCCTGACAGCCTGCGCATTATTGGGCAGCAAGTGACCGACAACACGCGACGGGAAATAGCTCAGGCATTGGCTTCGCTGGAGCCTGCTGTAGACGTGGGAGCCGAGTATATAGCCGTGCCGGGTTCAAAGACGGGCAACCAAGTGATTGCCATCCATTTTGAGGGAAGAAAAGGCAAACAAGTGCCATATACTTGCAATGGACGCCCCTACTACAAGGTGGAGAGCACCACACGGCAGATGCCACGCGAGATGTACGACGAGCGGTTGCGCGACAGCGACCCGGGCAAGTTTGCGTGGGACGCGCAAGTGGCCGAAGGTGTCACCTTTGCCGACCTCAGTGAGGAGCGCATCCGCAATGCGGTGCGTGCGGGAGTAAAAGGCGGACGCATCAACGCCTCAGCCGAGGACGACAGCTTGGAGTCGCTTTTGGACAAGTTCAAGCTGTTGCGTGACGGCAAGTTGACCAACGCCGCCGTGGTGCTGTTTGGCAAGCAGCTCTACGACTACCCCCAACTGATGATTAGGATGGCTTATTTCCGTGGGAAGGAGAAGATAGTGTTTGTGGACAACAAGCAGGAGGAAGGCAACTTCTTCGACCTGCTTGATGCGGGGATGGCCTTTTGCTTCCGCCATCTCAGCCTGAGCGGTGAGGTGAAAGGGCTACAGCGCGAGGAGCATTTGGAGATTCCCGTGGAGGCCCTGCGCGAAGCCTTGACGAATGCCTTGTGCCACCGACGCTATGAGGACCCACGAACCGCAGTGACATTGGCTATTTTCGACGACCGCTTGGAAATCACCAACCCGGGACAATTCCCCAAGCCACTGGCGCCGGAGAACATCAAAGAGCCGCACGGCTCGTATCCGTACAACCTGCGTATCGCGCAGGTGCTCTACTTCTCCAAATACATAGAGCAATGGGGTACCGGCGTACGACGCATGATGGACATCTGCCGTGAGGCAGGGGTGCCAGATCCTGAATACAAATCGGACGGGTACAACGTGACCATTACTTTCTGGAAGGCATCACAAAAGGGGGATGACACTACACAAAAGGACGATGTAACATCACAAAAAACATCACAAAAAGCATCACAAAAGAGTCTGAATGCATCACAAAAAGCAATTCTTGATATGGCTTTGGAGAATCCAAATATAACCACAAGCGAACTTGCCAGTCGTTTGGGAATAGACCGAAGGAATGTGCAGGAAAATATGAAAAAGCTACAGCAGCTTGGCCTGCTCCGCCGCGAGGGTGGCCGCAAGAGCGGCCGCTGGGTGGTGATGCTCGACAACGAAACCGGGAAAGGAGAATAAGACCATGGCAAAGCAAGAGATAAAACTGCATGGCGCCGACGGACAGACGGACGAACTGGTGCTGACAACCAACGGCGAGGCTGTCGGCAACTTGGAATTTCACGCATAATCCGCAAAATGCCACATATTTAGGAATCTATTCACTTGATTTCCATAGTGATGGCCATTCGGGTGTTTTTGTTGAAGAACACATAAACGCCTGCCTCGGCGACTTGGTACGCCATCTTCGTGGTGTTGTTCATGCTCGTCACCGTTTCGGTGGGCGCAAGGCTGTTCTTGATCATGTCGGCGTAGTCGAACTCGTAATGCTCGGCCTTTTTCTTGGTCTTCTCCACCTTCCGCGCCTTGATGAGCAGCCAGTCCTGCGATGACTTGTTGTCCTTGAAATTGGCCTCAACGGTCAAGGCGAAAGGCAGTTGCCCGGCTTTGAGGTTCAGCCAAGTGGTGTCGTTGGAAAGCTCGAAACGGTTGTCCTGTTCGGTGAGTTGAACGAGGGTCGCCTCTTCCCTGTTGACCACCATGTCGCCCTCCTTGAGCAGGATGTCATACACAGGCTGATAGTCGGGGTTGGGCTTCTTGCGGAACTCGGCCACATCGCTCATTTTGAGGCTGGTAGTGTATTCCACGCCGCCGTTTTGCGAGGTGAGCAGGAAGTAATACGGCTCGGCCTCGTAGTTCCTTTCGGTGACGATGCCTTGATGCACGGTGCCGTTTTTCAGCACGATCTCGTCCAACAGCGCACTTTGCCCGAAAAGGCTCTGGTTGGGGTTGTTCTTGATGGAGTTGTCCTTCACGATGTCGGTCATGGCAAAAGACTCCACCACACCGTCGCCCTCCAAGAGATAGACGATGGCATCGGGCGTTTCCTTGAGGCATTGTCCCGCGACGGTTCTCGGCGTGCCGCCGGTCTTCACCGTAAACGAGCGGTTGAGGCCCGAAAGCAGCGTATTGGGGCGTTTGACGTACTCGATGGAGGCGATTTCGTCCCAGTTGAGCGGGTAGTCGTGGGCGGTGAACTCGACGTACTTCACGGCTTGGCCTTTTTCGAGGACATAGACCTCGCTGATGTTGCGGCCTTGCTTGTCGGTGATGGTGCTGAGGGTCATCTCGCGGCTGTCGCCGAGGCCGTAGAGCACTTCGTTGTCTTCGGCCCATTGCCGCCAAGCGTCGGAGAGGGCGGTGTAGCTCACCTTTTTCGGCGTGATGGCTTGCACCGCCGTGCCGTCCACGACGACGACGGCCTTCTCCGAGAAGAAGACGCAGCTGCTGCCGGGTTGTTGGCTTTTCATGTAGCCGTTGAGCACCGACCCGTTCTTGAGGGTCAGCGTTTGCACGATTTGCGCCTGCCCCATGACGGCCACGCCCATGAGGAGGATTCC
>CALFIT010000107.1 GCA_937877465.1 uncultured Bacteroidales bacterium | reverse complement strand
AGTAGATGGGATAGACGATGCCAATCTCGTCGGCCTCCCAGCGCATCGGGCCGTGGCCGTGTTGCTTCATCACCTGCGGCATGCTCAGCGGCTCGTTGCTGAACTGCCGCGCCACATACAGGTCATTGCCCGTGGCGGTGAAATAGAATACCAATCGTTTGTGTTCCATGTCGTTAGTGTCCTTTTTGTCTTCTTCCTTAGTCCAATCGGGTCTGAACGCGCTTGAGAGCAACGCCCCGCCTCCGGCAAGGACGACGGCAGCCCCGACGCCCAATCCGACTCGTTTCAGAAACTCCCGACGGGAAAAGTCTTGGTTTTCTTTCATGGATTACTTAATTATTCTGCGAAGATACGACAAATATTGCCAACTGCTGGCGCTTGTTTGTTGTTTTCGCAAAAAATATATTGACTGGCATTCGACAAAATCGACCGCAAATGGCTTTTGACTACAAGAAAGAACACAAGGACTTCTATTTGCCGAAGGACAGAATTTCTATGACAGACATGGAGTTGTACAAGAGACTTGCTGATTTGACGAGGACATACTACATACGCCGATGCTATGGCGCCGCTGCAGACTACCACGTGGCTCATCGTCACGCTGATAGCCATCGTAGCCGCCGAATGCGAAAAAAGTATCGTCTTTTGGAACTGCAGCAGCCTCAATTGGCAAAATTTGAAAAAATTGCTGGAATAATTGAAAACGCCATATCGGAAATTGTTTGTATTTTTGCCGAAGATTGACATACAAACGTAAACACAAACATAATTATGCAGAATTTTGATTACATGACCCCGACGCGCCTCATCTTCGGTAAAGGCGTCGTGGAGAAATTGCCCAAAGTGATGGAGCAGTTCGGAAAGAAGATCCTCCTCACCTACGGCGGTGGAAGCATCAAGAAAATAGGGCTGTACCAGAAGGTACACGACCTGCTGAAAGGCTATGAAATAGTGGAACTCAGCGGCATACAGCCCAACCCGAAATACGACCCCAGCGTGCTTGACGGTGTGCGCCTCTGTAAGGAGAACAACATCGACGTGATTCTGTCCGTAGGCGGCGGCTCGGTACTCGACTGCTCGAAAGCCATCGCAGCGGGCGCCTGCTACGACGGCGACCCATGGGACCTCATCACCTACAAAGTGAAGGCACAGGCGGCCCTGCCCATCGTCGATATCATCACCCTCGCCGCCACGGGCAGCGAATACGACGCCGGCGGCGTCATCTCGCGCACCGAGACCAACGACAAGATCGGCTACATCGACCCGCTGCTCTACCCGCGTGTGTCGTTCCTCGACCCGACCTACACCTTCACCGTGTCGAAGAAACAGACCGCAGCCGGCATCGCCGATGCAATGAACCACACCATCGAGCAGTACTTCGCCGAGGACACCACGCTGCTCAACGATGGCTTCTGTGAAAGTATGCTGCGCTCGCTGATGGTCAACGGCCGCAAGTGCTTGGAGAACCCTGAGGACTACACCGCTCGTGCTGAGATGATGCTCTGCTGCACCTACGGCTGCAACCGCATCCTCGCGCTCGGCAACAGTCCCAGCGGCTGGCCCTGCCATGGCATCGAGCACGCCCTGAGCGCCTACTACGACATCACCCACGGCGAAGGACTGGCCATCATCACGCCGCGCTGGATGCGCCACATCCTGAACGATCACACCCTGCCGCGCTTCGTGAAATACGGCGTCAACGTCTTCGGCATCGACGCCACGCTGCCCCAGCAGGAGATTGCTGAGCGGGCCATCGACGAGACCTACCGTTTCTTCGAGAGCATCGGCATCCCGATGCACCTGCGCGAGGTGGGCATCGACGACAGTCGCCTCGACGAGATGGCGCACCACATCGCCGTCAATGAAGGATTGGAAAACGCCTACGCACCGCTGACCGAACAAGACATTAAAGAGATTTTGGTGGCGTCGCTTTAAACGTAACCTGAAAACGTAAAACCATAAGAAACATACAATGAAACAAACCATAACAGTAAAAGGCCTCAAATGCAGCCATTGTGAGGCGAAAGTGGAACAGGCCTTGACCAAGATGGAAGGCGTCGCCAACGCCAAGGCCGACCGTGAGAAAGGCCTCGTCGAGGTGGACTATGCCCCCGAGACTGTCAGCAAGGACGAGCTGATGGAGACCATTGAGGACTGCGGCTACGAGGCTTCGCTATGACCGAGCGCCAGACCTTTCCCGTGGTGGGCATGATGTGCGCCGCCTGCTCGGCCAACGTCGAGAAACGCCTTCGCGAGACGGAGGGCGTGACCGATGTCGCCGTTTCACTGCCAGGCCGCACGGCCATGGTGGACTACGACCCTGAAAAGGTCACCCCCGACGACCTGCGTCGCGAAGTGGCGGCAGCAGGCTATGAGCTGATTATCGACAACGAGACCGATGTGGAGGACATCCACCGTCAGGCCTTCGTCAGCCTGCGCCGGCGCACCATCGTGTCGTGGCTCTTCGCCGTCGCCGTGATGGTGTTTTCCATGCATTGGATTCACCTTGGAAGCCATCTAACCAATAACATCGTGTGCATGGTGCTTGCTGCGACAAGCATGGTGCTCTGTGGCCGTCAGTTCTACGTCGTCGCATGGCGACAGCTGATGCACCGCTCGGCCAACATGGACACGCTTGTGGCCCTCTCGACGGGCATTGCTTTCTTCTTCAGCGTCTATCTGACCTTCACAGGGGCCGAACACACCTGGTTCGACTCCACCACGATGATCATCAGCTTCGTGCTCACAGGACGTCTGCTCGAAGAACGGGCGAAGAACGGCACCGCTTCCTCCATCCGTGCCCTGATGGGACTGCAGCCCAAGACAGCACATTTGGTAAACATCGACGACGACAGCGTCTCGGAGGTACCCATCGCCACGCTCCAGCCCCGCGACATGCTCGAAGTGCACTTGGGCGAGGCCATCCCCGTCGATGGCATGATGCGCAGCGGCGAGGCCGCCGTCGATGAGAGCATGATCACCGGCGAGCCGGTGGCCGTTCCCAAGCAAAAAGGCGACCGGCTTTTGGCCGGGACCATCGTCCGCCAAGGAAGTCTGCGCATGAGGGCGCAACAAGTTGGCTCAGAGACGGTGCTGTCGGGCATCATCCGCATGGTGCAGCAAGCGCAAAACAGCAAGGCACCCGTGCAACGCACCGTGGATAAGGTGGCACTCGTGTTCGTGCCTGCCGTACTAAGCATTGCCTTGGTTACTTTTGCCGCGTGGATGATAGTCGATGGCGACTTGCAGCACGCGCTCATCTCCGCTGTCTCGGTACTCGTCATCGCCTGCCCCTGCGCCATGGGGTTGGCCACACCGACGGCCTTGATGGTGGGCATAGGACGAGCCGCCGAGCGTGGCATCTTGATCAAGGACGCCACAGCACTCGAACAGCTGCATCGCGTGAGCGTTTTGGTCACCGACAAAACGGGGACACTCACCCTCCCCAACACCGACATCACGGCCAACGACAACTTGGCCTTCGATGAGCGCGAGACCCTCAAGCCTCATGCCGACGAGGCCATGCAACGCTTGCGCAATATGGGTGTGGAGGTGTGGATGACCAGCGGCGACCGTGACGACGCAGCCGCCTATTGGGCGGGACGTGCCGGTATCGGGCATTACCGCAGCAAAGTGATGCCACAGGACAAGGAAGACCTGGTGCGCGAGCTACAAAGGCAAGGCAACACGGTGGCGATGGTGGGCGACGGCATCAACGACACGCAAGCCTTAGCCGCCGCTGATGTCAGCATCGCCATCGGTCGTGGCACCGACGCGGCCATGGAACTGGCTCAGGTCACGCTGATGGGCGACGACCTCAGAGCGATTCCCGACGCCATCCAGCTGTCGCGCCACACGGTGCGTACCCTGCGCGAGAACCTCTTCTGGGCTTTCATCTATAACATCGTATGCATCCCGCTTGCCGCCGGGGTAGTCCCATCGATACACATCACCCCGATGTGGGCCGCGGCCATGATGGCCTTCAGCAGCGTCAGCGTGGTACTCAACAGCCTCCGACTCCGCTGGAAGAAAGTTTAAGAAGCGCAACTTCCCGTTGGCATCCCATCTCGGCGACTCCTTCCAAGGCGTTGCAAAGTTACGGCATTTCTTCCGTTTCTTGCTGTTTTTTTCGCAAAAAGTCGCATCATGCCTTTCTGTGGCAAGACCTCATTGATTTAGGCGAAGACCGGCTGCGGGCGTATGGGGAGCGGGTCTATGGGTTGTAAGTTTATTCAAATAAATCCCCACTAATTGGGATTGTCGCAACGGAACGGTGTGAATATTTTTGCACCGTTAAATGTTTAAATCAAAAAGTCATGAAAAACAAAAAAATCAATCCTTGGGCTGCCGCTGGTATGGCGGTGCTCTATCTCGTGCTCGTTTTCGCTTCTTGCTTTGTCGGTTTCCTGCACCCGGTGTGTTGGGCTTATTTCTCCGTAGTGGCCGCGCTCTTGGGCGTAGGGCCTTATTTCTGGCTCGCCGCCCGTTGGCAAAAGTTCGGTGTGGGCACCGTCTGCGCCCTGCTGGTATTTCTGTTTTGTTTAGTCACTGGTGAGGCCAGTGGTCTGCTTTCCCGTGGGCTCATCTTAGGTGGCGGCATCCTTGCCGATGTGGTCCGCCTTCTTGTTGGCAACAACTCTCGGAAGGCACTCTACTGCGCCTATCCGTTCCTCGCCATAGGAAACCTCGGTTGGGTCGTCCGCCTGTGGTCAGACAAGCAGTGGTACTATGAAGGCGCCATCGGGGAGATGGGACAGGCTTACGCCGACGGCATCGCCAAACTCCAGACCACCAGCCACCTTGTCGCCGTCATCGTGCTTACTGCCGCCGTCGCCGCCTTGGGCATCTGGCTCTGCGGCAAAGTGGATAAGAAGTCGTCAAAGCTTTTCTAACCCCTAAATCATGTTAGAATACACTACCGACTCTTGGGTAAGGCTCGAATGACGCAGGCATGACCCAGAATGAAATTTGGCGGACGAAGTACGAGGAGCCTTTCAAATCACGCCACGCACGAAATCCTCAAGGTTCTTCAGGTCCTCGTCGTTGGGATGGCCGCGCTGGATGAACGAGAACTGGCCCTTGCAGTGGAACTCCCTTGCATCGACGCTCAGCCCTTGCTTTTCCAAGAGTGACTTCACTTGCGAATAAGAGGAGGCGAGGACGGCTGCCGACGAGAAGCAGATCACGTTCTTGACCTTCTCCTTGCTAAGCGTGGCGATGAATTTCTTGATCCTGTCGTCGATGCCGGCGGCATACACTGCAGATCCGAGGAAAAGCACGTCCACTTCCTCGTCGACGGGATGGGTGGTGTCCAAGGCCTGTGCGCCCGTCACTTTCTCGACGACCTCAGCCATTTTCTTGGTATGGCCGGTCTTTGAATAGTATCTGATGGCTATCTTCATGGGTGATAAGTTTGAGTCGATGCAAAAGTACAAAATATTTATATTGGATGCGATACAAATGTCAGTCCAACGGGACGGCCCTGACTTTACCAAGTTGCCTCACGATGGCATCCCACCAGCGGGTCGGCAGGAGCCAATGGAAGAACACGATGGTGCCCGAAAACGCCCCGATGCGGTAGCGTGGCTTCGGACGGCGGCTGTTGACAGCCTTGCACATCGCCTTGGTGACAACGCTGGGCTTCGAGAGCAGGTTGGAGTCGTACATCCAATGGAAGTTCGTGGCTTCGACGAGTGCCGTCGGCTCATAGGCGGTGCCACGCGACGACTCGGCGAGATGGTCGGCGGCGATATGCCCCCATTCGGTCTTGATGCCGCCGGGTTCGATCATCACCACGTCGATGCCGAAAGGCTTCATCTCGATGCGGAGCGCGTCGCTGAAGGCCTCGACGGAGTATTTGGTGACGTGGTACCAGCCACCATAGTAAAGCACCGACTTCCCCGCCACCGACGAAGTGTTGATGATACGCCCCGAACCTTGCTGACGCATGATGGGCAGCACCAACTGGCACAGTCGTGCCAAACCGAACACATTGACTTCCAACTGTCTTCGGGCTTCTTCCATGCTCACGTTCTCGATGGCGCCGAAATAGCCGTAGCCCGCGTTGTTGATGAGCACGTCGATGCGCCCTTCCGCGTCCATGACGGTCTTGATGCCCTCCGCCATCAAGGTCTCGTCGGTCACGTCCATCCGAATCGTGACGACCCCTGCCTCGTGCAAAGGCTCCATCTTCTCCATCCTTCGGGCGGCGGCAAACACCTTGTGGCCTTGCCGCGCCAATGCCAAGGCCGTGTCGTAGCCGATGCCGCTACTGGCGCCCGTGATTAATATTACCTTTTTCATGGTTTCTTGGATTTTTATGGTTCAGCGGCAAAGGGGAGAGGCTTCGTATTCCGCACAGATAGCCTTGTAGAGTTCAGGGAGCCGTTTCGAGATGGCCACAACGCGACCGTTTTCTGAGAAACAGTGTCTGCTTTTCCCAAGGCAAACGACCCTGTCGCCCAAGCGCATTTCATAAGAAAACTCAAACTTCGCCTCCGTAAACTGGCTGATGGTGACCTTGACTTCGATGACGTCCTTGAACGTGGTTGGGCTTTTGTAATTGCACTCAATGGAGATGACAGGCGAAACAACGCCCTCGGCCTCGATTCTGTCGAAGCCGTAGCCTAATTGGTCGAGGTAGTCCACACGGGCTTCCTCCATGATGCGTACATAGTTGGAGTGGTGCGTGATGCCCATCCGGTCGCATTCGTAGTATTTCACTTCGTGTTGGTAGGTATGCATTTTCGAAATTTTTAGGCAAAAATAGCAAAATATCTTGTCGCCTCCTGCATGATATTACCTTTTTCATCGCGAAATAGTTCGTTTGGTGGGATGGACCACTTGTGAAAAACTACATTTTTATTACTTTTGCGGCCTAAAATAAACGACTATGAATAGAATAATGAGAACAGTATCGTTACTTCTTCTTGCGGCCACCGTCATGACGGGCTGCAACTGCAACAACAACCAACCTTCAAACTCTTCAGACAACATGAACAACGCGATTGAAACCCTCATGACGCGCACCAGCATCCGCTCGTTCACCGATAGGGCGGTCTCTGCCGACACCGTCGAGATGCTGCTTCGTGCGGGCATGGCAGCCCCCACCGCCGTCAACAAGCAACCATGGCATTTTGTGGTCGTCGACGACCGCACCAAATTGGACGAACTGGGCGGCAACGGACGCCAGAGCCAGATGTGGCACGAGTCGCCTTTGGCCATCGTGGTCTGCGGCGACATGGACAAGGCTCTTGAAGGCCCGGGACAGGCTTTCTGGGTGCAGGACTGCTCAGCCGCCACCGAGAACATCCTCTTGGCCGCCCATGCCCTCGGTCTCGGTGCCGTTTGGACGGGCTGCTATCCCATGGAAGAGCGTGTGGCCAACGTCCGGCAAGTGCTCAACCTGCCCGAAAACATCGTCCCGCTCTGCGTCATCGTGATGGGCTATCCCAACGAGCAACCCGAGCCTAAAGACAAGTGGCACCCCGAGAACGTCAGCCATAACGGATTCGGCAATTCATAATCATTTCCATTTTTTCTAATTCTTTCATTCCATGAAGAAATCGTTTTTCTTGAAAGGCCTGTTTTTCACGGCCTTAGTCCTTTCAACCATCCTTTGTATGGCCCAGCCTCCCGGAGGCCGTCCCCCCGGAGGTGGCGGCGGCGACCGTCCGCCTGGCCGTCCCCCGATGGGCGGTGACCGTCAATGGGGCCAGAACGAGGGCAACATGCCTACCGTCAAGCAGAAGAAAAAGGTGAGGGTAGGCGATACTTTCACCGTCGTGGGCGTGTTGCGCGACGCCAAGACGGGCGAAACGATGCCTTATGTCAATCTTGCCGTGCTCGACTCCATCGACAACGAGTTTGTGAAAGGCGGCATAAGCAACGTGGACGGCGTATTCGAGATTAATGAAGTGCCGCAAGGGGCTTTCGTGCTGCGCGTTTCGGCCATCGGCTACGAAAACTATCTCCATTCTTTCCATGTGACCAACAACACCAACTTGGGCACTTTGCGCATCAATCCCGGCGTAACGGCACTCGGCGAGGTCACCGTTGAGGCCGAGAGGCCGCTCTATGCGATGGAGGGCGAGAAGCTGATTTACAACGTCAGCGAGGACCCGTCCATCCAGACCGGCACCACCGAGGATGCCTTGCAGAATGCGCCCGGCGTGGAGGTCGACGTGGAAGGCAACATCACGCTGCGCGGCGTTTCGAGCGTCGAGATCTGGATCAACGACAAGCCCTCAAAACTCACCGAGGAGAACCTGAAGACCTATCTCCAGACCTTGCCCGCCAATGCCATTGCACGCATCGAGACCATCACTAACCCTTCGGCCAAATACGCCACCGATGCCGAGGCGGTCATCAACATCGTCACTTCGGCACACATCAAGAGCAACCAGTTCGTGAGCTTCGGCGTCAACGGCTCCAACCAACCTTTTGTCTCGCCATGGGTGAGTTACATGTGGAAGAAGGAAAAGCTGAGCCTTAACCTGTTTGCCTCGGGACGTTATAGCGACCGCGACAACACCACCAACAGCTGGTCGCAACGCCGCCGCGATGCCGACACCGAGGGCGAGTATGAGGTCACTTGGGCCGACACCGTAGCACAGTCCGACGACAGCCGTTCCTACAGCGGCAACGTGTTTATGAACGTGGATTACGAAATCGACTCGACGAGCGACATCTCCGTGGATGCCGGCGGGTTCTATAACGCCAACCTCAACAATATGTCGCGCTTTGAGCAGCAAAACTTCTATTACCTTAATCTCCAGCCCATCGACTCGTTGCTCATCGACAGAACCACGAACAACAGCGACAACAGGTCGCTTTTCGCTCATGCAGGCGCCGACTACACCAAAAAGTTCGACAACGAGGGACATAACCTCCGCATTGGGCTGAACACGCGTATCAACAACAATAGTGGCGAGGAGTTCTACAACCGGATGTACGTCGTCTACACCGACCTCGACGAGCACCGTTACATGCTTTCGCGAGCCAATACCTATGGCGGCAGCCTTGATGCGCGTTACAACCGGCCCTACAGCAAGGACGGCGAACTCAGCTATGGCCTTCGCGCCGACTTCCAGCAAATGGATAACACCTACGACCGCTACAATGACACCATCGGCATTTTGGTCGACGCGTTGCGCACCTATCGCATGAAAGGCCAGAAGGCAGGCTTGAACGCCGACGTCAACTGGACGCACCGCTGGGGCGGCTTCACGCTGAGCACGGGCTTGGGCGTGGAAGGCGAGCGCAACAAGTACGACTTCATCAGCGACATGCCCTTCGCCGACGACAGCGTTTATTACCACCTGCATCTCCGTCCTTCCATCCACTTGACCTACCGCACCGACAATATGCACAACTGGAAACTCAATTACTCGTTGCGCACGTCGGCACCGAGCCGCAACCAAATTACGCGATTCCGCACCTACGGCGAGAACAGCTATTCGGTGGGCAACCCCAACGGCCTGAAGGACTCGTTCACCCACAACATGGAAGCCGGATGGCAGAAGTTCTTCGAGCGTTTCGGCAATGTCGGCATTGAGGCCTACGGTCGCCTGAGCACCAACGAAGTCAGCTCTTTGACCGATGCCGAATACGACGACTACTTGGACCGCATCGTCAG
The DNA here is from genome assembly GCA_937877465.1 of uncultured Bacteroidales bacterium. Classification (GTDB taxonomy): domain Bacteria; phylum Bacteroidota; class Bacteroidia; order Bacteroidales; family F082; genus Limimorpha. Next base: position 677 of record CALFIT010000107.1, on the reverse strand, counting down.
CTACTCGATGCCCTACAACATGGGCACGTCGTGGCGTTACGGCACCTCGCTCAACATGACCTACCGTCCGTCGGGGTTCTTCAACGTGCGCCTCTATGCCAACCTCTACGACTACGGCTATCGCATGGAATACGACCGTGTGGATGAGTTCGGCAACATCGAGCACAAGCTGACGGAGAACGAAAAGCTCTCGTGGAGCGTGCGCGTCAACGCATGGGCGAAGCTCTTCGACCGCCTGCAAGTGACGGCCTCGGCCAACTACAACTCGCCCACCATCAGCCTGATGAGCGAGCGCAAGGCGCGTTATTTCCTCAACATGGGCCTCCGCAGCGACTTCTTCAAGCGCCGCCTGTCGGTGTTCGTCAATGTGCAGGACATCTTTAACTGGGGCGCAAGGGTCGGATCGGGTTCCACCAACACCAACCCGTATTTCCTCAGCGACAGCACCCGCAAGATGCTCAACAGCCGCTACATCTCGGCAGGCTTCACGCTGCGTTTCGGCAAGTTGGAGCTTGAAAAGAGCGCCAAGGAAGGCAGCAGCGAGTCGGGCGATAGCTTGGATTGATTTGACTATGGCTTATGGCCTATGACAATGGCCGCTCTCACGATGATGTGAAAGCGGCCATTGTGTTTATGGCTTTGGCCATAGGCCACATAGTCAAATCAATACCCGAAAA
>CALFIT010000106.1 GCA_937877465.1 uncultured Bacteroidales bacterium | reverse complement strand
GAACAATACCGCTCCCAAAACGACCAAATCGAGACCCTCCAATCCCAACGCAACCACTACCGCATGGCCTTCTTCGGCCTGCTGTCCATCGCCATTTTCATCCTGTTTCTGCTCGCCGCCTACAAAATTGTGCGGAAAAACAAGGCCAAACGCGAAAACATCGAATAAAAACCTTACCTTTGCAGCCGCGTTTTAAGTCGCTTTGCGCGTCTCGAAGTCCCGCGTCTCGAAGTCCCGCGTCAAATACTTTAAATCTTGAATTTTAAATCTTTAAATCTTAAATAACCATCACGTTATGATCGAGCAAATCACATCATCGCAACAAGCTATGGACCTGGAAGCCAAGTACGGTGCCCATAACTATCACCCGCTGCCGGTCGTCCTCGCCAAGGGCAAGGGCGCCAAGGTGTGGGACGTCGAAGGAAAAGAGTATTTCGACTTCCTTTCGGCCTATTCCGCTGTCAACCAAGGCCATTGCCACCCCAAAATCATCAAGGCCATGACCGACCAGGCCGAGCGCCTCACCCTCAGCAGCCGCGCCTTCTATAACGACGCACTCGGCGTGTGGGAGAAATACGTCACCGAATACTTTGGCTACGACAAGGTGCTGCCCATGAACTCGGGCGCCGAAGCCGACGAGACGGGCCTGAAGCTCGCCCGCCGCTGGGGTGTGGTCAAGAAGGGCATCCCGAACGACAAGGTGAAGATCGTGTGCTGCGAAGGCAACTTCCACGGTCGCACCATCACCATCATCACCATGAGCAACGACCCCGAGTCGTATGCCAACTACGGCCCTATGACCCCCGGCTTCATCCGCATCCCCTACAACGACCCCGATGCCCTCGAAAAGGTGCTGGAGAAGGAAGGCGACGAGATTGCCGGTTTCCTCTTAGAACCCATCCAAGGCGAGGCCGGCGTGTATGTGCCTGACGACGGCTACCTGAAGAAGTGCTACGACATCTGCAAGAAGCACAACGTGCTCTTCATGGCCGATGAGGTGCAGTGCGGCATCGCCCGCACGGGCAAGATGCTCGCCTGCGACCACGAAGGCGTGCGCCCCGACATCCTCATCCTCGGCAAGGCCCTCGGCGGTGGCGTGGTGCCAGTCTCGTGCGTCTTGGCCGACGACGACATCATGCTCAACATCAAGCCGGGCGAGCACGGCTCCACCTTCGGCGGCAACCCGATTGCTGCCCGCGTGAGCATCGCTGCCCTTGAGGTCATCAAGGAAGAACACCTGATGGAGAACGCCGAGCGTCTGGGTAAGATTTTCCGCGACGAAATCAACAAGATCAAGAGTCCGATGATCGAGAAGGTGCGCGGCAAAGGCTTGCTCAACGCCGTCATCATCAAGCCCAAGGACGGCAAGGAGGCTTGGGACGTGTGCCTCAAGATGCGCGACCTCGGCCTGTTGGCCAAGCCAACCCACCAGCACATCATCCGCTTCGCACCGCCTTTGGTCATCACCGAGGCCGAGCTCCGCGAAGCCATCGAGATCATCAAGAAGGCCATCGCCTCGTTTGAATGATGATTGAAATGAAAAAGCCACCGCAAGGTGGCTTTTTCATTTCAATACATCAACCCGAACACCCAAAGCGGTATCCTGTTGTGATACCCGACCTCAATGCCGTCCAAGGCCAAGAAGCTGTTTTCGATGTCCTTGATCTGCTCGAAGGTCTTGTTTTTGCCGCCCACTTCAAAAAGGTAGGTCTTGTTGACGAGAAAGTCACCTTTCTTCGGGAAGGTCACGGTTTGCGTCTGGCTCAGTTGGTTGAAGAAGAAGGTCTCGCGCACCGTCCCGTTTTCAGGTCTTGAAGTCAGGGCGTACATCAGGTTGGGGTTGTTCAGGAAAATCTTGTCGGGACGCGCCAGCCCTTTGAAGCTCTTGGCTTCGCTCGAAAGCAGCCCCAATAGGCCGCCGCGCTCCAAGGCGTGCATCATCTTCAGCCCTTGGTTGCGGTCGGTGTCCAATTGCGCGTAAAGCTCGGTCATCACGGGCGTTTGCGGCACCTTCTCCGCCAAAAGCATCAGCATCTTCTTGGTCTTTCGGATGGTCGACATCGACACCTCGTCGATGGCGGGATAGTCGTTCTCGATCACTTGGTTGACCACCTGTTGCAGTCGCATCGCGTAGCCTTTCTTCACTTCCTTGTAGAAAGGATAGTAGCCTTGCTTCAGATACTTCTCGAAGGCGGGCACCACCTTGATTTTGGCGCAAATGTCGTCGGCAATGCGGACGTGGTTCGTCAGAATGTCTTCCAATTCCATCGGCTCGCATCGGTAAAGCCCTTCAAACTCAAGGTATTCGCGAAACGACAGCCCAGGCAGATGATACACCAACTGTCGCCTCGAAAGGTCGCCTTGCGAGTGGTCGATCCTGAGCATCGACGAGCCGGTATAGACCACGTTCAGCTGCGGATAGTCGTCGTAGATGTTCTTCAGCAGCGTCTGCCAATAGGGGAGATGATGCACCTCGTCGATGAAAAGGTGCGTGCCGCCGTGCGTGTAGTGGTAGTCCACGAGGTCCATCAAGTTGTGCGAGGCAAACCAGAGATTGTCCAACGAGATGTAAAGGGCTTGCCCATCGTTGCCAAAATTCTCCTTGATGCGTTGCAGCAGCAGTGTGGTCTTGCCGCAGCCGCGTGGCCCCTTGATGCCAATCAACCGGTCGTCCCAATCGATTTGGTGATAGAGGTTCCTGTGGAAATTCGTCCCCACGGCGGCCAACTTGTTGCGATGGCTTCTCATGATTTCGTCCAAGTCTTCCAATTCTTTCATGGCTTTTCCAATTTTGCCGCAAAGGTACAAATAATGTCTGAAATCACTTCACTTCCATCAAAAAAAATGTTTCAAATCATTATTTATATGGAATTTCAATGTCTAAAAACATTAAATATTCTAATTGTTTAGTGTTTCAAAATACTAATTCAATGCTAAAAATAATGTTTCCATTCATTATCATAAAATCATAAATATCAGAAAACAAATGAATTATAGAAAACCCATACAGAGTAATCCAAAAATTCTATAAATCTTAAATCTTAAATCTTGAATTTTGAATTTTAAATTTCAAATCTCAAATCACGATTCTTTCCTCCCCGAAAATCCTCTCCACCGCCTCTTCGTATTCTTTCAGCGCGTTGATCTTCTTGATTTTCCGCCAAACGGCTTGCGGATTCTCGAAGTCGTTCATCATATACGACCACAATTCTTTCATGCGTCCGAGTACCTTCGGACTGCCTCCAGCATGGCGCAACCTGTCCTCGTAAAGGTCGAGAACATAGTTGTGCAGCCGCTCCTTCCGTTCCGGCGCATGGCACGCGCCCCCTCGAATGTCCTCCGCCAAAAACGGATTCGCCAAAAGCCCCCGCCCCAGCATGAATTGGTTGATTAAGGCCCCTGAGCCTGTCGAAGGGCCGTTATTTATAATGCCATTAATCCGCCCAAAGCTCTCCACCGAAAAAATGTCCCCGTTATACACCAACGGCGCATTAATATAAGGTATCAATGCCGCAAACCGCTCCACGTCGGCCTCGCCTTTGTAGAGTTGCTTGCCGATGCGCGGGTGGATGATGAGTTCGCTCAACGGATACTTGTTGAAAATCGGGATGACGGACTCGATTTCGTCGGGGCTGAAGTACCCCAAGCGGCATTTCACGCTGAACTTCATCTCGCCGATGCCCTCGAAAACCCTTTCCATCATCGCCTCCACCATGTCGGGGTAGGGCAGGAGTCCGCTGCCGCGCCGCTTGTTGGCCACGCGGGGGAACGGACAGCCCATGTTGAGGTTGATCTCCTTGTAGCCCAACTGCTTGCATTGCTTGGCGAAGCGCAAGATCTCCTCCGCGTCGGTGCTGAGGATTTGCGGCGTAAGCGTTTCAACGTCGTTGCATCTTGGGTTGATTTCCTCCGTTTGCAGGTTCTTGGCGTGGTCTTCCTTGTGGATGCCGGTGAAAAAGGGCGTGTAGAACTTGTCGATGCCGCCGAAGTGCCGCTTGAACACGTTGCGGAACGGCGCGTCGGTGATGCCTTGGAAGGGGCCTAACGATAGCGTCAGCTCGCTCATTTCTTTTTGCGCTTGGCGGTTTTCTTGGCGGGCTTCTCTCCCGACCTGTTCCACTTGATGAGGCTCACGGCGCCCCAAGTGATGAGCAGCACGAAGGTGAGATACACCGCGATGCGGCTGAGGTAGTCGCCGTGCCGGGCGTAGAAGGTCACTTTCGTGTTGGCTTTCAGGGTCTCGCGGATGGCGTCGGGCACCCAGTAATGGGTCTGTTGCAGCACGTCGCCGCGCTGGTTGAAGAATCCCGAGCGACCTGTGTTGGCCGAGCGGGCGATGCAGCGGCGGCATTCGATGGCCCGCAGCTTCGAGAAGTCGAAGTGCTGACGGTAGCCGGGCGTGTGGCCCCACCAGCCGTCGTTGGTGATGACGAAGATGAGGTCGGCGCCTTTCTTGCAGAACGAGCCGACGTATTCGCCAAAGGCGGACTCATAGCAAATCGGCACGCCCACCTTGTGCTCGCCAAAGGTCATCACCTTGGCTTCGGGGTCGGTCTTCAGGGTGCCTCGGGCGATGCCCATCGTGAGGCTGAAGTTCTTCAGGAAGCCCATCCATTCGGGGATGGCCTCCACCGCCGGCGTGAGCTGCGACTTGTTGCGGTGCTGCAAATCCACCGAGTCGATGAGCAGGGCCGAGTTGTGGCAATAATAGAAATAGCCGTTGCCAATAGGTCGGGCGGGGAAGTCGTCTTCCATGCCTTTGGGCACAAATTCGTAGGTCGTCCCGCCGATGACGAAGGCGGTCTGCGGGAAACGGCTGACGTAATCATGCAGGGTGTTGAGGGCTTTGGCCTGGTCCACCTCGTGCAGCCAGATGCCTTCCTGTATGGCCGACTCGCTGCTGACGATGAACCGCGTGTTGGGCGTCACCAAAGGCAGCGAATAATTGATGTTGTTCTGAATCACCTCGTCGTAGAACTTGGCGTCAAATTGTTCGTTCCACGGGTCGCAGTTCTGCTGCACCACGACGACTTCCACGTCTTCGCCCTGTTCCTCATAGTGGTTGTAGATGTGCTTGCTTATGACGATGGGTACGACAAGTATTACCACAGCCACGCCTATCTGTCCGAAGGCAGCCTTGGACCGATGCTCTTTGAGTAGTATTAAGATGTTGACAATCAGAATATTGACAAGCAATACCCAGAGCGTTCCGCCGGCCACGCCCGTGTATTCGTACCACTGTACCCAACTGTGGCAGGTAGAGAACACGTTGCCAAGGTTGAGCCATGGGAACTTGAGTGACCAATGGTAGGTGAGCAGCTCGAAGGCCATCCAGTAGGGGATGAGGAAGAAGTTGCCCCAAGCGTTGTTGCACACCTTTTTCTTCGTGAGGTGGAACAGGTTGAACACCGTGGCCATGAAGAGCGCGTTGAGTGCCCAAGCGAGGATTGCGGCAGGTGTGGCGTTCCAAACCCACCACACCGTGGCCACGTTCCACACCATGAAGGCGAGAAACGACAGCCAGAACAGCTTGCCCCGCTCGCCGTGCGCGATGCGGTCTTCCAAGAGCAGCAGCGGCACGAAGCCGATGAAGGCCAAGGGCGCAAAGCCCCATGTCGGCCAAGCCGCCGCCAGCAATCCGCCGCAAAGGATGGCCATTAATATATTATAGGTGCGGTTGCCTCGCGTCTCGTTTCCCGCAACCTTGTGTCCTTTTCTCGATTTGTTCATGTCGTTTCCAAAATTTCGCGCAAAAATACGGAAAATCTCTTTTTCCCGCTTTTTTCAACAAATCAACATGCAACAATTCAACAATCAACAATAATTCCTATCTTTGCGCAAATTTTTGTCCGATGAAGAGAACGTTTTTAGTTGCCGGTCACAGGTTCGATGTCGTCATGCCTGAGCATCATTTGGCTTGGAAGGAGATGGCTTCCTACGAGCCTTTCATGTCTGAGGATGAGGGCGATAGCATTTTTGTAGCCGAGATGGTTGACGCCATGCCCGACACCCACGACAAGCAGAAGGTGACGGTGAGTTGCGAGTCGCCGTCCCAGCCGCGCATCGAGCTTTACGAATGGCAGGGTCAATGGCTGATGGAGATGGCACCCATGATGGACGCGCCCGTCAGGGCCTACATGATTACCGACAAGGCCTTCCGTAAGGCACAGTTCCGCGTGCTCGGCAGCATGAGGTTCTCGCTCCACACGGTGATGATGCTGATGTTTGCCTTCGCCACGGCACGCAAAAACACGCTGCTCATGCACGCTTCGGTGACGCTGAAGGACGGCAAAGGCTATCTCTTTTTGGGCAAGAGCGGTACGGGCAAGAGCACACATAGCCAGCTGTGGATCAATAATATAGAGGGCTGTGAACTGCTCAACGACGACAATCCGGTGCTGCGCGTCGGCGACGACGGCACGGTGCGCGTCTACGGCTCGCCTTGGAGCGGCAAGACGCCTTGCTACCGCAACCTCAACGCCCCGGTAGGGGCTATCGTCGACCTGCATCAGGCCAAAGCGAACAAGATACGGCGGCTCTCGATAGTGGAGTCCTACGCCGCAATGTATGTGTCGTTCTCTGGCTATCGTTTCATCAAGGAGATGGCCGACGGGCTTCATGCCACCAACGAGAAGGTGGTGAGCACGGTGCCTTGCTATGGCTTGGAGTGCCTGCCCGATGCGGAGGCGGCCTTCCTGTGCTTTAACACGGTCGCGCACTGATGGAAAAGGTCGTCCTCCCCAACGACGTGTTGCTCAACGAGGTGACCCGCCTGCTCGCCCAAGGGCGCGACGTGGCATTGGTCCCGAAGGGCAACAGCATGTTGCCTTTCATCCACGGCGACCACGACTCGGTGGTGTTGCGCCGTCGGGCGACGGTGGAAGTGGGCGACATCGTGCTGGCGCGGTTTGGCGGTCGTTATGTCTTGCATCGCGTCATCGCCGTCGAAGGGACGAAGGTCACGCTGATGGGCGACGGCAACTTGAAGGGCGTCGAGCAAGGCGACAAGGCGGAGGTGTGTGGCACGGTGATTGAAATCGTTTCGCCCGATGGACGTCGCCGCAAGCCCACGAAAGGCAGGCTCTGGCGACATTTGCTGCCCGTCAGACGGTATCTGCTGAAGTTTCGTCGGAAATGGCGTAAGTTATTTGGCAAACCATTATAATACAATAAGATATGAAGACAAGAAAAGGTTTTTCGTTGCGTCCTTTGGGTCAGGAGTTCATCCTCGTGGCCGAAGGGCTTGAGGCGGTCGACTTCAGCCGCATGATTTCGCTGAATGCGTCGGCAGCCTTCCTCTGGCAGTCGGTCGAAGGCAAGGATTTCGACGCCGACACCTTGGCCAAGCTCTTGGTCGACGAATACGGCATCACGCAGGAAGTGGCCGAAACCGACGTGGCCGCCCTCCTCGACACCTGGCAATCCGCCGGCATCATCGAGCATTAATTGATAAGGTGTATGTCGACTCCCGAAACCCAATATTTCGCCCTGCTCCAAGCCGCCTTGTGGGACAAGCCCGTCGCTACCGACGAGCCTTTCGACTGGGAAGCGGTGCTCAAGATCGCCAACCACCACGACATGGGTGCGCTGATTGGCGGCACGGCCTCGCAGCTGGCGGGCGACGCCCGACCGCCGCAGCCGGTGCTCGCCAAGATGCAGTCGGCCATGCGCGGCAACCTCGTCCATCACATGCGCCTGAAGCAGATCCTGCTCGCGGCGGTGAAGCTGCTCCGCGAGCACGGCATCGAGCCGGTGCTGCTCAAGGGCTTCGGCTTGGCCTTGCTCTATCCCAACCCCAACCTGCGGCAGTTTGGCGACATCGACCTCTTCGTGGGGGTCGACCGTTTCCACGAGGCCTGCGCCTTGCTGCGCACCCTGCCTGGAGGCTACAACTGGGGCGAGGAGGTGGACGTGGGACGCCACTACAACATCGAGTTTGGCGGCTATCCCATGGAGATCCATCGCGTCAGCGCCGACGTGGCCGAAGGCAAGGAACGCGAACGCTATTCCGCCATCGAGAGCGACGGCCTGCTCCAACATCCCCGACAGGTCGATTTCGAGGGCTTCGCGCTGACGGTGCCCTCCAACGAGTTTCAGGTGTTCTTCACCTTCTTCCATGCCTGGCACCACTTCCTGACCACCGGCGTGGGCTGGCGGCAGGTGACCGACGTGGCCATGACGCTCCACGCCTACCACGGCCTTCTCGACACCGACAAGCTGCGCCAATGGCTCGAAGACATGCACCTCATGCAGCCTTGGCAGACCTTCGGTTACCTCATGGTGGAGCGCTTAGGCCTGCCCGAAGCCGAGATGCCTTTCTACGACGTGCGCTGCCGGCGCAGGGCGCAAAGGCTCTATAGGCGCATTATGGCGACGGGCAACTTCGGGCGCAAGAGCAGCTTCAAGCGCAGCAAGCCCCGCAAGGCCGGTGTCATGCGCAAGCTCCATTCCGCCGTGGGCATTTTCGTCGATTTCGCCTACCGCGCAAGGGTGTTTCCCGAGGCCGCTTTCCGCGAAATGGGTGCCGCCTTGAAGAATAGTTTTGGAAAATTTGGCAAAAATTGATTTTTTTTTCATTTGTATGAATTATTTTGCTAATTTTGCAGCCGAATTGTGAACTCAATGAAACACAATCGAATAAGGAATACAATAACAAACAAATAGTCTAACCTAAAAAAAGAACAAAAATGAAAAAGATGAACAAAATGTACGAAGCCCCCAAGGCTGAAGTGATCGAAATGCAAATGACC
>CALFIT010000105.1 GCA_937877465.1 uncultured Bacteroidales bacterium | reverse complement strand
CCGTTCTCCCGAATTTCCGAATTCGGAAGCCGCGAACATCAGCATTTGCAATGCGGAAAAAGACCGTCCAGTTGCAACTACTAATTGTTATAGCTTTGTCGTCTAAATAAGCATCTAACGTCAGAAAAATCAGGGAAATACTTGCGTATTGCCGAGAAATGCCTATCTTTGCAACGTAATATATGTTACTGTAACCCGTGTTACGTTATCGTAAAACACATTGTAAACAATTGAAGGCCGAAAAAGCCCAACACTTCTTGGCCGCCAACAAGGAGGTGCAGGACTTCGAGGTCGTTTATAAAGGTCTGTCCATGAACGACATGTGACCAATCTTGAATCTTAAATTTTAAATCTTGAATTTTAAATCTTGAACGATATGCCAAAAAAGAAAAAAATAGAGAACAAACTTAGCACGTTCACCAGCGTGATCCTCGGCATTTTCGCCGACGAGCCGTTCCGCCCCAAGAACTACAAGCAGGTCTGCAAAGCCATGGGCATCAAGGACCAAGCAGGCAAGGATGTCGTCTACAAACTCCTTATTAATATGAAGGACGAGGGCCTGCTCGACGAGGCGCGGCCCTACAGCTACGTGATGAGCAAGGCGGGCTTGGCGCAGTTCGGGCCAAGGCAGAAATACGTGGAAGGCATCGTCGAGATGAAGTCGACGGGCAAGGCCTACGTGGTGCGCGACGACGGCGAGGACATCTTCATCGCGGCTGCCGACACCTACAAGGCCCTGCATGGCGACCGCGTGCGCGTGGCCATGTTCCCCAAGCGCAACAACAGCAAGCCCGAAGGCGAGATTGTGGAGGTGCTTGAACGCCGCCATACCGACTTTGTGGGCATCCTCAGCATCTCGCACGGCTACGTCTACGTCCGCCCCGACGTGGAATGGATGCCTGTCGACATCTTCATCCCACGCGGCGACCTTCATGGCGCCAAGGACGGCATGAAGGTCATCGTCCACCTCACCGACTGGCCCGACGGCTCAGGCAACCCCTTCGGCGAAATCACCCGCGTGCTCGGCAAGCCCGGCGAGAACGACGTGGAGATGGAAAGCATCTTGGCCGCCCACGAGTACCCCATCGAGTTCCCGAAAGAAGTGGAGAAAGAAGCCGCCAAGATTCCCACCCGTATCGGCAAGGACGAAATCAAGCGCAGGCGCGACTTCCGCAAGGTGTTCACCGTCACCATCGACCCCGCCGACGCCAAGGACTTCGACGACGCCATCAGTTTGCAGAAGATGGCCAACGGCCGTTGGGAAGTGGGCGTCCACATCGCCGACGTGTCGCACTATGTGCGTCCCGGCACAGCCCTCGACAGCGAAGCCCTCGACCGTGGCACAAGCGTCTACCTCGTCGACCGCACCATCCCCATGCTGCCCGAAAAGCTGTGCAACAACGTGTGCTCGCTCCGCCCCAACGAGGAGAAGCTGACCTTCAGCGTGGTCTTCGAGATGGACGACGAGGCCAAGATCTACGACCGCTGGATCGGCAAGACCGTCATCAAGTCGTGCCGACGCTACACCTACGAAGAGGTGCAAACGATGATCGAAGGCGGCGATGGCGACTACAAGGACGAAATCCTGACTTTCCACGCCTTGGCCACCAAGCTCCGCGAGCAACGCATGGCCTTGGGCAGCATCAACTTCCACTCGGAGGAGGTGAAGTTCGTCCTCGACGAAAACAAGAAGCCCATCGACACCTACGTGTGCGTGCAAAACGAAAGCCACGAATTGATCGAAGACTTCATGTTGCTCGCCAACCGCACCGTGGCCGAGACCTTCGGCAAGCCGGAGAGCCAATGGCACAACAACACCTTCGTCTTCCGCGTCCACGACGAGCCTAACCCTGAGAAACTCAACAAGTTCATGCTGCTCATCTCGCGCCTCGGCTACACCATGAACCTCAGCAACCGCACCTCGTTGGTCAACTCCTACAACAAACTGTTCAAGGACGTGGAAGGCAAGGGCGAGAAGAACCTCATCCAAACCGTCGCGTTGCGCACCATGGCCAAGGCCGTCTACAGCACCGACAACATCGGGCACTATGGACTTGCTTTCGACTATTACACCCACTTCACCTCGCCCATCCGCCGCTATCCCGACCTGATGGTACACCGCCTGATTGAGCGTTATCTCATTGAAGGACAGGGTTCTGCCGACAAGAAACACTACGAGGAGATGTGCCAACACGCCAGCGAGATGGAGAAACAGGCCGAAGAGATGGAACGCCAGAGCATCAAATACAAGCAGGCCGAATACCTGCAAGACAAGATCGGGCAGGTGTTTGAAGGCTTGGTGAGCGGCGTGAGCAAATGGGGCCTCTTCGTCGAGCTGAAAGGCAACAAATGTGAAGGCTTGGTGCGCTACGAGGACCTGCCGGGCGACATCTACTATTTGGACGACGACAACTTCCGCGTCATCGGGCAGGAGACGGGGCGCGTCATCCAGCTCGGCGACGAAGTGCGCGTGGTCGTCAAAGCCGTCGACCTCTTCAAGCACCGCATGGACTTCGAGATGTTGGCCGACAAGCCGATGAAACCCAAGAAATCCCCAAAAAAGAAACGCGTATGACAAAAATGTGTAATTTTGCAGGCAAATTCAAAAACGACAATAAAATGAAAAAGAAAAACAGTGTCATGGCAGCCATGCTCATTGTCATGTCGGCCCTTAGTTTCGTCAGTTGCTCGAAACCCGAAAGCATCTTAGTCTCGTCTCAAGAGTTATGGTTTCCGTTGGAGGCAGAATCACAGACCATTACCGTCACATCCAATTGCGACTGGTCCATTACCCTTAGCGATCATGCGGATTGGTATACCATTACGCCGATGTCGGGCACCAAAACCGACAGTGTCATCACCATCTCCGTGAAGACTTTTGAGGGCGCTGGGGAATTTCGGGCCTCGTCGTTCAGGGTCACCTCGAAACACGGTCACGTCTTTCGTACAGTGGTCTTTTCGCAAAACACGCTTGATTTTGACGGGCTTGTCAACAAGATCTTCGGTATCACCTTTGACGAACAATGGGATGTCGACTTTTATGGCCAGATCATCGAGGATAGCTACAGAAGTGGCGAATTCGATCCTTACGACACCACGCAAGGCTACTTGATGTATTTCCTTGAAGACGGCCAAGGTGTTCAGCGCGACCGTCATTCAGACCATGCCGTTTATTATCCCTTTACTTACGAATATAATGTTGGAGAACGCAATCTGCACCTTGATTTTGAAACCGTCGACCCATCGATAGTGGAGGTTTATGATGCAGAAGTGCTGACGGCTTCCGACTCGCTATATCGAGTCAAGCATGAGTACAAGCCTCTCCGTTGGGAACGTCTCGACATGCGTAAGGTGGGAACCGTCACTCCAGGGGAGAAGGCCCTGTTGCAAAAGACTTTCACCAAGCGCAAGGGTGACGAACCCATCGTCATTTTCTAATTCTTGGAGTTACATGGTGATGAGAAGCCTCATCACCTTTTTTTGTGCTATGGGAAACAAACTTCTCCGACATCTCTCAATCCTCGGCATGGGTGTCTATTTGTTGGCTCTTGTGGTCATCAGCGTGGTGTTTAGGGGATACGCCATGCAAGCCAAATGGGTGTTGTGGGGCATTGGGGAGGTGTTGTTTTTCTTTGTCATGACCGCCATCTTTTATCCGCGATGGAAAAACGATGCGCCCAAGGTGTTTTGGCGCAAAGTGTTTTGGACGGCTTTGGCCTTACGTATCGTGTATGCCTTGGTGATGTGTTATTATTACTACTATCAGACGGGCATTGCTTTTGAATATGGTGCAGCCGACAGCATAGGCTATCACAAGATGAGTGCCTATCTTTCAAGGTTTGTGCGGCACGGCTACTTCACCTTTATCTTCAAATACCTGAACGCCTACACCATGGGCTATTCCGACCAAGGTTATCCGCTTTGGTTGATCTTGATTTACACGATATTTGGTCGCAACCTATTGACACCAAGGTTTTTGAAAGGCTTGATGAGTGCCTATCTTTGCATTGTGGTATGGAAGTTAGGGTCGCGCACCTTCGGCGAGCGTACGGGCCGCCTGGCCGCCGTGATGAGTGTCTTCACGCCTATCTTGATACAGAGTTGCGGCTTGCACACCAAAGAGACGGAGATGATTTTCCTCTCCGTTTTGGCGCTCGAGCGCATGGACTATCTTATCCGCAGCAAGAAATACACGGTTTGGAACATTCTCTTTCCCATTCTCCTCGTAGGGCTGACTTTCGGCTTCCGTACCATCATTGGCATGTGCCTGGTTTTTTCGTTTCTGGTCTTTTTGGTCTTGTCATCGCCCGATCGGGTGAGCAAGAAGGTCAAAATCGTCACCATTGCAGCAACGGTTGTGGTGTTTTTTGTGTTCCTGTTTTCGCCGGTCGGTTGGGAGATGCGTTATATTTACAAGTTCAAGTTCACCGACTTGGACTATCAGTCTGACAGGTATGAGTCCATGGGATTGGCACATAGTGAATTGGCCCAGAGCTGGCTGATGGCACCAGGGGCTTTCGTCCTGCCTTTAGCCCCGATGGTGGAGGAGGCGCCCGACCACAACAAGATGATCCACGGCAGCACCTATGTGACCAATTTCTTGGCCTTCTTCGCGATGTTGGCCATCGTCATCGCCTTCCGACAGAAAAAATGGCGCGATTTCTCGCTGATTGGAGCCTACGAGCTGTCGTATTTGGCCATCATCATGTTCTCGTTTGCCGCCAACTCGGAGCGTTACCACGAGCCTATGGTTCCCTTCATCGTACTGACGGCGGCCTACGCCATGACCCACTTGCGGCGCAAGGACCTGACGCTCTTCTATGTGTACTGTGGCCTGCTTTTCGTTGCCTTGGTGGTTTGGAACTGGCTGAAACTCTCCGCACGGGGTCTGGCTTGAATTTTTCAACGAAATATCTTGCATTATCCAAAAAAGTTGTATCTTTGCCGCCGCAAAAGGGTACCTTGCCCGAGCGGTTAGGGACCGGTCTGCAAAACCGGGGACGGCGGTTCGAGTCCGCCAGGTACCTCAAGAAGCTCACCTTTTCGGTGGGCTTTTTTCGTTTTGCGGCGAAAAATTTTCATTTGCACCGCATTTTTGCGGCGAAAAAGTGTATCTTTGCACCGCAAAACTCATTTTTAACTATGGAAACTTACATTTGGCAGCATCCACAATGGCCTAACTTTACTTGGAATGTCGACCAACTTTCGCCATCGTTGGCGGAGGTTAGGATGAAACAGGGCATCTTGATAGGCCGTATCACCACATTAGGCTTCGATACCGAACTGAATACCGCCCTAGATGTGATGACAGACGATTTGACGAATTCCTCAAAAATCGAGGGGGTTTTGCTTGACGACAAGTTGGTTCGTTCTTCCGTGGCACGGCAGTTGGGCTTGGAGCGCGAGGGACTTCCCCCAGCAGACCGTTATGTTGAAGGCATCGTGAACGTGATGGTGGACGCGGTGAAACACAATAGTGCTCCCCTGAGTAAAGAACGTTTGTTTGGCTGGCACGAAGCCTTGTTCCCCAATGCAACACGATTTAAGGTGGGCACATGGCGCGAAGGACCGGAAACGATGCAAGTGGTTTCTGGCGCTTTAGGACAGGAGAAAGTGCATTTCGAAGCCCCTCCATCGACAGAAGTGCCTCGCATGATGGACGAACTCATTCGTTGGGCCAACGACACGCAATACATCGACCCAATTGTCAAGGCCGCTATCATTCCACTGTGGTTTGTCACCATTCATCCTTTTTCCGATGGCAATGGCAGGCTTTCGCGCACACTGACCGATATGTTCTTGACCCGTTCAGACGGAATGATACATCGTTTCTATAGCATGTCAGCCACTTTCAACAACCGTCGCTCAGAATACTATGAAATGCTGGAAAAGACCCAGCATGGCGGAATGGACATAACAGTTTGGATTTCATGGTTTTTGGACTGCATGAAAGAGGCGTTACGGCACACCGAAGAGGTAATCGAAAAGGTACTTTCAAAGGCGGCGTTTTGGGATAGATACAAAGAAATCCCGGTCAACGAGCGCCAAAGGAAGGTGCTGAATCGCTTGTTGGATGGATTTGACGGCAAACTGACCAGCTCAAAATGGGCAAAGTTGGCCAAATGTTCCGTTGATACCTCCTTGCGCGACATCGAGGATTTGGTGCAGAAATCGTTGTTGGTCAGGGAAGGCACTGGTCGTGGAACCTATTATTCCCTTACAAAATCGTAGTTTTCTCCTCAAATCTTTCTCCAAAGGTTACTTTTTCGCTAATTTTGCACCTTGTTAATTCCCAATAATCATAAAATTGGATTTTGTAAAATATTAAATATCAATATAATGAAAGAAGTAAGAGTCAGATTTGCCCCCAGCCCGACGGGTCCGCTGCACATCGGGGGCGTGCGCACCGCATTATATAACTACTTGTTTGCCAAAAAGAACGGCGGCAAGATGATTCTCCGCATCGAGGACACCGACCAAACGCGTTTCGTGCCGGGCGCCGAGCAATACATCGTCGAATCGCTCGACTGGTGCGGCATCAAGTTCGACGAAAGCGACTACGTGGGCGGCGAATACGGTCCCTACAAGCAGAGCAACCGCAAGCACCTCTACAAGCAATACAGCGACGAGCTGTTGGAAAAAGGCTGCGCCTACATCGCCTTCGACACCGCCGACGAACTCGACCGCTACCGTAAGGAGGCCGAAGCCAACAAGCAGACCTTCATCTACAATTGCCAAAGCCGTAAGCATCTGCGCAACAGCCTGACAATGAGTAAGGAAGAAGTCGAAAAGCTGATGGCCGACGGCACGCCCTACACGGTGCGTTTCATGATTCCCGAAGACCGCGAAATCGTCATGCACGACCTCATCCGTGGCGAGGTGCGCGTGCAGACCAACACCTTGGACGACAAGGTGCTGTTC
Source organism: uncultured Bacteroidales bacterium (assembly GCA_937877465.1). Lineage (GTDB taxonomy): Bacteria > Bacteroidota > Bacteroidia > Bacteroidales > F082 > Limimorpha. The sequence continues at coordinate 1,836 of CALFIT010000105.1, read as the reverse complement.
AAGAGCGACGGCATGCCGACCTACCACTTGGCCAACATCGTCGACGACCACTTGATGCAGATCAGCCACGTCATCCGTGGCGAGGAATGGCTGCCTTCCATGCCGCTCCACGTCATGCTCTACGAGGCCTTCGGCTGGGAAGCGCCGCAGTTTGCCCACCTACCCCTGCTGCTCAAGCCCGACGGCAACGGCAAGCTGAGCAAGCGTGACGGCGACCGCCTCGGCTTCCCCGTATTCCCGATGTTTTGGCAAGACCCGAAGACCGGCGACACGGCCATGGGCTACAAGCAGTCGGGCTACTATCCCGAAGCGTTCATCAACATGCTGGCTTTATTGGGTTGGAACCCGGGCACCGAGCAGGAAATCTTCACCATGGGCGAACTCATCCAAGCCTTCTCGCTTGAGCGTTGCAGCAAGAGCGGCGCGAAGTTCAACGTGGAGAAGACCAAGTGGTTCAACCACGAATGGCTCATGCGCAAGTCGGACGAGGAAGTTGGCAAGGACTATCAAGCCTGGCTGAAGGCCGAGAAGGGCATCGACACGCCGATGGATTTTGCCGTGAAAGTGGCTGGCTTGGTGAAGGATAGGGTCAACTTCGTGAAAGAGATTTGGGACCAGAGCTTCTTCTTCTTCGAGGCCCCCACGGAATACGACCCCGTGACGGTGAAGAAACGCTGGAAAGAGAACTCCGCCGAGACCATGCTTAAGGTCAAGGAAGTCATCCGTGGCATCGATGACTGGAATTTGGCCAACATTGACGCGACTCTCAACGACTGGATTACGGGCAATGAGCTGAACATGGGCTTGGTGATGAACGGCCTCCGCCTGATGGTGGTCGGTGCCGGCAAAGGCCCGCACATCGGCGAGATCCTCGAACTCTTGGGCAAGGAAGAGACCCTCAAGCGCATCGATGCCGGCGTGAAGGCGTTGGGCTGAAGTCCTGTTTATTCTACCATCAACAAACGAGTCGCTACACCTTTGCGTGTGGCGATTTGTATAATGTATTGTCCTGAAGCACAATCATTTGTGTTGAAAGTACATTTGCTGTCGCCGTGGAGTTCCATCGTCTTGACTTGTTGTCCCAACAGGTTGCAAACGGTAATCCGCTGCAAGTCGTCGGCCACAATGTGTACCTGGTCCTTGGCCGGATTGGGATAGACCGCCACGGCCACGGGTTCGCTTTCGTCCAATGCGCTCTCGTTGAGTCCCGCCAGATGCGCCACCGCCGCCAAATTGATTTCGGCGAAGCGTTTGGATTGTTCCAGACTGTTGACGCTCACGCCCAAAATGTCCTGTCGGGTGTGGATGAAGGGCGAGCTGGCGTGTACGTCCTCGAAGGGATGAAGGGCGGGGTAGCCGTTGCGGTTGAACGACGAGAAATCGCTGTCGCCATGCGGCATCCAGTGCTGGCCCACCGACATGTCGGGATGGTAGGTGTGGCACACGTCGTAGAAGAAATTGGCCAAGAGCGAGTCTTGGTTGACGTAGACCACATGCATGTGGATCTCAGAGCCTTCCTCGAGGTAGCCGTTCATGTCCATGTTGAAATAACCCACGATGTCCATCATGTTGTCGGCACACTCTTTGGCGTAGGCCGCGCTGCCGATGAGGTTGATTTCTTCGGCGCACCAGCTAAAATGTGGAGGGTATTGTTTATATGCGTCGGGAATTACTATATGAAATCTTTCTCTAGGGTTTTCCACTCCGAAGGTTTCCATTATTGATGTATAATAAAGTATAATATCTTGATTTAATTCGTGAGGTGATATATATATTATTTCAACATTTGAGTCGAATAAATTTACTATTCGATTTAATTGATTATTTTCTCTTTCG
>CALFIT010000104.1 GCA_937877465.1 uncultured Bacteroidales bacterium | reverse complement strand
GAGAACCATCTGGAAGGTTACCTGCTGCAACTCTCCACCGTGGCCGACTATGCCGACATCGGGAAGTTTGTGCAGAGTCAGGTGGAGCAAATCGGGCTGCAATGCAAGATGGAGGTGATGCCGCCTGCCACGATGCGCAGCATGAGAAGCAATGGCAGTCTGCCGTTTTTCCGCTCCTCGTGGGTGGCCGACTATCCCGACGCGGAGAACTACCTCTCGCTGTTCACGACGGCCAACTTCGCACCCGAGGGGCCCAACTACACGCATTACACCAATCCCAAGTACGACAAACTCTACGAAAAATCCCTGTTGTGCAACGACTTGCAGCAACGTGCCCGTTACTACACCGAGATGGACAGCCTGATGATGCAGGACGCGCCCGTGGTGGTGCTGTTCTACGACGAGGTGCTGCGTTTCGTCAACAAGCGGGTGGAGGACATGGGCAGCAATCCGACGAACCTGTTGGATTTGCGGCGGGTGAGGATAAAACCCGCAAGAGAATAGCCAAAACGGGTCTTCTTCTGTGCGTTAAACAATTGCCATGACCGCCCCAACAATCGTTAAGGCGGTCATGGTCACAAGTCATGGCCGAGAATGTGCCGAAGTTTGGCAAAAACTCCTTCAAATTCAGTCCTTTTTCAATGACTCCATCTTTTCATGGAGCAGGTTGGCGATGCGCACCTTCTCGGCGTGGGCCTCGTTTTCAGGATTGTAGGTCACGGGTTCGCCGATGGTGAAGGTGTGTTTGTTGCTGTCGGTGAAGATGGGATAGAACCGCAGGGCCTTGCCGCTTTTCTTGTGGTACATCTTCCCGAGCGAGGCGAAACCGGTGAAGAGTTCGCGGAAGTCGGTGTCTTGGCCCGTTTCGCGGGGCTTTTCGGGAAACAGCAGGATGTTGTCGCCTTCCGTCAGGGCTTCGAGGGTGAGGTTGAAGGTGCTCAGCACCTCGCGTGACGACCCTCTGCGGACGGGGATGGGGTTGAACGATTTCAGTACCCAGCAAACGATGCCTGCCGTGAGCCACGACAAGCCCCAAACCCATTGGCGCGGCAGGAACCGCATCTTCGGCCTGAGCTGCCGGAATGTCATCATCGCCATGTTTTTCCGTTTTAGCACCACGTCGTGAATCCACGGGCGGAAATAAGTGGGGAGGTAAATCACCGCCGACACGGGACCGTAAATCGCGCCGTGGTTGCACACAAAGACCGAGGGATAGTGGTCGGTGTCCAAGTGTTCCTTGCCTTTCACCTTGAGGTGGAGGAATGGGCGCACGACAGCCATCATGATTCTCACGCCGAAGCGCACACGGTATTTCTTCACGAGAAGGCGGTCGAGGCTTTCCTTGATGTGGAGGTCGTCGCGCTTGCTGTCGAGGTAGTTGCGGAGTTTCTCGCGGTTGCGCCGGTCCAAAGGCTGCCTCAACGCGAAATAGGCGCTGATGAGCATGAACAGCATGGGCAGTTGCACCATCGTCCGCGTGTAAACATCAGGCAAAAGGTCGTCAGCAGTGCGTGGGATGAAAAGCCTCCAGATGAGCAGGACGGCGACCATCAGCAGCATGGCCATGGTTCGTGCCGCCGTGGTGTTGGCGTCAGCAATGCGGTGCATCTCGCTTTCTTCCACTTCCTCGTCGGCGATGAGCGCGACGGAGATGAAGTCGTTGTAGAACAGGTTGATGGCCGCCACAAGCGAAGACAGTCCGATGCCCCAGACGATGGTCCAGAAAAGCTCTTTCCCGACAGAAGTTGCCCTGAACATGAAGATGAAGCCGAGCACCCATATCACGATGCCGATCCAAAACAGGTTGAGGCCGACGACTGCCCTGTTTCGCGCGATGACCTTCGACGACAGCCAGAGGGTGAGGGAGAATGGGACGAGCCACAGCAGCATTTCGAGGTAGGTCGTCGTGTCGTAGGTCTCGTTGCGGAAATAGATGAAGCAGAAGTACATCATGGCACTGAGATAGGCGGCAATCTGGCTGTAGAAGCTCATGTTGGTGAAGACCTTGAACGAGAAGAACTCCCTGAACGACTCCCGTTTGTCGGAGCGTTTCCGCCTTTTGACGAAGAACTCGATGAGCTGCAAGACAAAACACAGGCCCACGCCAGCCGCCGGCGAGCCTAAGAGATAGTGCGACGCTGCCATGCTGACGACCAGTATGGGCAGGAACGCATAATCCCTGACGAGGCGGCTTGTGTCTTGGTTCTTCATGCTTGCAGGCGTTTCCGTTTATTCGGCGGCGAAGATA
>CALFIT010000103.1 GCA_937877465.1 uncultured Bacteroidales bacterium | reverse complement strand
CCCAAACCCACCTCGCGCAACGGCCTGAGTCGGGCGAGGATGCGGCCCACCACAGGGGTCTTGCTCTCCGACGAGCCTTCGAAGAAGTCGATGGCCTCGTCGATGCTCATGTCGAGGATGTCGGCGATGTGCTTGCCGTCGTATTTGATCTCCAGCACCTCTTCCTTGAAGCGCGTGCCGTGGCAGGCCTCGCAAGGCAGATAGACGTCGGCCATGAACTGCATCTCGATTTTCTGCACGCCCTCGCCCTCGCATTCCTCACAGCGGCCTCCCGGCACGTTGAACGAGAAGAACGCCGGCTTGATGCCGCGCAGTTTGGCTAATTTCTGCTCTGAGAACAGGGTCCGTATCTCGTCGTAGGCCTTGAGGTAGGTCGCGGGATTGGAGCGTGTCGACTTCCCGATGGGGTTCTGGTCGATGAACTCCACGGCTTGGATGAGGCGCAGGTCGCCTTCCAAGGCTCCGAAGCTGCCGCAACGCTCGGCGGTCTCGCCCAAATGCCGTTTCAGGGCGGGGTAGAGCACGTCTTTTACCAAGGTCGATTTGCCCGAACCGCTCACGCCCGTGATGACGGTCATCATGTTGAGCGGGAAGCGCACGGTGAGGTTCTTGAGGTTGTTTTGCGTCGCGCCTTTGACGACGATGGCGTTGGCGCTCTTGCGGCGACGGGTCGGCACGGGGATGCCCATCTTGCCCGTAAGGTATTGTGTGGTAAGGCTGCGCTCGCAGTTGATGAGGTCCTTGATTTCGCCTTCGAAGACCAACTCACCGCCATAGACACCCGCCTTGGGTCCGATGTCGATGATGTAGTCGGCGGCACGGATAATCTCCTCGTCGTGTTCGACCACGATGACCGTATTGCCGATGTCGCGCAGGCGGCGCAGCACCTTGATAAGTCGCTCGGTGTCACGCGAATGTAGGCCTATGCTCGGCTCGTCCAAGATGTAAGTCGAGCCGACCAAGCTGCTGCCCAACGAGGTGGCCAAGTTGATGCGCTGCGACTCGCCGCCCGATAGCGTGTTGGAGAGTCGGTTGAGGGTCAAATAACCCAAGCCCACCTCGATGATGAAATTCAGGCGGTTGTTGATTTCCACAAGCAGACGTGTGGCTATCTTGCTGTCGGTCTCGTCGAGTTTCAGGTGGTCGAAGAAGGCCTTCAGTTCGTCCAACGGCATCTGCACCAAGTCGGTGATGCTCTTGCCGCCCACCTTCACGTATTGCGCTTCCTTGCGCAGGCGTGTGCCGTGACATTCGGGGCATACCGTCTTGCCGCGATAGCGGGCTAACATCACGCGGTATTGTATCTTATAGGACTGGGACTCAACGTATTTGAAGAAGTCGTTGATGCCCTCGAAATAGCGGTTACCCGTCCAAAGGAGTCGTTTTTGTTCCTCGGTGAGTTCGTAAAACGGCTTGAAAATCGGGATGCCCACCTTGTCGGCCACGCGGATGAGGGCGTCTTTCCACTCGCTCATCTTCTCGCCGCGCCAGCAGGCAATGGCGTTCTCGTAAATCGAGAGGCTCTTGTTGGGCACCACCAAGTCGGGGTCGATGCCGATGACGCTGCCGAAGCCTTGGCAGGTCGGGCAGGCGCCATAGGGGTTGTTGAAGGCGAACATGTTGGCCGTGGGCGGCTCGAAGGTGATGCCGTCGGACTCGAAACGCGACGAGAAGTCGGCTTCCTGCCGCTGGCCGTTCATTTCGCTGATAACCTGACAGTTGTCCTTGCCTTCGTAGAAAGCCGTCTGCACCGAGTCGGAGAGGCGCCCGATGGCGTCGTCCATGCTCTCGCTGACCTTGACGCGGTCGATGAGCAGCTTCACCTTCTTCTCGCTGACCTTTTTCTTCTGGTCGAGGAAATCCTCGATTTTGACAATTTCGCCGTTATATAATATACGGTAGAAGCCCTGCTGCATGAGGATGCTGAGGTGCTCGTCGAGGCTGCGGCCTTCGGGCAGGTGAAGTGGCGCGACAATGTAGGCCGTGCTTCCTGTCGGCAAGCCGAGGATATGGTTCACCACGTCCATCACCTGATGCTTCTTGACCAGCTGGCCCGAGGTGGGCGAGTAAGTCTTGCCGATGCGGGCGTAGAGGAGTTTCAGGTATTCGTAGATCTCGGTGCTGGTGCCCACGGTGGAGCGCGGGTTGTGCGAGTTCACTTTCTGTTCGATGGCGATGGCGGGCGAGAGGCCGGTGATGCTTTCCACGTCGGGCTTGTTGAGGCGGCCCATGAACTGCCGTGCATACG
>CALFIT010000102.1 GCA_937877465.1 uncultured Bacteroidales bacterium | reverse complement strand
GCACAAAGCAAAAACATCGCCTACCAAGACGAAACCGTACGTTTCACCGTCATCACCGACGGGGTCATCCGCATGGAATACGCCCCCGACGGACGTTTTGTCGACAACGCCTCGCAGGTGGCCGTCGTCCGCGACTATCCCGCCGTCGACTTCAAGGTCAAGGAAGGCAAGACCATCGAAATCACGACCGCGAAACTCAAGCTGCAATACAAGAAAGGCTCTGGCGACTTCACCGCCGACAACCTGACTGTCAGCTCGTTGAAAGGTGTCAACCCGAGTTTCGTGTGGAAACCCGGCATGGTGCAAGAGCATAACCTGAAAGGCACCTACCGCACCTTGGACGGCTTCAACGGCGAGACCTCCGTTTGGGGCGAACACCAAGCCATGCCCATCGAGGACGGACTGCTTGCCACCGACGGCTGGACGCTCATCGACGACTCGCAGAGCTATCTCTTCGACGACAGCGACTGGCCCTGGGTGACGGAACGCGAGAGCCTCACCCACCGCGACTGGTACTTCTTGGGCTACGGACACGACTACAAGCAGGCGCTGAAGGACTTCACCGTGTTTGCGGGCCAAGTGCCGCTGCCGCCGCGTTACGCCTTCGGCTACTGGTGGTCACGCTACTGGTCGTACAGCGACAAGGAACTCCGCGACTTGGTCAGGAAGTTCGACCAATACGACATCCCCATCGACGTGCTCGTCATCGACATGGACTGGCACTACACCGAGGAAGGCAAGGGCAACTGGACCGGCTGGACTTGGAACAAGAAGCTCTTCCCCGACTACACGCGCCTCATCTCCGACATGGACCGACGCGGCATCCGCACCACGCTCAACCTGCACCCTGCGGGCGGCATGGAGCCTTACGAGGAACGCTATGACGAATTGGCCAACTATATGCATCTCGACACGACTGGGAGACCCGCCATCCCGTGGGAAAGCTCCAACAAGAGCTTCATGTCGGGCATGTTTGACGTCGTGCTGAAGCCCATGGAGCGCAACGGCATCGACTTCTGGTGGCTCGACTGGCAACAATGGCCCAACGACAAACGCCTCACCCAACTCAGCAACACTTGGTGGATCAACTACTGTTTCTTCACCAACTTCGAACGCACCCGCGACACGCGCCCGATGCTCTACCACCGTTGGGGCGGCTTGGGCAACCACCGCTATCAAATCGGGTTCTCTGGCGACGCCGTCATCTCGTGGGAATCGCTCGACTTCCAGCCCTATTTCAACTCGACCGCGAGCAACGTGCTTTACGGCTTCTGGAGTCACGACATCGGCGGGCACTGGGGCGGCACCCTCACGCCCGAACTCTATGCGCGTTGGATGCAATTCGGGGCTTTAAGTCCCATCCTGCGCAGCCATTCCACCAAAGACGCCTCCATCAACAAGGAGCCTTGGACGCTGCCCGACGAATACACCGAAATCGTCCGCAACACCATCCACCAACGCCGCCAGATGATCCCGTACATCTACACCATGGCCCGCAAGGCCCACGACGAAGGGCTTTCGCTCTGTCGGCCACTCTATTACTACTGGCCGGAATGCCCCGAAGCATACAGCTTCCGCAACGAATACATGTTTGGCGACGACATGCTTGTGGCCCCCATCACCGCGCCGATGGAAGGCAACAGCTCCACCCTCGACGTCTGGTTGCCACGCGGCACATGGTTTGAAGCCAGCACAGGCACGATGCTGCAAGGCGGCCAAGTGGTCACGCGGCACTTCATGATTGACGAATACCCGCTTTATGTGAAAGCCGGTTCCATCATCCCGCAATACGCTGATTGCCATCAAGATGTGGACGGCATTGCCCATACGCCTTTCGACTTGATGGTCTATCCGGGCGCCGACGGCGACTTCACCTTGTATTACGACCACGGCGACGACAAGGATTACGACGCGAACAACATGAGGGTGCGATTCCGCGCCACGCGGCAAGGCAACGTCTACTTCGCCAACATCTATCCCGCCGAAGGCAGTTTCACGATGGCCACGCGCAACGTCACGCTCAAGTTCGTGGCCTCCGACGTTCCCGAACACGTTTTTTGCAACGGCGAGGAAATCGATTGGACTTACGACGGCAACGACTTCTGCTTGGTGGTGCCTCTGCCCGAAAGCCAATGGAACGAGCGAGCCGACATCCGTGTGGAATACGCGCCGACCGGCACCCTCGACCTGACCGACGGCATCATGGGCCACCAACGCCGTGCCGCCAAAGCCATCGCCGGACTGAAGAACCGTAAGGCCGGTATCGTCCTCAACGATGCCTTGGGACTGTTTGGAAGCATGGGCCAGAAGGTGACCTACGCTCCCAACACGCTGAGAGAGAGCGTTGAACAATTCCGCGAATACTTCCGCGACCTTGATAATTCGTTGGAAGGGATGGACCTGAAAGACGAGGACAAGGCTTGGTTTAAGGAACAAGTCCTCTGCCATTAAGGAATGCGCTCATACACCGTCGCCACGCGGCTCACATTGTACACTTTCATCGTGACACGGTCGCCCTTTTGTTCCGAGGGGAATTTGGTGGAGGCGTCAATGTTGCCGAAGCCGCCGAAAGCAGGGTCATCAGTAGTGAGAATGATTTGATAATCACCTGTTTGCCGCACGGGGATTTCGTAATCGGGGATGGAACGGAAGCCCCAGTTGAAGACGAAAATCAGGTTGCCGCGCTCATAGACGACGGTCTTGTTTTCCTCGTCGGCCTGAAGCATCCATGCGGGCGGCGTTTGCATCACGGGATGGCTTTTCACGAAATCAAGCATGGCCTTGTCGAACTCGCCCATGAAGCGGTATTTCAGGTTCGGGTTATCCACCAACGACCACTGGCGGCGGGCGTATTGGTAGCTCCAGCCGTTGTCAAAGCGCGGGAAGTCAATCCATTCGGGGTGGCCGAACTCGTTGCCCATGAAGTTGAGCCAAGCCTCGCCGCCCAAGGTGAGCGTGAAGAGGCGGATCATCTTGTGCAAGGCGATGCCACGGTCGACGGTCATCGAGGGCGTATCTATACTCATGGCGGTGTACATCTCGGCCCCCATCAGGCGGAACGCGATGGTCTGGTCGCCCACCAAGGCTTGGTCGTGGCACTCTGCGTAGGCCACCGTCTTGGTCTGCGGCAGGTGGTTGGTCATGGTGAAGAAAAACTCGTTCATGCTCCACTGCGCCTCGGGTTGGTCCTTCAGCACCTTGATCCAGAAGTCTGGCAGGCCCATGCCCAAGCGGTAGTCGAAGCCCATGCCGCCGTCGGCAATCGGGTGGCAAAGTCCCGCCATCCCGCTCACGTCCTCGGCAATGGTGACGGCCTGCGGGTTCAGTTCATGGCACAAGGTGTTGGCCAATTGCAGATAAGTGACCGCGTCGGCATCCACGTTGCCGTCGAAATACTTCCACGGGCTGTCGATGACAAGGCCGTTGCCGTGGTCGAGATAGAGCAGCGAGGTTACGCCGTCGAAGCGGAAGCCGTCGAAGCGGAAGTCCTCTAACCAGTAGCGCACGTTGGAGAGCAGGAATTGCAGTGTCTCCGTCTTGCCGTAGTCGAACAGCTTGGAGTCCCAAAGGTTGTGGTTGCCGCGCTCGCCCGAATGCAGATACTGGTGGTCGGACCCGTCGAACAGGTTGATGCCCTCTCGGATGTTCTTCACCGTGTGGGAATGCACCAAGTCCATGATGACCAACAGGCCCATACCGTGCGCTGTGTCAATGAGTTCCATCAGGTCTTCGGGCGTACCGAAGCGCGAACTCGGCGCGAAGAAATTGGAAACGTGGTAGCCAAACGAGCCGTAATAAGGATGCTCGGCGATGGCCATGAGCTGGACGGCGTTGTAGCCGTCCGCCTTGATGCGCGGCAGGATGTTTTGGGTGAACTCCTTGTAGGTCCCTACCCTTTCGGTCTCTTGCGCCATGCCGACGTGCGCCTCGTAAATCAGCAGCGGCTCGTTTTTCGGTTGCGGCGCGGCGTGCTTATATAGATAAGGTGTAGGCGGGTTCCAGAACTGGCCGTCGTAGTCCTTGGTACCCTCGTCCTGAATCACGCGCTTGATATAGACGGGAATGCGCTCATGCTCACCGATTTGCGACTGCACCAACACCTTCAGTTTGCTGCCATGCGTTAGGCGACGGGCAAACTCGCTGTCGGGCAAAAAGATTTCCCAGATGCCGTTGCCGACGTTCTCTAAGGGGAACTCGTAGCGGTTCCAGCCGTTGAAGTCGCCCATGAGCGAGAGGTAATGCGCGGCGGGTGCCCATTCGCGGTACCACCAGCCGTGGCGACGCTTGTCGTAGTTGAAGCCAAGGAACTGGTGCGCCGAGGCGAAAGCCTTAAGGCTACCGTAGCGGTTTCTGATGTCGTTCAGCCGCCATTCGTAGCGGTCGTGGCGGTCGTCAACGGCTTGCGCGACGGGGGCGAGCCATGGGTCGTTGTGTACGAGAGAGAGCATAGTGTCTTTATTGTTATTCAGAATTAGAAATTGTCTTTTACAAATACCCTTTTACTTTGCCAAATAATGTCCAGCCCTTCTCAGATAATGACAGAAGCTCAATATAACCAGTTTGATATGTACCTTCGTTTTTCTTAAGCAAAAAGCCCAAACATATCAGTTTCTCTGTCAAACTATCAATGTCTTTTTGTGAAATACCAATATAATACTTACGTAACAACTCCTCATAATCAACTCTTCTTATTGGGTTTTTCAAATATGGCCCAATCATCGTAAACACTTGTCTCCAAGTTGTTTTTTTGACCAAATCTGTTTCACTATATAATGAAAACGGGGGTAAGATAGGATGAAGTGTTATTTCTTTGTCTAATTCAAGACCATCAAAAACATTATCAACGTTTTGATAGTGTATTTTACTCGGTCGAACCCAACCTTCACGAGGTGATGATTCCACAAGCTCTTCTATGGCATTTTGAACATGTCTGGCTAATTCATCTTTATTTGACCATGTTTTACACATTTTATCGGCCATGACAAGTCGTTTAAAACAATCTAGTTGTTTTATTCTCGTCATAGTCTTTTCAACCTTTGCTGAAGTCAAAACATCAGTGTTTTGTATCACAAAAGAAGCAATTGGAACATCTTTACTCTTTGCATATTCATATTCTAATTGCGTATAACTTTTTTTAGAAGTCTTCTCAACCGATCCGTACTTTCCTGCAACAATTAAAACATAATAATCCACTTCATCTATAAGTTTCTTGATATATTCAAATTGGTCCACATTAGAAGCTGGAAAATACTCCATTCCAACTGGAAAGCAATTCTTTTCAATTAAGGCATTCATTACTGCAAAACGCTCCTCTTTCAAATCTTCATATGTGGAGCTAACAAACACTTGGTATATCTTATCTTTTGCCATCACTCAAACAATTTACTGGATTTCGTCTGATAATTGATATTGTATTTTCTACAGAAATCAATAGCGTCTTGGTTTCCACACAAAGCAGCAAGTTTCATTACTTCATCACCATCTACGTTATGCTTTTGCTTATAAAAACAAAATGCATAATCGTACATATAATAACCCAAACGCTCATCCTGCATTTTACCTTGTAAAATCTCTTCCATGTTTACATTCAATGATTTACATTGAGACTTAATTGCCTGTTTATAAAACTTTTCAGCCTGAAAATAATTACTGTTTTGATAATAACAATCACCAATTGATGAATTCAAGCTAGCAACCAGCCGATCAAAAAGACCTTCTTCTTCATCATAATAATGACAAAAGCCTGGACTGTTTAGAATATCCAGATCTTTTTGATACCATATTAATGCTGAAGTATAATCCTCAAAACCATAACGATATGAAAGTGCCAAACTATTATAAATCATCTCCTTATTGTAAAGGTCACCTTTTTCTTCAAATTCTTTTAGCCACCGTTTACAGTATTGAATACAGTTATCATATTGGTTATCCATCAAAAATGCGCTACAAAGTTGCTCCAATCCATTTTCCGAAAGTCCTTTTGATTCATCAATTTGGATAAAGCACTCAATTGCAGCTGAATAACTTTCCGCATTAATGTATCGATTTGCCTGATCTTCAAGTTTAGCAATTTGTTGCTGACTGAGTTTTTTATCACTAGAATGAATAATCAACTTATTCCCTTCAATCGATATTCTTCCCAACTCACTAATAGCACTCTGTCCAAGCAGCAAAGGCGCATTTTGCCCTTCAATTACCGTTGCTTCAATATTGTGGATATGCATTCCACCGATTTCTATGTCTCTCAAATTGATAATGGCATGGTTTACAATGGAACCATCGGCCAATTGAGATTGTCCAATTCCTTTTATATCGCTTTCGGAAAGATAATCTCCATCAAGCAGGAATTGTGCCATAGTTTGAGACATACTAACTGTTGCCGCCCCCGTATCGAAAATGAACTTCATTTTCACACCATTAACGATGCATGGCACTTTGTAAACGCCACCTTCTTTTTCCATTTGAATGGTAACTTGTGCGGTTACCATCATGCTCATTATCAGAGCCAAGAATAATAGTATTTGCTTTTTCATTGTAGCATGTATTTGTTTAGTTATCTCTATTAAGTTTTGCAAAAATAGTGAAAAGTATTCTCTCAATATCATTTATCTAAATCTTTGTTTTGTGCTATTTTAGCACCACCCAATATCCAGTTCTTTCATTACCAACCCTTGTTACCAATCCTTTTTGTTTCAGGAGCTCAACATCCCTTTTGATAGTTCGTTGCGCCACAGAAAGCCTTTCCGCCAACTCGGAAGTCGAAATACGTATATCCGATTTCATTATTTCAAGAATTTTATTCTGCCTAGGATTCAAGTTGATAACAGCCTCTTTATCGGTGACATTATCGGTGACATTATCGGTGACATTATCGGTGACATTTTTATAGAACGGCACCGTAAGCCGAATGAAATGCTCCATGAACGTGAAGCACTCGCGGCCATAGACCTGCATGATTCTCGGCATCCCGGAACCTAACGCCTCAACCATCTCAACATCCCTGAAAATCCGCATCAACTCCTTGTTGCGGGGGATGGAAACGCCGCTGAAAAACTCGTCTTCAGACATGTTTTCGGGCAGGCGACCGTATGAAGTAATCTCAAGCCGGTCGGAGAAAATCTCGAACTTTGGCGGCACTTCGCGGCTGTAGTCGTTATGCACGATGAAATTGATGACCGCCTCGTGAATCGCCCGCTCGTCCCAAAGCGGCGTGTCGATGCGGCTCATATAGGTCAATTCCGTCGAAATGGCATTCTCAACCTTCAGTTTCTCCAACACACGCCTTGTCGCCGTCAGCAAGGAGCAATAGCCATATTCGTTGTTCGAAATGAGGTCCACTCGGTTAGTGCCAGCGTATTTGGCCACCTTGATGGAATTGCCGTTCTCGTCGGCCAAAAGATAAGCGACATAATTCAAAGCCCCATCTTCGGTCAACAGTTCCAGATTGCGCAAATAATTCTCGTTGAATGGATGTTTCTTTTCCTCGTAATAAATCCTCAACTGACTGAAAGTCAAATCCTGTCGAGGCGACTTGATACGCCCTAACGAGTTCCTAACCCGATGAGCAAACAAGTCTTCGATCATTGTGGTAGTCATCGGTTCGGCGGCTGTCCCAACCCTTATAAAGCAGCCTCGCGTACTCATACCGTACTTGGCTTTGTAATAAGGCTTCTCGCTGCCAGACGCCACAAACACCTTAATCACTTTCACGCCGTCCACCGTTTCCGCCGTCACGTCGAACAAGCCCATTGGCGACGGCATGACATTCTTTCGGATGCGGTCCTTGATTTTCAGCATATCTCCGTCAATGTCAGACACGCCCACGGCCTTACCCCCGTCGTCAATGCCGACATAAAGAATGCCACCCTCGCGATAGTTGAGGAAAGCCACAACTTCCTTCTCAATGTCGAGTTCATCGGTCAGCTCCCGCTTGAATTCTATCCTGTTTGATTCGGTCATTTTCAAAGTAACTGTTCAAAATTAAACTACATATTTATTTGACACGGGACGCGGGACTTCGGGACACGGGGCAACCTTTCGACAAGCTCAAGGACCTGTCTCGCGTCTCGCAGTCTCGTGTCTCGCGTCTTTTATGTAAACTAAAATTGCTCATCTACTAATACAATTATTTTGCAAAATTACCAAATTCTCCTCAATTCCAAGCGTTTTGGAAAACTATCTCCCCCGAATCCAAATCCATGACCTTCGTTTCCGAAGGCTCCAAATGCAGGGAATGGACCTCGGAGGCGAAGTCGTTCATGTCAAACTCGTTGGCTTTGCGTTTTCCCATCAAGGCCAAGGCATCGTGCGGGATCTTCACTTCCACATCACGGCTTTCGGTGCGGTGGAAATTGACCACGACAAGCAGCCTTTCCGACTCGGAATGGCGCAAAAAAGCATACACAAACTGCGGGTCGAAGTTGGAGTACCACGGATTGCACCACATCAAGTCATAGAACCTGCCTTCGCTGATGGCGGAATGTTCTTGTCTGAAACGCAGCAGGTTACGGTAATAGCCAAACAAGCGTTGCTGCCGCTCATCGAACTGGCCGACATCGAATTGGCCTCCGTTCATCCATTGCTGGTGCTGCGGCATGTGACAGTAATCAAAAATGGAAGTGCGCCCGTCATCGCCACTATAGCCAACAGCACCAATGGCAGTTTCCCCACTTTCTTGGCCGTTGTAAACCATGAACGGCCCTGTGTTCATCAAAGCAGAAAGTGCCACGGAAGGCAAGGCGGCAAAGGCATCGCCCACAAACTGCGACGAAGCCAAACGCTTCTCGTCGTGGTTTTCCATAAAGCGCAGCATGTGTGGGTCGAGGTCGTGCAAATCCTTCCAAACCTGACTGATTTCCTTCGCTTCGTGGCCGTGACAAAGGATGTTTTCCAAGGTGTTGTAAAGCCCCACTTTGTCGTAAAGATAATCGAAGCCCGCCTCAAGGAAAGGCTTGTAAAGTGCTGGTTGATAGATTTCTGCAATCATCATGGGCTGGTATTCCTTCCGCAATTCGGCGATAACCCATTGCCAGAAGGCCACAGGAACCATCTCGGCCATATCCACACGGAAGCCATCCACTTGTTTGGCACACCAGAACTTCAAAATGTCAAGCATTTTCTCCCAAGTGTCGTGGCAGTCGTAGTTCAGCTTCACCGTGTCGTACCAATCGTCGATGCTTGGATTGGGCGCGAAGACGTTGTTGCCAGTTGCCTTAGCGGGGTTTTCCTCGTAAGGCGCAACGGTCACCGAGTCTTCGTCTTTTATAGATTCCTTACGCTGCGCGTGGAATGACATAAAAGACGAAGGCAAAACTAAAGGTTGTCCCTCGCAATAATAGAAATTGCAGGCATCGAAGCCCTTGTTTTGTCGTGCCAAATGATTGGGAATGAAGTCGATAATCACCTTCATGCCGTGCTGATGGATACGCCCGACCAAACGCTCGAAGTCGGCCATCGTGCCCAAATCGGGGTCAACGGCACGATAGTCGGTGATGGCGTAGGGAGAGCCTGCCCTTCCCTTGGTGATGTCGGGATGCGTGCCTGTGCTTTCCGAGGCATGTTCCAAAATGCCCGTCAGCCAGATGTGTGTGATGCCCAAGTCGCTGATGGCGCTGAGCGCACAGTCGTCGATGTCGTTGAAAGTGCCGCAGCCGTTGTCGGCCTTGCTGCCGTTGAAAACAAAGCCGGTTTGCTTGTTTCCGAAGAGTCGTACGAAGAGTTGGTAGATGTTCATAGCGCAAAATTATGTTTTTTTGTGCAAAGTCATATCGTTTATCAAAAAAGTATCGTATTTTTGCGCAAAATTATACAAACATATACAAAATGTGTACGACAACATTACATTTGCGCCTTGAGCAAGACGTGAAGGAACAAGCCACCGACGTCTTCGAGCAATTGGGACTGGACTTGCCCACCGCCATCCGCATCTTCCTGAAAAAGTCGATTGCCGAGGATGGAATGCCTTTTGAACTGAAAAACAACCGTTCCGACTGGGACAGGATGCCTTGCAGCTGGACGGTTGACGAGTTGAAGGAACAAGTTGCCATCAGCATGAAACAGATAGAATTAGGCCAAGTCGTTCCTGCCGATGAAGCCTACAAACATTTCATGGATTTCGACTATGCAAGTTAACTGGACCCCCCAAGCCATAGAGATGGGCGACTCCATCCTGCGCTATACAGCCAACACTTTTGGGAAAGCCCAAGCCGACAAACTGAAAGTGGCTTTTGCCCAACTTGCGAGCCGTTTGGAAGCCTTCCCTTACACAGGCACGGTGGAACCTTCTCTGGATGATTTACCATTGGAGTATCGTTTCATCCCCATTTTCAAGGTATTAAAGGTGATCTACCATGTCGCCGACGACGAACACTTGTATATAGTTGCCGTTTGGAATTGCCGACAAAGTCCATACGAGCTAAGAAACCTTCTTTCAAGCCATTAATCATGGGAAATAAATCGTTGCTTCTCTTTGTTTGGGTTCTACTCAGCCAAGTGCTTTCCGCCCAAGTGCAGCCCACATGGGAATCCATCAACGGGCGGGGCTATCCGCAATGGTTCGCCGACGCCAAATTGGGCATCTTCATCCATTGGGGCGTGTATTCCGTG
The DNA here is from genome assembly GCA_937877465.1 of uncultured Bacteroidales bacterium. GTDB lineage: Bacteria > Bacteroidota > Bacteroidia > Bacteroidales > F082 > Limimorpha. The sequence continues at coordinate 7,187 of CALFIT010000102.1, read as the reverse complement.
CCCGCCTATGCCAGCCTCGAAGGTTACGCGGAATGGTACTATCGCGGCCTGATGACCAACGACGACCGCAAGGCTTTCCAAGAGCGCGTTTACGGCAAGGACTTTCGGTATGAGGACTTTGCGCCGAGGTGGAAGGCCGAGCTTTGGAATCCCGACGAATGGGCGGAGCTGTTCCAAAAATCGGGGGCGAAGTATGTGCTTTTGGTCTCGAAGCACCACGACGGCTTCTGTCTCTGGCCGAGCGAATATGCGCCCGGGTGGAACTCCGTCGAGGTGGGGCCGCACCGCGACATCTGCGGCGAACTGACCGAAGCCGTGCGCAAAAAAGGCCTCAAGATGGGCTTCTACTATTCCCTGCCCGAATGGACAAGTCCCCTCCACCGCTGGTATGAAGACCCTGACGAAAACATCACGGAATATGTTGACACGCACATGATTCCGCAGTTCAAGGAACTGATTACCAGATACAAGCCCACCATCCTCTTCACCGATGGCGAGTGGCGCAACACGGCGGAGCAATGGCACGCCACGGAACTGATTTCGTGGTACTACAACACCGTGGACAGCGATGCCATCGTCAACGACCGCTGGGGCAGCGGACAGCAGCACGGCTTCCGCACGCCCGAATACAGTGCGGGCATCACGCTCACCGACCGCCCTTGGGCCGAATGTCGCGGCTTGGGACGCAGCTTCGGCCTCAACCGCAACGAGCCTTTGGAGAATTACCTGACTTCCGACGAACTCATCCGGCATTTCGCCGTCCTCGTGGCGGCGGGCGGTGGCATGACGCTCAACGTGGGACCCGCCGCCGACGGCAAAATCCCGCTCTTGCAACAAGAAAGGCTTTTAGACCTCGGCAAGTGGCTCGAAACCAACGGGGAAGCGATTTACGGCACACGACCCTACAAGAAGTTTTACGAGATGAAGCCCGTCAAGGTGGAACGCACTGACCAAGCAATTGACTTCGACTGGAAACGCAACTCACCCGACCCATCCATCAGCTGCGACCACTTCAAAGCGCATTGGCAGGGCGTGTTTACCAGCGACGACGACACCTATACCTTTGAAATCGAGGCCGATGACTACGCCAAACTCGTCATCGACGGCAAAACCATCATCGCCGACACACGCCAAGCCAACACAGGCAAAATGAAACTCGCCCAAGGCCAACACGACATCGAGGTGATTTACGAAGAAAACGAACTCGAAGCCACGATTGCCCTCTATTGGTCGTCGAAAAAGATGGAACGACAGGTGATGACAGGCTTCCAGTTGGGCGCAATGCTGCCCACGATGGGCCTGAAGGCGACCTACACCTGCGAGCAACCTTCTGTGTGTTACACGCAAGGCAAAAACGCACTCTACGCCATTGCCTTAGATTATCCTGAAGACCAGTTGGTGTTGGACATCGACGAGCCTTCGGAAAAGATGAAAATACGGCTTTTGGGCTGCCCGAAATCCTTGCCTTGGACTTACAAGGACGGTCGGCTCATCATCGACACAAGCAGACTGAAACACAGCGACATCCGCTGCTCGGGCGCATGGGTGTTCAAGATGAAATGAAAAAAAGCGGCGATTGCCGCTTTTTCTATCTTAGTCCGTCAGTTCCTTCAAGCCCTGGTAGCCAAGGATGCGGCTCGTGCCTTTCGGCATCCGCTTGACATAGAAGCGCTCGTCCTCCTGCACAAACTTGAAATGCAGCAGGTCGCCCTTCGGAAAGCAATCAATGGCCTTGTAACGTTTCCACCGCGACTGGTACGCAAAGTCGGAAGTCTTCGTGAACGACATCGACCTCCCGCCCTTAAGGATGCTTTGCTTGGTAAAACCATCGAAATAGTTACGATTGCCCCACTTGCCCACAAACTGGCCTGGATCCTTCAAGTCGTACACCTTCACCTTGAAGGTCTTGGCACTCTTCGGCTCAATCTCAAGCACCTTCTGGAGCACCACATCCTTGCCTTCCATGGCCTCCAAATAAAGCCATTGGAAGCGGTTCGTCGTGGTTTCCCAAATGGGCGTGAAGTGAACCATCGCCGTGATCGAGTCGTTCACCTGCATAACATAGTCGCCTTGCAGGGTACGGTAAAACTGCATCACATCCTCTTCGGTAAACTTGTTGCCTTTCTGCGCAAATCCGCTGAAAGCCAAAAGGAAAGCAGACATAATCAATGCAAATCTTTTCATATCGAAATCAAATTTTACTTGTTTTATGTTCCAAAGGCACAAAAAGCAATCAGAACGACAAAGTCAGGCCCAAGGTAGGCAGGATGGGCAGTTGGCGTGCCACGTCGTGGGTGATAATGTTGACATAGAACACGTTGTCGCGGTTGTAGAGGTTGGTCACGCTCAGGTCGGCTTCCAAGACGATGTTTTCCGTAAAGAAGAACTTGCGCTTCGCGTCGATGTCGAAACGGTGGTAGGTGGGCAGGCGGCCTTCGTTCAGATCACCAAAGAGCACGCCCATCTCGCCGTTGGTGGTGGTGTAGTCGAAATTGATGCCGTCCTGGAAGGAGTAATACTCATAGAAGCCTTGCACCTGCGTGAACGGGAAGCCGCTGCCGAAGTTCCAGCGTCCGCTGAACTCCCACTGTCGCTTGCTGCCTGCCGTATAGGTCAAAATGAGGTTGATGTTGTGGCGACGGTCGAAGTGGGGCGCGTAGGTGGTCAGCTGCACGCCGTCCTCGACGGCCTTCTCATATTCTCTCGTCACGAAGCCCAAGGCGTAGACGGCCCAAAGATACCAATGCTTGTCCTCGTATTTCAGCGACACGTCGAAGCCGTAGGCATCGCCCGTCTCCTTGGTGAAGTCTTTCTTCAGCAGGTCGGGGATATCGGAGTTCTGTTGCGTGTCGGCGTAAATCTTGTTGCGGTTGATGTTGGTCAGCTGCACGAAGTCTTTCCAATAGCCTTCCAAATTGACCGTCATGTTGTTGGTCAGGTCAAACTCGCCGCCGATGATGAAGTGGTTGGCCTTTTGCAGATAGCTGGTGATTTCCTTGCCGTCGTAGGTCTTGGGCAGGTTGTCGATACCCGAAAGGAAACCGTAGAACAGGTTGACCACGTCGCGGTCGCTGGTGGCTGCCACGAAGTTTTGCGAATACATGCCGGCGGCGGCCTTCAGGCGCAGGCGGTCGGTGGCGTTGTATTTGACGGCCAAACGCGGCTCGGGCGAAATGTCGGGCAACGAGGCATACCATTGCAGGCGGAAACTGGGTTCGAGCAAGAACTTGCCCAATACGGCCTTGTATTTGACATACATGCCAATCTCGGTGGAGTTGAGCTTGGCGCCGATCTTATTGTGTCCGTAGACGCTGTAGGTGAGATAATCCGTCGTGTAGCCCAACATCTCGATACCGTATTTCAAGGTGTTCTTGCCCATGAACTGGCTGAAGTCGAAGCCCATGTTGAAGCCGTTGATGTTGCTGTAACGGTCGGGGTTGTCGGCTTCCTTCATCCTTGAGGTGTAGCTCGAATAGGCGATGTTGCCCTCAATCATCACGGGGGCCTTGCCGGGGATGACGAGGAAATTGGTGCCCCCGCCAAACGAGTTCCAGCCGAAGTCGGATAGCGACATGTAGTTGTTCACCTGGTCGTTGAACGAGAAGCCGAACAGGTTGACCTTGCTGCCGTTGGGGGCGTTGAGCGACACCTTGCCGTAGATGTCCTGGAAATTGAAAGGCAATCCGCTTTCGGAAGCGTAGGCATACAAGGCTTTGCTGGTTTGCTCCAAATAGGAGTTCTTGGCCGAAACGATGAACGAGGCCGTGGCGCCATCGGGGGTCTTGGCCTTCTTCAGCGGGCCTTCAATCATCACCTTGGCGCCGAAGGTGTTGCCGCCAATCTTACCGGCGATGCGTTTCTTGTTGCCGTCGCGGGTGGTGATGTCCATGATCGACGAGATGCGACCGCTGTATTCGGCGCCGAAGCCGCCCGTATACACATCGGCGTTGCGGATGATGTCGGTGTCGAACACCGAGAACAGGCCGATGGAATGGAACGGGTTGTAGATCACCATGCCGTCGAGGAGCACCTTGTTCTGAATGGGCGAGCCGCCACGGATGTAGAGCTGGCCGCCTTGGTCTCCGGTGAAGATGACACCCGGCACCACTTGCAGGTATTGCGCGAAGTCGGCCTGACCGCCCACGCTCGGGATCTTCGTTATCGTCTTGGGCGTCACGGTGATGACCGAGGTCTTGGTCTCGGTGCGCGCCTCAATCTTGTCGGCGGTGATGGTCACCGTTTCAAGCTGTTGGCTGGTCTCCTTCAGGAAATACTTGCGGCTGATGCTCTCACCCTTGGCGAGCGTGAAGGTCTCCGACACGGTGTCGTAGCCCACGCTGGTAATCAGCAGGGTATACCTCCCGTCGGGGATGCGGTTGATGTTGAAATAACCGTTTTCGTTGGTCGACCCTCCGAAAGTGGTTCCCTTCAGGTAGACATTGGTGAACATCATCGGCTCACCCGTAGATTCCTCATACACAAAGCCTTTGATGGTGTTGTCTTGGGCGAAAGCAGCCGTGGCTGACACGAGGAAAAACATGGCTGCGAAAAACAGTCTCGACAATTGGCGGTGATTCATGGCGCAATACATTCAAAATTTGTTGATACCTTATTAAAAAGAAGGTGCAAAGTAAACAAATAATCGTGAACCATCAGCCATTTTCAGCGAAAAAAAGCAAAAAAAGTCCTTTTCAATGGCTTCACAGGTTGTGACAAACCGGACTCTCCACCCATTCGGTCGCCACATTCTGCGAGAAAGGCCACCAATGCCGCTTGTGCTTTTCCGCCTCATGCTGATAGAGCAACACGCTGGCAGTCAGGGCCAACACAAGCAACAGCACCCGCCAGCCTTCCTTGAGGGGTAAGAGCGCGATGCCGATGACGATGAGCACCATGGGCCACAGGCGATAGGCGACCTTCCAACTGAAATCGATGGTCCCGATGGAGGCCAAAAGTGCGACGACGCCAATGAAGATGACGACAAGCCCCAAAAACAGGTTCCTGCTTTTCATGACTTCTTGGAATTAAAGGGGATGATGAGCAACAAGCCCAACACGATGAGTAGGACCGGCCAGGCCGTACGCCAAGAGATGGCGGGCACATATTGATGCAGAAGGCCCAAGGCACCCACGCCGATGAGGATTAGTCCGGCGGCAAGGCTGCCTTTGTTCTTTTTTGGCGTTGCCGACGGGTCGGTCATGACAAAACTTCCGTCTTCGCCCACGATTCCCGATCCGTTGCCGGCGGGCATCACAATCCAGAGGACAACGTAGAGCCAAAATCCCACGCTGAACGCCAAGAACGCGAAAGCGAAAAGCACCCTGACGAGGGCCACGTCGATGTCGAAATAGTTGGCCAAGCCTGCGCACACGCCACCAATCACCTTGTTTTGCGTGTCTCTTTGAAGTTTCTTGTTCATCTTTGATTCGTTTTTAAGGGTTGATTTCCTGTATGCTTATCAAACATTGTGCAAAAGTCGTCGTTTTTGCCGAAAAAACGTCCATCATCCTTGGGTTGTAACCTTGCAACTTCGTGGACGGGCAAAAAAAAGCCGCTCCGAAGAGCGGCCACTGACCATGAAAAAAACAAATATATTCAATGAAAACACTCTTTATTTCTTCACGACGAACTTTTCGGTCTTCACTACCCTGCCGCCAATCAGCAAGTTGCAGAAATAGATGCCCTCGTTGAGGTCGGCCACCGAGAAGGCGACTTGGCCTTGCATGGCACTCAGGGGCTGACGCATCACTTCTTGGCCGAGCAGGTTGCACACGGCGACGGAGGCGTTGGCAGCTGACGAAAGGTCGTAGTCGAAACGCACCATCGACGAAGCCGGGTTGGGATAGGCGTGGCCCAAGTTGCAGCGCACCATCTGGTTGAGGCCCGTGCCCGACTTGTGGAAACGGACGATGACGCTGACGCAATCGTCGGGGGTGTTCATGTCGAAAATGGAGTACTTCACCACGACGTCGCCATAGACCTCTTCGTCATACATGGCATGCACCGAAAGGTCCTCGTCGGAAAGCGTGTTGGCGGCGACCGTCACGGCACGCGGGGTGACCATCGTTTCGGGCAAATAGCAGCTGCCCCAGCAGAAATAGTTCATGACCCCGTCCAGATCCGAGATGACCTCCTTCGAAAGCATGACCTCCTGGTCGACATTCGCGAGGTTCCTCACTTGGAAATGCTGGATGTATTCGCCGTAAGACTCCGTTTCGCAAACGATCTCTTCGTTGTGGGAGAAGACGATGCCATCCAATTCGAGCTGCAAGGTTTGTGCCGATACGCAACCGATTGCAGCCAACAACATTAAGGTAAAAATAGATTTCTTCATCATAGTGCGAACATTTAAAATTGAACTTCCATTGCTTTTCGAACTGCAAAATTGCAAAACTTTTTCCAATCCCGCAACATATTTATTGCCATTTTTTGAAAAATGCCTAATTTTGTGCTTGAAAATCCAACATCAAAACCATCATTCAAATGAAAAAGTCTACTTTGATTGTCGCATCTTTACTGATGCTTTTCTCGCTGAGAGCCAATGCCCAAGACGGGCGTGTCTTGTTACTTGAGAGCTTCACCAACACGGGTTGCGGGCCATGTGCTGCCTACAATCCCGCGATGGACGCCCTCATCGCCGCCAACCCCGACATCATCGCGGCCATCAAATACCATGTGAACTGGCCGTCGGCTGTCGACCCGATGTATCTCCACAACACGACGGAAAACGGTGCCCGCACCAGCTACTATGGCGTGAACAGCGTACCGCATGTGGTCATCGACGGCAACCATTTCTCGGGTAGTCCTAACCAACTCAACCAAAATGTAATCAACCAGTTGCAAGCCGTTGCACCGCATTTGGAGATGCGCTTGTCATACGTCGTTGACGAAGCCGCAAACACCATCACCGTCAACGTGATGGGCAGGGCCTTGGACGACATCGAAGGCAACCTCCGCCTGCATGTCGGCGTCATCGAGCGCGAAATCCACTTCAACTCGGCTCCGGGTTCCAACGGCGAGCGCGACTTCTACAGCGTGATGAAGAAGATGCTGCCCTCGGCATCGGGCACCAACCTTGGCAACGGCATGGCCGCCAACGACTATTTCGCCTACACCTTCACCTGGGAATTGGCCAACATCTACGACATGAGCCAATTGGATGCCATCGCATGGGTGCAGAACCTCAA
>CALFIT010000101.1 GCA_937877465.1 uncultured Bacteroidales bacterium | reverse complement strand
GAACTTCCTGAAACGGAACAAACTCTACGCCCTCATCAATCTGTTGGGCTTGACCATCTCAATGGCCTTTGTGCTGCTCCTTGCGGTGTATGTGCAACGGCAACTCTCCACCGATGCCTTCCAAGAGAACGCTGACAGAATTTTTGTCATCACCAACGAGGAAAGCCTCAATATGGGCTATTGGTTAGACAAGCACTTGCGCAACCAATTCCCCGAAATTGAGAAATCGTGCACGGTTTGTAACTATTCTTTCAATGAGGAGTTTAGCATTGACGGCGAGACCGTCTATGGTAGCCTCACCTTCGCGGACTCGTGTTTCTTCGAGATGTTCAGCTACGACCTTGTGAAAGGCTCGAAGGCCGATTGGAAAATATCAGGTGACCGTTGTATGGTGAGCGAGGCGTTTGCCAACGCGCATTTCGGCGACAAAGACCCCATCGGGCGACAAATCATACTGGAAAGAAACGATGGCTACCCCATGGTGGTGTGCGGCGTTTTCAAAGACTTCGGCAACAGCATCATCAACGCGCCAGATGTGTTGGGACATGGCAATTTGATGCCGATTATCAACCCGGCCAACAATGAGCGCATGAGCAATGGTGGCGGCGGAGGTGTCTGCTTCGTGATGACTTATCCGGGTGCGGATTTGCAGGCTCGCCACGACGACATTTTGGCTTGGTGCGAGGAAAACTTCTGGGTTTATAAGCAAAAGTATGACGAGGTGCGCATCATCCCGCTGCGTGAGGTGTATTTCCTTAAAGAAGGAGCACAGGATCATACAGCCACTGTGAGTTTGGGCAACCGCTTTTTTGTGAACCTATTATTGGCCATGTGCCTAATGCTTTTGTTGTTCGCCATACTCAACTATTTGAATCTTTCCACTGCACTCATCGGTTTTCGCGCCAAGGAAATGGCCACGCGGAGGCTCGTTGGGGCAACAAAGGCAGGCATTTTCTTGAAAATGATAGGCGAAAGCACTGTGCTTTGTGCTTTGGCGATGGGCTTGGCGGTTCTTTTGGCTGAAGCTCTTGCGCCTGCCGCTTCTGAGCTATTGCACTACGATATCTCGGTTTTCGGAGCGGTCAATACGGTCAATGTGTTGATTGTCATTGGATTCGTGCTTCTTTTGGGTTTCCTTACCGGGCTTGTTCCCGCTTTGATGATTCAAAAAGTGCAGCCCATCGAGATTGTGCGCGGGTCGTTGCGGGTGAAGACCAAGACGGTTTATGGTCCTGTCATCATCGTGGTGCAGAATGCCGTGACTGTGGTGATGCTTGTTTCGGCTTTGACCCTTTACTTGCAAACGCGGCACCTGATAACCGCCGATTTGGGCTACAATACGAAAGACATTTTGGTCATAGACAATGTCTACGGCAAGACGGGCGAAATCAAGGCCTTGTTGGATGCTTATCGCGCCGAGCCGTTTGTGGAGGACGTGGGGCAAGGTGACGGTACGCCGTTGTTGGGCACCAACAATTGGACGATGGAGGTGGAAAACGGCAATTGGGTCTCGTTCCAGCAAATACAAGGCGACCAGCATTATTTCGACATCTTGGGCCTTCGCGCTAAACAGGACAACCATATCCATGGGTCTTATTGGCTCAATGAATATGCTTTCGGCCAAATTGGGATAGACGAGACGGTGACGGAATTTAGGCGCAAAGACGGAAAAACCTATGAAATCGGTGGCATATACTACGATTTCAAGATTTGGCCTTTGGAAATACAGCAGTCGGCGGCCTTGATTAACAATCGAGGTGAGAATCCCGATGACGATTATCCGTGGAATTTGTTGGTCAAGGTGAAGGGCGATCACAAAGAGGCTTACGACCGTTTGGAGCAGGTGACGAAGGAGTTCTTCCCCGACAAGATGTTTCAGGCCTATTACCTCGAAGACCAAATCAAGGACGTGTTCGGCAACGAAAGCCGCATCCTCCGCATCGTCCTGATTTTCACCATGCTGTCGATGTTGGTGTCGGCTTTGGGCTTGT
>CALFIT010000100.1 GCA_937877465.1 uncultured Bacteroidales bacterium | reverse complement strand
CCGTCAACGCCGGTGGCGTCGCCACCTCTGGCCTCGAAATCTGCCAGAACGCTGGTCACATCAACTGGACCGCTCCCGAAGTGGACCAGAAGCTGCACAAGATCATGAACGACATCTACGACATGTGCGTCCAGTACGGCACGCAAGCCGATGGCACCATCAACTATGTGAAGGGCGCCAACATCGCCGGCTTCATGCGCGTCGCCAACGCCATGCTCGCCCAAGGCATCATCTAATCGTTTTGTCGATTCAACATTAAGCAAAGGCGGTCGCTCAGGCCGCCTTGCTTTTTAATACTATGGTCCCTGAGCTTGTCGAAGGGCCAACATAACAACAATGAAACAAACCACCTTATGCTACCTTGAGCGCGGCAGCCAATACCTCATGCTGCATCGCACCAAGAAGGAGAACGACCTCAACCACGACAAATGGCTCGGCGTGGGCGGCAAGTTCGAGAACGGCGAAAGCCCCGAGGACTGCATGTTGCGCGAGGTGTGGGAAGAAACGGGCTTCACCGTCACCCGATGGCGCTACTGCGGCATCGTCACCTTCGTACACAACATTTATGAGGACGAACACATGCACCTCTTCGTCTGCACCGACTGGACGGGCGACCAGATCGAATGCAACGAGGGCGACCTCGAATGGATTGAGAAACAACGCCTTTTGGAACTCACTATGTGGGAAGGTGACAAGATCTTCCTCCGCCTCATCGACGAGCATCGACCGTTCTTCTCGCTGAAGCTGACCTACGAGTACGACACGCTGAAAAGTGCCGTTTTGGACGGAAAACCACTGTAAATGAAATTTTTTTCTTTGTTTGGTACGTTTTTTGCCTATATTTGCATTTTGTATACTAGAAAAGCCATAACAAGATGTCGAGAATGTTGATTGTCAAAAAACTACGTGTTTTTTATGTTTTAATGTGTACACTGTTCTGTGGGGCAATCACCTCAGCAGTCGGACAGAATTTGATTCCAAACTGGAACTTTGAAGCTGGCGATACTGGATTCCAATCGGATTATACCTATTATGAGGCAGGCGTGCATCCTTTGTCAGACCCGGGTGTATATATCGTGAAAAGAAATCCTCACGATTACCATCCGACGCAGTTTTTCGATATGGGCGACCATACCTCCGGCACGGGTAAGTTTTTCATTGCCAACGGCAAAGGCCTCCTCAGCTCCTATCGTGTTTGGACGACGACGGTGAATGTCACGCCAAACACCACTTACAGCTTTACCTTCTGGGCCACCCATATCAGCAATGGGAACGGCTCGGCGAACGCAAGGGCCATGTTTCGTGTCACAATCAACGGGACGATAGTAGGGACGGACAACTGGCAGCCGCAGTTTGTCAGCGGCGGCTATTGGGACCAATACCCAGCAGCCACTTGGAATAGCGGCACCGCCACCTCTGCCACCATCATCATTTACGACCGATGCCCCATGAGTTCCGGCTTTGGCGACGACTTCGGCATCGACGACATCTCCTTCGTTCCCGACGTGACCTACAGCGTCGATGCGGTGGACGACACGGGCATCCAAGCCTGTCAGGGTACGGAGGTCGACATCGATGTGTTGAACAACGATGTGATTACGCCGAATGCCAACGACGCAACGGTTAGCATCGTGTCGCAACCTTCGCACGGGACGGCCACGGTTTTGTCAAACAATAAGATACGATACACTTTCACGGGCGGCAACTACACCACCGACCAGCTGAAATACCGCGTGACCACGCACGGCGTCTACGACGAGGCTTGGGTCTTCATCGAGACGAGCCGTCAGCCTACCGTAGGCAACATCAGCACGCCCGACGCGATTTGCGACGGCGGGGCCTTGGGCATCGACTTGCCTTCGGTGACGCCTGACGCCGACGGAAATTGGCAATGCTGCCAAACCCATGACGGCACTTTTGTCAATTTCGACCCGAACAACATCCCAATGTCGATGAACGGCTGGTGGGTGCGCTATTCCGCCTCCAACGACTGCGGCGAAGGCCATAGCAACGCGGTGCAGATTACGGTCACCAACGGCCCGACCATCACTGGACAAACGCCTCAGATTCAGCCAATTTGCGCTGGCGGGAGCCTGAGCCTGACCCCTCCCGCGTATTCGGCCAACGGCTCGCCCATCCTCAGCCAAGGCTGGGTGGCCGCCCCGACGGAAAACGGTGAATACCAGTCCTTTAATCTGAACAACATCTCGGCTTCCTACAACGGTTGGTACATCCGTTACATGGTGGAAAGCAGCTGCGGCGCCGTCTACAGCAACCCGGCGCGGCAGTTGGTGGTCAACGTTGCACCCAACATCACGGGGACGCTGCAAGCCCCGCCCGCGATTTGCGCCGGTGACGACTTGAACGTGGTGGCTCCGACCTACGACGGCAACGGCACAGGCGTTTGGGAAATCTGCCAAACCCAAGGCGGCACCTACCAATCCTTTAGCATCCAGAACGTTCCGGCGACCTACAACAACTGGTACCTGCATTACAAGGTGAGCAACGACTGTGGCAACGACGTCAGCAATGTCGTGCAAATCCATGTCTACGACGCGCCTACCATCCCCACGCCGAGCACGCCACAAGCCATTTGCGCAGGCAACAGCTTCAGCTTGACTACGCCGAGCGTCCAAAACAACGGCTCCACCATCACCAACCAAGGCTGGCAGATTGCGGCCACGCAAGGAGGCACTTACAATGCGTTCAACAACAGTAACATACCCTACGAATACAACGGCTATTGGATCCGTTACTTCGCCGAAAACGACTGTGGCATGACCTATAGCCCCGCCGTCCAGATCACGGTGAACGACATCCCCGTGGTGGGCGACATCATCGCTCCCGTGGCCATCTGCGCAGGCGGGTCGTTTGCGCTGACCACGCCTCAGGTGCAATGGCGCCACACCAACCAAGGCACCGGCTCGTGGGAAATCGCGCCCACTTCCTCTGGCGACTTTACCGCCTTGAACAACAACAACATACCTTACGCCTATAACGGCTACTATCTCCGTTACAAGGCCGTCAACGGCTGTGGCACGAGCTATTCGTCGAATGTGGTGCAGGTCACGGTGTATTCCACCGATCCGACCTACGACACCATCACGGCGTGCGACACCTACGTTTGGAACGGCATCAGCTGCAACCACACGGGCGACTTTCAGGCGCAGGTGCAGTCGCCCAACGGCTGCGACATCACCGCGCACTTGCATTTCATCATGAGCGACGCCTACACCGAGACGCAGACCTATCCCGACGAATGCGAGTCGTTCACTTGGTACAAAAACGGTCAAACCTATTACAGCTCAGGTGTTTACGAATACACCGTCGAGAGCGGCAATCCCTTGGTTTGCGACAGCATCTTCACCCTCAACCTGACCATCAACAACGCGCCCGAAATCATGGGAAGCATCGAGGCACCCTCAGCCGTTTGCGCGGGTAGCGCCATGCCGGTGAACGCTCCGCAATATGCGATGAACCACGTCAATGGGGGAGATGCCCATTGGGAATACGCCACTGCCGCGAGCGGTCCTTGGACGCCTTTCGACCCTTCGACGGGCGGCTTGGGCTACGGCAGCTATTACCTCCGTTATGCGGTGACCAACGGTTGCGGCGAGGCCTTCAGCAATGTGGTCGCCTTCCATGTCGACGACGTGCCCGAAGCCATCGTGCAGCTTTCGGCCTTGCAAGTGTGTGAGGGACAGCCGCTTGACTTGCCAGAAGTGAATGTGGTTTGGAACAACGAGGACGAAAACGACCGTCTTGCCCAATGGCAGATGTCGTCGACGCAAGACGGTACCTACGCCAACATCGACCCGACGATGCTGATGCAAAACAGTCACAACGGCTATTATCTGCGCTTCGTGGCCCACAACTCGTGTGGCGACGACATTGTTGGTCCCGTCCCGATCACGGTGATTGCCGAAGTCGATGAATGGCTCGAGACCATCACCGCTTGCGATGCCTACACGCTGCCTTCGGGTGAGGTGGTCACGGAGAGCCGAGTGGTGGAATATGTGACCTACGACCCGTGCTATCACATCATCCACCAGCCCATCGTCATCAACTACAGCGACTATGTGGTTGAGCCGATCACTTCGTGCCACGAGAGCTTCGAATGGCATGGGATGACCTTCTACCATTCCGACGAGACGCAGTATGCGGCGGTCACGCTGACCAACGCGCAAGGCTGCGACAGCTTGGTGGAACTGCAACTCGACTTTGGCGAATACGCCACTTATACGCACAACAGAATCGCTTGCGGCTCCTACGTCTGGGAAATGAACCCTGATTACACCTATACCGAAAGCGTCCGCGACTCGGTGTTTGTGCCGGCAGTCGACGAAACCGACTGCGACACATGGTATTTCCTTGAACTCACCCTCGGCCACGACACCTTGGTTGACGGCGGCGCCATGACGGAATGCAGCGGCTTTGTGTGGCATGGCATACCTTATTATAATGACGCCATCCTTTACGACTCCTTGCAGACTTCCGTCACCCATTGCGACAGCATCATCGCCTATCGGCTGACCATCGTCGAGCCGGTCGAGAAGGATACCACGATTGTGTCGTGCCAACCCATCTGGTGGCAGGAGCATTATTGCGAGGAAGACGGCGACTATCAGCATGTCTTTTCGTCGGTGATAGGCTGCGACAGCATCGTCACGATGCACTTCAGCTTGGCCGACCAGATCTTCCGTGAGTACGACACCTTGGTCTGCGGGCCGTTCAACTGGTACGGCACCGAATGCAACTACAGCGGGTTCATCGGCGAGCATGTCTTCCAAACGCCGCAAGGGTGCGACAGCTTGGTGAGGATGCACGTCTACATGAACGAGACGGTGACCAGCACCCAGTTCATCCAAGCCTGCGACTATTATGAATACGAGGGCACGGTTTACGACCAGCCCGGCGATTATTACATCTATTTGGACACCCTGTTTTCGCAGGCGGGATGCGACAGCATCGTGAGGCGAATCAGGCTCGAAATCCTGAGTTCGGAGAGCATCGGCGCCATCAACGGCAGCTCGACGGTGTATGTGGCTTCCAACATCATCAGCGGCATCTATCGCTACGAAATCGACACGACGGGCTTGGCGAGCGCGGTGGTTTGGACCCTTTCGAATCCCGATTGGCAGATTGTGGAGGCGGCAGGCAACTATTGCCGCATCTTCGTCGGCACGCCCGGCTCGGCCACGCTGAAAGCCAACTTCCGTGTGGCGGACTGCGGCGAGATGGAGCGCAGCTTCGACATCAACGCGGGCTTCTTCGCCGTCGACGACCGACAAGGCGTGGAGGTGC